>JAZRWD010000316.1:0-14390 GCA_045599525.1 Candidatus Limivicinus sp. | reverse complement strand
CATCCCGCTCCGCGCGCTGGAAGGCCAGCCGCTGATCATCCCCCGCCGCAAATCCCGCGTGGAGGCCATTCACCACTGGTTCAGCCAGGTGGGCGTAAGCCCGCAGGTGCTGTGTGAGCAGTCCAACTATCTGGATGCCGTTGCTCTGAGCGAGCAGAATGTCGGTATCAGCATCTTCCCCCAGACCACCGACAACCACAGCCCGGCCCTGGTGTCCCGCGTCATTGTGGAGCCGGAGCGCACGGCGGAATACTACCTGGTGTGGGACAAGGCCCAGCAGCCCGGTACCCTCGCGCAGGCTTTTCTGGACTATGTCCGCGACCTGCAGGATGACCCGGCGGAGCCCTGAGTGGCTCCTGCCGAGCTTCTCTGTTTCCATAAAGGCAATCCTTGGGAAATCATTGACAGTACGCCTTTTCATTGATAGAATACTCCTATCCATGGTTTGCCTGTTTTCCCCGGTCTGTCTGGTCGGCGGAATGCAGCGTTTCCAACGGAAAAAAACATTTCTTGAGAAAGAGGAAGAAACAAATGAAAGCAAAAGTTCAGAGTTTCGGTAAGTTCCTGTCCGGCATGGTCATGCCGAACATCGGCGCATTCATCGCCTGGGGCTTCCTGACCGCACTGTTCATCGCAACAGGCTGGCTCCCCAATGAGAGGCTGTCCAGCATCGTCGACCCGATGCTGAAGTGGCTGCTCCCGGTCATGATCGCAGGCCAGGGCGGCTTTATGGTCGCCGGCAACCGCGGCCGCGTCATCGCCATGATCGCTGTCACCGGCTGCATCATGGGTGCTGATGCCCCGATGCTTATGGGCGCTATGCTCATGGGCCCCCTCGCAGGCTGGATCATCAAGAAGTTCGACGAGGCAATGGAAGGCCATATGCCCGCCGGCTTCGAAATGCTCATCAACAACTTCTCCATCGGTCTGATTGGCCTGGCACTCATCATCGCCGGCTTCTACCTGATTGGACCGCTCATGTCCGTTATCCTGGCTGTTCTGAAGGCCGGTGTTGACGTTCTCGTCAGCCACAGCCTCCTGCCCCTGGTCGCCATCTTCATCGAGCCGGCCAAGGTCCTGTTCCTGAACAACGCCATCAACCACGGCATCTTCTCCCCGATCGGCATCGAGCAGGTCGCCGAAGCAGGCCGTTCCATCATGTTCATGCTCGAAGCTAACCCCGGCCCCGGCCTCGGTGTTCTGCTTGCCTATGCTCTCTTCTGCAAGGACAGCACCACCCGTCAGTCCGCTCCCGGCGCTATCATCATCCACTTCTTCGGTGGTATCCATGAGATCTACTTCCCGTACATCCTCATGAACCCGGTCGTCATCATTGCTCCTATCGTCGGCAACATCTGCGCCATCGCATTCTTCTCCATGTTCAAGTGCGGCCTGACCGCTCCTGCATCCCCCGGCTCCATCATCGCATTTATGTCCATGGCTCCGCGGGATTCCATGGTTATGGTATTCCTGGGTGTTGTTATCGCCACTGCTGTCTCCTTCCTGATTGCTGCCCCCATCGTTAAGATGAGCGGCACCAAGAACCTCGAAGACGCACAGAAGGAAGTTGCTGCCCGCAAGGCTGAGTCCAAGGGCCAGGCTCCCGCTGCTGTTGAAGTCAAGTCCGCTTCCGGCGTGAAGAAGGTCATCTTCGCCTGCGATGCCGGCATGGGCTCCTCCGCAATGGGTGCAACCAAGTTCCGCAACCGCATCAAGGCTCAGCGCCCTGACATCTCCGTCACCAACACCTCCGTCGACACCATCCCCGCTGACTGCGACATCGCTGTCGTTCAGCAGACCCTGGTCGCCCGCGCACAGAAGTCCGCTCCCAATGCCCAGATCATCACCATCGGCAACTTCCTGACCGACCCGAACCTGGACAAGCTCTATGATATGCTGACTGCTGCTCCCGCAGAGGCCGCTCCGGTCGCCGCAGCTGCTGCTCCCGCAGTCTCCGGCAAGCCCTCCGTCATCGTTGCTGACGGCGTTCTGCTCGGCCAGAAGCCCGTCGACAAGGAAACCGCTATCCGCACCGCAGGCAACCTGCTGGTCAAGCTCGGCAATGTTGAGCCCGCTTACGTTGACGCAATGGTCGAACGTGAAAAGCTCACCACTACCTACATGGGTATGGGCGTTGCTATCCCCCACGGCACCTCTCAGGCCAAGGGCACCGTCAAGAAGACCGGTATCGTTATGGTCCAGTATCCCGACGGTGTTGACTTCGGCGACGAAAAGGCACAGCTGGTCTTCGGTATTGCCGGCATCGGCGATGAGCACCTCGATCTGCTTGGCAAGATCGGCGAAATGCTCGAAGACGAAGACATCATGGAACAGCTCAAGACCACCAAGGACGTCAGCTGGGTTCTCAGCAAGCTTCAGTAATTCCGCAGGTCCGGCAGCCGCTCCGGCTCCGGTAATGCTTCGTTAGCCCGCAGGGGGGCGGGCAGATGCCCGTCCCCCTGTTTTATGTAGAAATCCAGTTTTTAGAATTGTCTTTCAAAAAATATTTTATATAAGGAGTCATCCACCATGATCCAGTTCGATTACGTTATCACCGATCCCGAAGGCATCCATGCCCGTCCCGCAGGCGTCATCGTCAAGCAGGCCAAGGAATTCACCTCCTCCATCAAGGTCACCAAGGACGGCAAGACCGCTGATGCCAAGAAGATCTTCACCCTGATGGGCCTTGCAGCCAAGTGCGGCAACACCATCACCATCACCGTCGAAGGCGAAGACGAAGCAGCTGCAGCAGAAGCAATGCAGGTCGCTCTGAAGGAGAACATCTAATGAAAAAAGCGATAATGATCGGCGCCGGCCAGATCGGCCGCGGCTTTATCGGCATGCTGCTGGAGAAGTCCGGCTACCACGTCGTTTTTGCCGACGTCAACATGGACGTCATCAATGACATCAACACCCGCAAGGAATACACCGTCCACCTGATGGACACCGTTTCCGTTGACACCACCTGCACCAACATCTCTGCCATGAGCTCCCTCTCCCCCGAGATGGCTCAGCAGATCGCCGATCCCGACACCGACCTCATCTGCACCTCCTGCGGTCTCACCGCACTGCCCAAGGTCGCTCCGGCTATCGCCCGTGGCATCGCAGCCCGTAAGGCTGCCGGCGTCACCGCAGTGATGAACGTCATCGCCTGCGAAAACGCCATCCGCGGCACCTCCCAGCTCAAGCAGCACATCCTCGACGCACTGCCCGCCGAAGACGCTGCCTACTGCGAAGAGTACATCGGCTTCCCCGATGCAGCTGTTGACCGCATCATCCCGCCCCGCACCGATGCTCTGCCCGCCGAAGTTTTCGTCGAGCGTTATCATGAGTGGGACGTTGAGCGCGCCGGCTTCAAGGGCAATCCCCCTGCCGTCGAAGGCATGGAAGTTGTCGAAGACCTGACCGCTTACCTCGAGCGCAAGCTCTTCACCCTGAACGGACCGAACGCCGTCACCGCATACTATGCCTACCTCAAGGGCATCACCACCATCAACGACGCCATGAAGGATCCCGAGATCTTTGAGGTCGTCTACGGCATGATGGAAGAATGCGGCGCAATGCTGGTTCACCGCCACGGCTTCACCGCCGAGTCCATGCTCACCTACCGCACCGGTCTCGTTGAGCGTTTCAAGAACCCGTACATCATCGACAACGCTGTCCGTGTTGCCCGTGAGCCGATGCGTAAGCTCTCCCCGGACGACCGTATCATTGCTCCGATGGTCCATGCCCACGAATTCGGCATTGCCACCCCGCATTACTACACCGGCGTTGCTACCGCTCTGCTGTACTGCAACCCCGATGACGAACAGAGCGTCGAGCTGAACAAGATGATCGCTGAGATCGGTGTCAAGGCCGCTCTCGAAAAGGTCAGCGGCGTACCCGCCGACGGCCCCGATGCTGCCGCTATCGAAGCAGAGTACAACCGCCTCAAGGCCAAGTACCTCGCCTGATCCGGTTCGTTTCGTCAGTTAAAACGAAATAATTCATTCAGCCCTCTCAAGCCTTTGTGGTTTGAGAGGGCTGTTGTTTTTTTATGCTGCCAGTGCGTTTGCATTGACCTGCTCGATGACTTTGCGGATCCCCATCCACACGGTCAGGTCGGAGAATACCTCAACGATGCTGCCCTGGTCGGTAAACGGCGTTTCCTGCAGTACAGACAGGTCCTTCATCATGCCGTTGTGCACGATGAATTCCACGATCTGGTTCACAAAGTAGATCTGTCGGCTGTCCAGATTCGCTTCATCCAGGTACTCGGCAAAGGCCGCCTTTGCCGCAGCCATATCCAGACCGACGATCTCGCGGACGAACTCACCCAGAGGCTTATTGCCATATTCGGCTTCATAGTCCTCCTGCGTGCCGAGTTCGCTCCAGAGAATCTGCTCCAGCGCTTTGATATCCGCCGAGGTAAGGGGGATGTTACTCTTCAGCTTGGCGATAACTTCGTTGTCCTGATGCTGCCGCACGTAATACTCTGCCTTGGCCTTATAATTCTTCAGGTCATCGTTTTCCAGTTCAGACTCTTTCCATTCCATAGAGAGGATCTCGTCGTCAAAGTTCGTGTCATAACGGACCTTAACGATGGGAATATATTTTATCAGGTCACGCAGGCTCTCCCGGATGTACTCAAACTCGTTGATTCCCGCGTTCTCCACATAATCGGTATGCAGAATTTTATCGATCAGCTCTGCCTGCATCATGATTTCCGGAATATTGGCCACACTTGCAATTGCAGAGACCTTTTTCATCAGGTCATGCCGGGCGCGGCTGTACTGCTTTCCCGCCAGCAGGGCAAGCTCAATGCCATACAGGAGTGCGTCGAAGCGCAGTGCCTTGGCATCATCGCGCTCCGGTTCAATCAGGGGTGCAAGCTCCTGCTTCACGGTCAGGGTATCTTCATAGGTCAGGGTCTGATAATTGTCCTCAACGGAATACGTGTCCACCGCTTTCAGGTGCTGCCGAACCGCAAAGTTTTCCCGGTTCAGCTCCTGCACCTTGCCGGACATGTGCTTCACCAGCTCGTTACGGAAGGCGATCAGCTTCTCCGTCTGATACTGCAGGTCCTGCAGCTTAAACGCGATCTCAAACTGCAGGCTGAAAATTGCCCCCTGCAGGGCCATCATATTGGCCGTCGGTCTGCCCTGGTTCATGCGGAAGAATTCAAAGTTTCCGCAGAAATCGAAGATATAGAATTTCTGCTTATCCTCACCGTCCATCAGGCCCGGGCAGAGACGGGTCCCGCGGCCGATCATTTGCCAGAACTTCGCCTTGGACATGACCTTCTTGAAGAACACCAGGTTCAGTACCTCCGGCACATCAATGCCGGTGTCCAGCATATCCACGGAAATGGCGATCTGCGGCAGCTTCTTCGGCTCGGAAAATTCGTCGATTGCACTCTGGGCATAGGTCATGTAGTTGTCGATGACCTTGGCATAGCCGTTCAGGTGCGGGTATTCCTTGCCGAACACTTCAAGGATTTTTTCGGCATGCGTATGGTTCTTGGCAAAGATAATGGTTTTGCCGATCTTGTTGCCGTAGTCGATCTTCAGGCCGTTGGTCATCAGAATATGCAGCACTTCGCGGATCGTATCCTCGTTGAAGATCCACTCGTTCAGCGCGGAAGAGGCTATGCTTTCCGGCAGTTCGCCGTTGGCATCCTGAAACGTATCTTCGTATGCCTGACGGTCTTCGGGTGACAGCTCATCGTATACGATACCCTGCTGGATAAACTTCAGCGTGGTCTCCACCGACATGAAGTCCACCAGGTAACCGTCGGTGACCGCCTGGGCAAGCTCGTATCCGTAGGTCGGCACGCCGTTTTCCAGTTCAAAGACCTCGTAGGTATTTTTATCGATCTCATCCTTCGGCGTAGCCGTAAGGCCGACAAGGGGAGCATCGAAATAGTTGAAGATATCGCGGTATTTATTGTAGATTGAGCGGTGCGCCTCGTCGCAGATCAGCAGGTCAAAATGGCCGCAGGTGAACAGCTTCCCCTCCTCATCATGAACCGAATCAATGCAGTTCATCATGGTCTGGTAGGTGGAGAAAACGCAGTGCGCCGTATAATTATCCTTTTCCTCACAGAGGTTGGTCACCGACAGGTCCGGCAGCAGGTTCACAAAGCTGCGCTTTGCCTGGGTGACAAGCGAATTGCGGTCGGCAAGGAACAGGATGTTCTTTACCCAGCCCTGCTCCAGCAGCACCTTGCAGAGGGCGATAACGGTTCTGGTCTTGCCGGAGCCGGTCGCCATGACCAGCAGGGCTTTCCGGCGGTTCTTTGTGCCGAAGCTGTCGCAGACGGCCTTGATCGCCCCTTCCTGATAGTAACGCCCGGCGATGGACTTATCTACCGTGACAACCTTCAGGCTCGAACGCATGCTCTGCAGGTTGAACAGCTTCTCCAGGTCACGTTTGGAGTAGATCATCGCACATTTTCGCTCGGGATACCGATTATCGATAATGCGCGTTTCAAAGCCATTGGTCAGGAACACGACCGGCCGGCGGCCCTGCTTTTTCTCGATCAGGTCCGCGTACAGCTTCGCCTGCTGGCGGCCCTTGGCCACATCCACACAGGTCCGCTTGGCTTCCACGACAGCCAGCGCACGGCCATCGCTGCCAAACAGAACATAGTCCGCATACCCCACCTCGGACTTGTTTGGCATGCCGGTGAGCTCATATTCACTGACCCAGCTCTTGCCCTCGACCCAGCCAGCATCCTGCAGCATGGTGTCGATATAGATCTTCCGGGTCTTGTATTCCGAAATATCCAGCGGCTTCGGGACATAGGTCTGCTGCTGTTCCTCACGGCGGGAGGTCAGTTCCTCGCGCAGGGCAGCATTCTCCTTCATCAGCTCTTCCAGCTTCAGCTCGGCCTCGGATATGACCGGCGCTTCCTGCGGCTTTTCGTCCAGCAGGGCCGGGTCAAATTTTCCTTCCGTGTAGTCATCCGCATAGCAGTATGCCACAAAGTCCAGGAAGATATACAGGTTCTCCAGGCAGAGGACCGCCTGCTCCTTGGAGACCTTTTTCCCGGCATGCGCAGCATTGTTGCCCATCTTGCGGATGAAATCCATGCGCCGAAGAAGGTCCGCATCCACAATGTCACGGAATTCGTCCGTACTCATCAGGCTGACCAGCTTATCGTCCCAGGGCATAACCAGAGAACGGTCAACGGAGTACATCCATTTGATGGCAAACTCCATTGCCCGGCGGCAGTTGAGGATACTCGCCGAATAATCAATCAGCAGGATCTTTTCGGCCGAAACGGCCACATCCGCAAAGCTGCTGAATTTGGGTTCGGTTTTCAGGAAATCAAAGTTGGTCATGTGCTGACCCTCCCGAATCAATTTTATGCCGCCATAAGCCCCGGCATGAGGCAGTATTGTAAACGCACTAAGGCGTTGGTTTCGATAACTTTTGATTTATCGCTCTGTTTTACAAACTCGGTATACTGCCTTTGTAGATCAATAGGCGGCACATAAATCTTTACCTGAGCTATTGCACTAAGAACAAAATCCCTGTTTGCAATACCTTTGGTCAAAGCCTGAGACTGTGCATAACAATAATCCATATTGAGCATGCATTCTAAAAACCTGCCGTCCAGTTGATCTCCGAACTTCAGCACAGCAACATGTACCCAGTTCGCAAACCGAATATCAGTATCAACGAGCTTTGCAACTCCCGTTGTACCACCTTTAGAATACAAAATGTCACCTTTCTCTGGATGGCATTTCTTGATGCACTCAAGATAATCGGCTTCCGAGATATATTTTGCTGTACTCCAATCAATTCCATCGCCATTTACAACATTTCTCGTTGATATAAAAGGAATGCCATCTGTTCCATCCAAATATTTTGGTGACTTATGTGGCCCATCTTTTATGTAATAGCATTCATCCCCAAGAGTACTCGTTCTCCAAGACTTCGGGTTAGATTCCATGTCACCAAACATCTCGATAAATCGGGCTTTGATGAGTTCATCCAATTTTTGAAGTTCTTGTCTTCTATACTTAATGACTCTCTGCAAACCGTTCAACAAGTCAACTCTGTGTCGTTGTTCTGCGATTGATGGCAGTTTGATAGGAATCTTTTTTATTCCTTTGAGAATTATACGTTTTAGCGCAGTTCCAGAAATATAATTTAGACTGACGGTTCTATATACAGATTCAGATTTCAAATAATAACTAAGGTAGTCTGGAACAACTACATCCATTTTGGGACGTAAAATAGCAATTGACGAAAGCAAAGCAATATCTTGTTCTTCCTTAATTGAAAAAGCGGTTTTTAAGTAGCTACCATCCTTTGCAACAACGATATCATTCACACAAGGTCGGCATCCATTGGCAACTAATTTTTGAAAATCTTCTTCCCCAACATGCTTACAATCAGAAAAGTCAAAATGGTCATCACACATATCCTTTACTGAAAGCATTGGATATCCGACCCCAGAATCTTCTGGACTATAATGCGAACCGTCGGTTATTAAAGTACAAACGTCGTTTAATGTTAACATCATTCATCCTTACAAATCCGAATTGACTTACGCGATATATCGCTGATGGGATGATTTGACGTTATTCTGATTGACGATAGCATACTGCATGGTCGTATCGATTTGAGAATGGCCGAGTATTTTCTGTACCTGCTCAATTGGCATTCCCTTATCGATTGCCCTTGTCGCCATGGTTCTGCGGAATTTGTGCGGATGAATTTTGCTTAGGTTTAACCTTCTGCCAAGTTCGCGAATTCTTATCTCTACACCGCTGATCCTCAGCCTTGCATACGGTGAATCCAGCGTAACAAACAGCGCAGGATTTTCATCACTTCTCGAATTCAGGTAATCCTGAAGATGCAGTTTTGCCTTTGCATCGAAGTAGACTCGTCGCTCTTTGTCGCCCTTGCCGAACACAACGCATTCACGCGCTTCAAAGTCGATATCCGCAATATTCAGGTTCACCAGCTCGCCGACTCGTATTCCGGTGGAATAAAGAAGATCTATCATTGCCAGATCACGCGGGCAGCAGCAACTGTCCCGAAGTCTCTCAATGGCTTCGTCCGATATGATTTCCTTTACCTGCTGTTTGGTCTTTATCTTATGGATTCGGCGCATCGGACTTTTCAGGATATAATCCTCTTCCTCTAGCCAGGAGAAGAAGCTGGAGATATTTCTGCGGACATTATCCACCGTGACTTTGCTGCAGTTGTTGGTCTGCTGATACTCTGCAAGGTAAGCCCGTATCTGCTCTGTACTGATTTTTCGGATTGGCACTTCGATTTTGCAGAGCAGCTTTTCGATTGTCACCCGGTAATACTGCAGTGTCCGCTCCGAACAGCCTTCAATTTTCTTTGCATCGAGAAACAGCTGCAAATAATCCTGATTCCCTGTAGATTCACCGGGTGTTTCTGTTTCACTCAGGTTGCGCAGAAGGACCTCCTGCAGTTTCTTCATCTGAGCAATAGACAGCACCTCTGCCATCTCATTCAAAATGTTTACCAGTTTTTCTTCCATGTCGGTATACTCCTTTCCCGTATACCGACATCCTTCACCGGCACATGCCTTATGTTTCGTTATCCAAAGTATTCCTGCATCAGGCTGTCAAACAACAGCTGTGCTTTATCCAATGCCGCCTGTACGGCAACTTTTGATTTGTCTACTTGTTTGATGAAGTCTGTAAACTGTATTTGCAGTTCTATCGGGGGCAAAGGAAGTGAAAAGCCTTCCACTTGTGCTTTATTAACCTTTGGAAGATTTGTACGGTTGCTAAAAGCCAAAATATAGTCCAAGAAGAAACTGCTCCTCATGGTATAGCCGAGATACTCGCGAGTGCAAACATCTGCATTTACCAAGATTGGGTAAGCGTCAGCAGAGCACAAACCTTCAAAATTAGGCAAGGCAACCTTATTCAAATTGGGACGAATTTTGCTGTAAATGATGTGCTGCGGGGTAAAAAGATACTTGCCGCTTATTACACCGTCTTCAGCTATAGTCCGGTACCCAGACAAGCGTCCTGTTTCTTTCTCTATACTATCAATGCCGATGTGTGGATAATCTTCATAACCATTGAAATCATGAATCATATTCGTATCAATGACTGCGCACTCTGTAAAACCGACCTTTTTCCAATGCTTACTGTTAGATTTCAAATCGCCAAACATCTCGACAAATCGGGCTTTGATAAGTTCGTCCAGCTTTTGCAGCTGCGCTTTGCGTAGCCGAATAAGGCTGCTAACCTTTTCAAGCTGAGCAACAACACTTGCTTGTTTATGCATGTCGGGAACATTGATTTCAATTGCCCCTACAATCTGTTTTGATATTTCCTTAAATGTAGCTCCTCGACCAAGAGAATTTAAGTATTCGGTATTGCCTTTGAGAAACCAATATAAGTACCGATTGTTGATTTTTTCTCCGCAGATTAGGTTCTTGAATCCCTGATTGCAATACATCTCACATCCAGCTATTGCAACCTTTCCAATAGGTGCTCGTGACGATAGTATTACTGTCCCTGCTGGGAAAGAAGATAACCCTGTTTTTTGAACTCCCATTTCCGTAAGTTTACGCACACTATCGGTAATAATATACGAATCGTCGTCAAGTTCTGCGGGAGTAATCCATTTCCTATCACCGTCCCAGTATTCAGGAATACCAGTTTTCGGTGTGCTCCCTGATACGATTTGGCATATCTCGCCAAGTTTATATCTTTCCATCATTCATCCCTACAAATCTCTACAAATCCGAATTTTTCTCAAGTAAATATCTGGCTACCTGACTCACATTAAAGGTGTAAGTATAGACCATAATTGGGGATAGCTCCTGCCATCCGTTCCTCGAAACATAATATCTCGCATCAACAAAGTCCTTTGCATGGAGTCTGGCAAACTTTTCAAAGCGTGATTCGCCGGCAGTCGTTTTACCAATTATACTGTCAATCTGTTTTCTTACTTCTTCTGGAAGCTGGCAAAACAATTTATGCAGATTATGTCCGGATTTACCATCTTTGGGATAAGTACCTGTGTAATGTTGCAAAAGCGCTTTCAAGTACATTTCGCACGCAAAAGACGCGTTTACAACAGAAGCTGCAGGCAACATAGTTGGTTCTCCATTTCCGAAAATGTGTATTGTACCTTTTTCATCCATTCCTGCACAACGTTCAGCAGCCTCAAGAAACTCATTTCCATTTTTCAGCAGGCTATACTCATCTGCTGATACTGCAATATGAAATTCGCCCATTTTTAGTCGCCCAGCAGTGCTTCCAATGCTTCCATTTCCTCGCCGATCTTCATTTCCAGCTCACGCAGCTCGGCCATGATCTCCAGGGAAGACGGATACTCCACTGCCACATACTCGGTCTTCTTATACTTGTTGATGCTGAGGTCATACTCGTTATCCACGATCTCCTGCTTCGGCACGAAGAAGCTCTGTTCGGTGCGTTCCCGGCCTTCTTCCGCAGCGAGATTATGAAAGCGGGCGATGATATCGGGAATATCGTTTTCCTTCACTTCGCTGCGTTTGTCGTCCAGCGAGAAGCCGTCGGCCTTCATGTCATAGAACCAGACCTTGTCGGTTCCGCCGTGGCCGGTCTTCGTGAAGATCAGGATAGCCGTGGAAACACCCGCATAAGGCTTGAACACACCGGACGGCATGGAGATCACGCCCTCCAGGCGGTTGTTCTCGATGATCTCCTGACGGATGGCCTTATGTGCGGTAGACGAGCCGAACAGCACGCCGTCCGGGACGATGCAGGCGCAGCGTCCGCCGACCTTCAGCATACGGACGAACAGTGTCAGGAACAGCAGCTCGGTCTTCTTGGTCTTGCAGACCTTCAGCAGGTCGGCAGCAACGGTATCGTAATCCAGGCTGCCCTTGAAGGGAGGATTGGCAAGGATCAGGGAATACTTTTCCTTGTCGGGGTTCTGGTCGGAAAGGCTATCACGATACTCGATAAACGGATTATCTACGCCGTGGGTCATCATGTTCATGGCACCGATGCGGAGCATGGTCCGGTCCATATCGAAGCCGTGGAACATGTGGTTCATGTAATGGTCCTTGTTCTGGCGGTTGAAGAAGACCTCCTGCTTGCGGTTCTCCTTCAGATATTCGCTGGCAGCCACCAGGAAGCCGGAAGTGCCGCAGGCCGGGTCGCAGATCACTTCATCGGCCTTCGGCTCCATCAGGTCAACCATCATGCGGATGATGTGGCGGGGCGTGCGGAACTGGCCGTTTACGCCTGCGGTTGCGATCTTGGAGAGCAGATATTCGTAAACATCACCGCGGATATCTGCTGTTTTCAGCTGCGCCATCTGCTCATAGATGGCGTCCATCGCGGTGACGATCTTATCCAGCATCAGCGGCGTCGGAACCTTGAAGATGGCATCGCCCATATACTTGGAGTATGCGCTGTCCTTGTCGCCATGCAGGTTCTTGATAAACGGAAAGACCCATTCCTGCACTGTTCTGTACATCTTTGCCGCCGGGAAGTCGTGGAAAACGCTCCACTTCAGCTGGCTGCCGTCGATGGTACGGTCACCGATCTGCACCTCTTTGGCAAAGATGCTGGTATACGGCAGGCCGAGCATGGCCGCTTCTCTGGCATGCAGGTTATCCGAATCGTCCAGATCGCGGATAAACATCAGATAGGTCATCTGCTCAACCACATCGAGGGGGTTGGTAAGACCGCCGGTCCAGAAAATTTCCCACAGGCTGTCAACTTTACTTTTCAGTTCTCCGGTAACCATAATTATTTCTTCTCCCAATTCCAGGCGTAAGAGGTATATCTGCCTCCGCCGATTTTAATAATTTCCTTGTTTTCCAGCAGCTCTGCCAGTGCTCTCTGAACGGTAATGTGGCTGATGTCCGGGCACTTCTCCATAAGCTGTGCTTTGGTGATCTTGCCTGTCGTTCCGCGGATGGTCTCGCGGATACGGTCCGGCTTGGAAAGGCCCTTTGTGGTCAGCAGTTCCACCCTGGCCGAGAAATCCCGGTATGCCGCAACGATGACCCCCAGCAGATAACGGACAAAGGGAAGATAATCGTTTGTCCCCTCATGCCAGGCAGAGGAGCTCTGCTGAAGCGCCTCGTAATACGCATCCTTCCCGTCGGCAATGATCTTCTCTATCGAAATATACTTACCGACGATATAACCGGACCGATACAGCAGCAGGAGCGTCAGCAGGCGGCTCATGCGGCCATTGCCGTCATTGAAGGGATGGATGCACAGAAAGTCCAGGATGAAGATGGGAATCAGGAGCAGAGGATCCAGCTCGTCATTTCCCAGGGCTTCATTGAAGGCATCGCAAAGCATCGTCATTGCCTCTGCGGTCTGCCACGCGGGAACCGGCTGGAAGCGGACACGCTTTGTGCCGTCGGGAAGCTCCTCGGCAATAATATTATCCGAATTCTTGAAATTGCCGCCAATCGCACTGCCGCTGTATTTGTACAGGTCCCGATGAAGCTGCAGAATCATACCCGGCCTTGCGGGGATGTAATCGTAGCTGTCATGAATGGTGCTCAGAACATCCCGGTATCCGGCAATTTCCCGCTCACTCCGGTTCTGCGGCATGGTCTTGTCGTGCACGAGCTTCTTCAGGCGGTCGTCTGTCGTGATAATGCCCTCAATGCGGTTGGATGCCTCGGTGCTCTGGATCTTTGCAACCTCCAGAAGCTCGGCAAGAACATCCTTTTTTGCTTCGATAAACAGATTCTGCTGCCCCTTGTGCTCGTGGATCTGCGAAAGCAGCGCAACGACCTCCGGTGTCAGCAGTTGCCGGTATTCTGTTGTAAAATCGAAAGCCCTCATGCAATGACCTCATCCCGTGTTCAGCATACGCATTCTGTCCATAATGATACAATTGGATAATAGCATCAACAACATCAAAAAACAAGTCAATTACATCATTCGTCTATAAAATGATGTAATTGAACAGTACCGGCTATCCGTCCTTTGTGGAGTGGATAGCTGGTGCTGTTTGACCTTTTGGCTGCGGAGCCTTGCGCCCAGGGAAACGGCAAACGCCCCTCAGGCGCCGCGATGATCGTCCGTTTTACACGGATACACAGCAAATTTTAACTTCATCCGAAAAAAACACGTTTTTTTGCTGTCTCTTCCCCGTCAGGCACGGCGGCGATCGTCCGTTTTACACGCATACACGGCAAATTTTCAGTTCATCCGAAAAAAACACGTTTTTTTGCTGTCTCTTCCCCGTCAGGCACGGCGGCGATCGTCCGTTTTACACGGATACACGGCAAATTTTAACTTCATCCGAAAAAAACACGTTTTTTTGCTGTCTCTCCCCCGTCAGGCGCAGCGGCGATAACGGTCGAGCAAGCGGATCCCGCGGTAGCCTCTGGCCCGTCCGCCACGGCCGTCCGGCAGATTTTCATCGTATTCCGCGTC
>JAZRWD010000315.1:0-2041 GCA_045599525.1 Candidatus Limivicinus sp. | reverse complement strand
ATTGCCAACTGATGCATGCAGGTCTCCGGTGCGGGGCGGTTCCAGCCGGCTGACCGGCCTCTGCGGAGGATTTGCCGGGGTGGAATTGCTGATAATGCCGGGCTGCCGCCTGACCGTCTGCAGAGTTTGACAGATGCCCGCACACGCATTATATTCCTATAAGTAGAACGAATAAAAAACAGAAACGGTACCGGCTCCGGCTGTTGGGCAGGCCCCGTTTTTCAAGCCGGGAAGCCCCGGCTGTCAGGAGGGAACGACCATGATTCTTGCCGTGGACATCGGCAACACCAATATCGTCCTGGGCTGCATCGAGAACGGCACCATCCACTCGACCGTCCGCATTCAGACCGAAGTGCGTGCTACCAGCTCCGAATACACTCTGAAGTTCAAACAAATCTTTGACTTTAACGGCATCGAGCCCGCGCAGCTGGAGGGAGCAATCATCTCCTCCGTTGTCCCGGTGGTTACGATCTCCGTTAGCCTGGCGCTGGAGCGTCTGCTAGGCCGCAAGTGCAAGGTTGTCGGCCCGGGGATCAAGACCGGCATGAACGTCCGCATTGATGACCCTTCCACTCTGGCGGGTGACTTGGTGGTGGGCAGTGTGGCTGCAATGGTTTATTACGGCACTCCGTCCATTATCATTGACCTTGGCACGGCCACTACGATCGTTGTGGTGGACAGCAAGGGTTGCTACCGGGGCGGCGCGATTATGCCCGGCATCAAGATCTCCTATGAGGCTCTGGCCGGCGGGACCAGTCTCCTACCGGATATTTCCATCGCCCCGCCCAAAAAGTGCATTGCCACAAATACCGTGGACAGTATGCGAAGCGGTGCCATTTACGGCAATGCCGCAATGATTGACGGCATGATCGACCGCATGGAGGCAGAACTGGGCGAAAAATGCAAAGTCGTTGCCACCGGCGGTTTGGCCCGCACGGTCATCCAGTTCTGTACACACGATATTTCCTATGACAGCGATCTGATCCTGAAGGGACTCTGGTATCTCTACGAAAAGAACCGCTGAGAATACAGGCCTGCCCGCAAATCGGGCAGGCACTTTTACAAAGGAGTACACCATGAATTATCGAGCAGCCCTTTTTGATATGGACGGCACCATCCTCGATACCCTGGAGGACATGCATCAGTCGGTCAATGCCACTCTGCGGCACTTCTCCCTGCCGGAAATCCGACGGGAAGACACCCGTGCCTTTGTGGGCAATGGTGCCCGCCGCCTGATCGAGCAGGCTGTTCCCGCGGACCTTCCGCCGGAGCAGGTCGAGGAGATCCTGCGCTATTACCTGGATTATTATAACGCCCACAGTAATATTGCTACCGGGCCGTATGCCGGTATCCCGGAGCTACTGCAGCGTCTGAAGCAGGCGGGCATGCGGGTGGCAGTGGTCTCCAACAAGCCGGCCCGCACGGTCAGCGTCCTGGTAGAAGAAATCTTCGACGGCGTCTTTGAGAGCTGGGCAGGGGAGAAGGATGGCCTGTGCCGCAAGCCCTATCCTGACATGGTCCTGGCGGTTATGGAGGCCATGGGTCTTCCACCGGCAGAATGTGCCTATATCGGTGACTCCGAGGTGGACATCGCCACCGCAGCCAATGCGGGTACACCCTGCGTTTCGGTCACCTGGGGCTTCCGGGACAGGGATGTTCTGGAGCGGGCAGGTGCCGGCTGCCTGGTAGATACCGTAGCGGAACTGGAGCAGGCCCTGCTGGGCTGAGACAGACCGCACAGCCGGCGACCACATGACACAAAAAAGCACCCCGCCGATGGCGGGGCTTCAAAAAACAGTAAATGGCTGAAAACGGAATGAATTGAATATCCGAATATCTGAAAAGGGCTGCCTCATGTTGAGACAGCCCCTTGTTGTTCACCCACAACGATTGTGTTCGTTTTCAGATTACCTGATTATGAACACGATGCGAAAGGCGGAGGTTCGGAAAAAACGATTTGTAATCAGGCGAGAATGGGCTTGAGGGCAGCGGCCAGAGCGTCCTTCTGTGCCTGAGCTTCAGCCAGGTCCTTGCCGAGGGT
>JAZRWD010000314.1:0-3773 GCA_045599525.1 Candidatus Limivicinus sp. | reverse complement strand
CCCCATCAATGCCATGACCCGGTTGGTGAAGAGCTGGGTGTCGTAAAGGTCGCGGTTTGCCGTTTCAAAACGCTGCTCCTCATAGCTCTCGCGGCTGAAGGCACGGATGGGCATAATGCCGGTGAGCATTTCACGGGAGACAAGGTTCAGGCGGTCCACCAGGGTCTGCATACGGCGGAATTTGGGCATGGTGACGCCCATAAGGATGCCGAACATGGCGGCCAGCAGGGCAACGGCGCAGGCAATGATCCAGCCCATGCCGGAGCTGTAGCTTAGCACGCGGACAACGCCCACTGCACCGAGAATGGGTGCATAGGCGACCATGCGCATGAGGAACATGGTGACCATCTGGACCTGCTGAATGTCGTTGGTGGAACGGGTGATGAGGGAGGCCGTAGAGAACTGCTCCATCTCGGCGCCGGTGAAGGCCATGACCTTCACATAGATCTGCTGACGCAGGTTGCGCCCGATCCGGGCGGATTCACGGGCAGAGAGGAAGCCGGTCATCACGGAGATGAGCATCATGGCCAGGGACATAAGAAGCATTTTGCCCCCGATGGACAGCAGGCAGCGGTTGCGCAGCTGCACAAGGTCCACGCCCTGGGCCGCATACTCGCCGGAAACAAAGTTCACGGCGATTTGGTTGAGGACACTGTCCGGCATGGCCGAGATGGCGCCGAGCCCTTCGGTGAACTGCTGCTGCAGCTGTGCCTTCGTCACCATGCCGGAAGCGAGGGCCGCCTTCAGCTGGGCCACGCTGACCGGAGCCTGCGCATTGTTATCCAGCTGGTAAAGGGCACACTCCGGCAGAAGGACGAGCTGCTGGACTGCAGAACGGTCTGCCGTAGGCAGCAGGCTGCGGATGCCGGAAGCATCGGCGGGTGCATAGGCCGCATCAAGCGAGGCCGCGTCTTCATCGGTTAAAAAGAGGGAGATGGTCTGCAGGCTGTCTTCCCGGAGGGTATCGGGAACGGCATCTTCAATGCCGCCCTGCTGCAGGCCGATGTTCAGCAGGCTGCTGGTATACTGCGGAAGCGCCAGTTCACAGCTTGCCTGGAAGCACAGAAGCACAGCCACCAGAAGCAGCTGCGGCACGGAGTGCCTCATGAAACGGAGAATGTGTTTCATTGATCACCTGTCCTTTCGTTATAGTTTGCATCTGGAGTATCATACCCCAGAAACACGAACATTGCAAAGGGGCGTTTTTTAACAATATATAAAGTTTATTTTTAAACCATGTATTTGAACCGGCATTCCGGGTCTACCGGGAGAAGCCGGCGCAGCCTCCGCAAGCACAGACAAAAAAAGGAGGCCGCTTGCGCAGCCTCCGTGATGCGGGGGACGGGTGGGACCCGAACAATTCATTTGGTGATGCCGGTGCAGCGGCTCAGGCCTCGGTGGGCTCTGCCTTTTTCCGGCGGGTCGTCTTTTTGGGCTTTTCCGCAGGCGCAGCTTCCGCGGCCTCTGCGGTCTTCTTTGCCCGGGTAGTCTTCTTCTGCTTTTCCGCGGGGGCAGCTTCAGCTGCGGCCGCTTTCTTTGCCGTGGACTTCTTTGCCGCGGGCTTTTTTGCTGCTGACGGCTTCTTTGCGGCAGGCTTTTCCTCGGCAGCGGGCTGCTCGGGAGCCTTGACCTCTTCCACGACCGGAGCAAGCGGCTTCAGCACGGAAACGGTGCGCGGAGGCAGGTACAGGCTGACATTGTTGCCGGCCAGGCCCGGGAAGAAGGCACTGCAGGTGGAGTGTGCGATGCGGCCGTCGCCGCCGTAGCACCAGTCGTCCGAGCTGAAGATGACTTCATAGTCGCAGCTGTGGGAGACCGGGATAGCATAGTTTTCATAGGCGCGGGACGGGTCAAAGTTGAAGACAAAGAGAACACCGTTGCGCTCGAAGGCAATGACGTGGTCAGACTCATGGATCCACTTCAGGTCGGGATAGGCTTTGTCCATGACGTGCGCATCCTTGACCATGTGGATCATGTCGCGGTCGAAGTTATCCAGCCACTCGTACTTGAGGTAGCCGTTTTCCACGAGGCTCCACTGTCTGCGGCAGTAATGATGGCTCCAGCCGTTGCCCTCGCGGGGGAAGTCGATCCATTCGGGATGGCCGAACTCATTGCCCATGAAGTTGAGGTAGGCATCGCCGCCGGCGGCCAGGGTCAGGAGGCGGAGCATCTTGTGCAGGGCGACAGCGCGGTCGATGACCAGGGTGTGGCAGGTCTTGTCCATGTCGGTGTACATGGCGGCGCCGGCCAGACGCCACATCATGGTCTGGTCGCCGACGAGGGCCTGGTCGTGGCTTTCGACATAGCCGACGGTTTTGACCAGACGGTTGGTGAGCTCACCCCAGATGCTGCCCAGGTTCCAGTCTTCATCCCGCTTTTCCTTGACCAGCTTGATCCACATATCCGGAATGCCCATGCCCAGGCGGTAGTCAAAGCCGATACCGCCATCCGCAACGGGGATGCACATGCCGGGCATGCCGGACATATCCTCGGCGATGGTGATGGCATTGGGGTTGACCTCACGGATGAGGTCGTTGGCCAGCTGGAGGTAGTTGATCGCCTCAATGTCGGCGTTCATGGAGAAATACATATCCAGGCTGGTGAAGGCCGTGCCCAAGGCGTGGTCCAGGTAGAGCATGGAGGTGACGCCGTCGAAGCGGAAGCCGTCAAAATGGAACTCCGTCAGCCAGAATTTCAGGTTGGAGAGGAGGAAGTGCAGGACCTGGTTCTTGCCGTAGTCAAAGCACTTGGTGCCCCAGGCGGGATGGTCGCCCTTTGCGCCCTCATGGAAGAACTGGGTGGCCGTGCCGTCGAACTCGTTGATGCCCTCCAGGGTGTTTTTGACCGCGTGAGAGTGGACAAGGTCCAGCAGAACGGTGATGCCCAGGCTGTGGGCCTTGTTGACGAGGTATTTCAGATCTTCGGAGGTGCCGAAGCGGCTGGATGCCGCAAAGAAGTTGGAGACCTGGTAGCCGAAGCTGCCGTAGTAGGGATGCTCCATGATGGCCATGAGCTGCACGGCAGTATAGCCCAGCTTTTTCACGCGGGGCAGGACCGTATCGGCAAACTCACGGTAGGTTCCGGGGCGGTATTCCTCGGTGGCCATGCCCACATGGGCTTCATAGATGAGCAGGGGGCCGGTGTGCTTATAGCCGGCATCGGTCCAGGCAAAGGGCTCCTGCGGGTCCCAGACGGCGCAGCTCCAGGTGCGGGTAGACACATCCTGCTCGACACGACGGGCATACAGCGGCAGATGCTCGGAAAGGCGCAGACCGTTCTTGACGATGGCCTTGACCATAGTGCCTTCCTTGAGGACACTGTCCGGAAGCTCGATCGTCCAGGTGCCGTTCTCCCCGGCCTGCATGGGGTTTGCCGTCCAGTCCCAGTTATTGAACTCACCGGTCAGGTACATACCGTCGGCCGCGGGTGCCCATTCACGGTAGATCCACTTGTCACCGGAGTGATGGAAGCCGAAATACTCGTGGGCGTTGGCAAAATCGTTGAGGGTGCTGAACTCGCTGAGCAAAGACTTGCGGCGGGCTTCATAACGCTCCATACGCAGATTAATGTCTTTTTCATAGGGCAGCAATGCCGGATCGCGTTCCAGAATCTTGTACATAGCCTTTCTCCTTTAATTATGCGCAGCGGGGAAACCGCATAGCTATCGTATTTTATTCAGATAAAGATACTTTACCCTTTTTTGGCGCTTCCTGTCAATTGACAGTTTGCTGTAAATAACGGGAGCTTTTTCGGCGTTTTGTCCATAGGGGCGG
>JAZRWD010000313.1:0-6541 GCA_045599525.1 Candidatus Limivicinus sp. | reverse complement strand
TGGAAAAGAAGGACTTTGTAATGATGGGTGAGGGTGGCCTCTGCCTGGGCTGTAAGCCATGTCATTATCCCAATTGCCCATTTGGAAAATAAGTAAACAGGCAGGAGAGAGCCATGATTGATACCTATGGCAGAAAAATCGAGTATCTTCGCGTGTCGGTAACGGAGCTGTGCAATATGCGTTGCCGCTACTGCATGCCGGAGGATGGCGTGTGCAAAAAGGAGCATGAAGACATGCTTACCGAGGAGGAGACTGTGCGGGCGATCCGCGCAGCGGCCTCTTTAGGTATACGTAAAGTGCGTATTACCGGCGGGGAACCACTGATTAAAAAAAATATCGTTTCCCTGTGCGGCGCGGTCGCGGCTTTGGACGGCATTGAGGAGCTGTGCATTACGACTAATGGCATCCTTCTGCCGCAGCTTGCCCGCCCACTGAAAGAGGCAGGTGTCAGCCGGCTGAACATTAGCCTGGACACTCTGGACCCGGAGAAGTTTGCATATATCACCCGGGTGGGAAAGCTGGAGGAGGCTATGGCCGGCATTGAAGCGGCACTGGACGCCGGCTTTGAAAAGGTCAAGATAAACGCGGTGCTGATTGGCGGCTTTAACACCGATGAGATTCGCGGCTTGGCGGAGCTCACCCTGCGCTATCCGGTGGATATGCGCTTTATTGAGATGATGCCGATGTATGATAGCGGCGATTTTGGGCCGGAGTGCTTTGTCCCGTATACCGTAGTGAATGAGACTCTGCCGGAGCTGGAACCGGAAGGCACCGGTGGTGTGGCCCGACTCTATCGCCTGCCGGGTGGTCTGGGCAATGTGGGGCTGATCAGCCCGGTGTCAGCGCATTTCTGCACGGAATGCAACCGTCTGCGTCTGACTGCGGACGGAAAGGTCAAACCCTGCTTGCACGGGCGGGATGAGTATCCCCTGAAGGGGCTGGATTATGAGGGCATGGTGGAGCAGTTCCGCAATGCGGTGTACGGAAAACCGAAATGGCATGGTGAGCTGTCCTACAGCAACCGCAGCCAGGCCGGGCGTAACATGAATCAGATCGGCGGTTAAGCCGGGAGGAAAATAGAATGGCATATTCAGCAGCAGTAATTACCATCAGTGACAAGGGTTATGTGGGCGAGCGTGTGGATACCAGCGGACCGGCGGTGCAGAAAATCCTGCAGGAGCATGGCTTCGAGGTCGTACACTATACGATCGTGCCGGATGAGATGGACATGATCAAGGCGGAACTGGTTCATTGTGCTGACGACCTGGACATCCGGCTGGTTCTGACGACCGGCGGCACCGGCTTTGCCGAACGGGATGTGACCCCCGAAGCAACAAAGGCCGTGATAGAACGGGAGACACCGGGCATTCCCCAGACAATGATCTATGAAAGCCTGAAGATCACCCCAAAAGCCTGCCTGTCCCGTATGGCGGCAGGAATACGCGGAAAGACCCTGATCGTCAATCTGCCCGGCAGCGAGAAGGCCGCCAGGGAAAACCTGGGGGCTGTCATCGGTGCGCTGGAGCACGGAATGGAAATGCTGACTTCGAAGGGCTCCGCCAACTGTGGCGAGCCTGTCAAAGCATAAGCGACGGAACAACAGGAGGCGGAACGTGAAAAAAGAAAGCCCATCCATGGACGCCTGGCTGAAGGAAGCCAAGCAGAGTGCGCAGGCCGCACAGTGCGGCATGTTTCTGACACACAACGGTGTTGTGCGTGAGACCGCTAAAGCGAAGGTACGCAAGGGCGAGGAGAACACAAAGCCGGTCACCGGCATGCGTTTTTCCTACGATGCGGCAGGAGTGGAAGCCGCCGTGCAGGAGGCGTACCAACTGCCGGGCATCTACTATATCCGTACCTGGTTGAACGAAGGTGAGCTGGAGGTGGGGGATGACATCATGTATGTCCTCATCGGTGGAGACATCCGCCCGCATGTAATCGACGCCCTGCAGACTTTGGTGGGGAAAATTAAAAACGAATACGTTGTGGAGACCGAGCTGTCCGAGTGAGGCTGCCGGAACCGCAAAAAAGAGAACGCTGAAAGGGGTTTGTCCAAAGACAGACTCTTTTCAGCGTTTTGTTCTGTGTAAGGTTTTTTTCGGTTTTTTATTCCGATGCCGGTATATCCGAGTTGCAGTGCAGAACGGACTGAAGGAGAAACGCCGCCAGCTCATCTACAGCATCCGGCCCGAAGACCGGAACAGGTGGATTCACCGGGGGCTCGTCGGTGACGAGGGCGAGGAAATGCCCGGGTTCGGCAGTGAAGCCCTTGCCGTTGGCCCTGCGGCTGATGCCGATCTGCGGATAGATACAGTGCTTATAGCCTTCAATCAGGATGAGGTCCACATCCCGGATGCCGGAGACGGCCTCCTCCAGGGACAGGGGGCGGTGGTAAAACACGGCCGTCTGGGCGGGGCCGGTCACCAGAGAAACGTCTGCGCCGGCGTTATAGAAGCGACGGGAGTCCTTGCCTTCATCGCCGAAGGTGAGACCGTGGGCATCGTGCTTGATGACTGCCGTGCGGACACCCTGTTCTAAAAGCAGCGGAATCAGCTTTTCCAGCAGCGTGGTCTTGCCTGAGCCGGAATAGCCGGCAAAGCCGATGACAGGAATGGTCTCCATAGGCTCAGCGGGAGAGGCAGAAGCCGGTCAGCTGTGTGCCGGCGGAGAGCGGACCACTGCCGGCAGGGATGATGGCTTCCACATCGCAGCCGATAAAGCTGCTGATGACCACATTGCCCTGGCCCTGGGCGACAATCATTTTTACGGTGCCGTCGGACAGGTCCAGCTTGCCGCGGATCAGGCGGTTACCGGGGCTGGCTTTGGGAAAGTCGTTGGCCAGGGTGACAGTAATCTCGCGGTTTTCATAGTCACGCAGGCCGGTGAGCTTGCGCAGGACCGGCATGGCGATGACGGTAAAGTTGGCCACGGAGGAGGCAGGATTGCCGGACAGGCCGCAGATCAGCTTGCCGTTGCGCAGACCGTAGCAGCAGGCCATGCCGGGCTTGATATCCGCCCGACGGCAGATGATCTCCGCACCGATACGGTCCAACGCTGCCGGGACCAGGTCGTAATCACCGACGGAGACACCGCCGGTGCTGAGGACGGCGTCACATTCCTCCAGGGCCTTTGCAAAGGCAGCGGCGATGGCCTCTTCGTTATCGCGCACATGGCCGTAGTAGCGGGGAAGACAGCCGAGGCCCTGCAGCAGGGCAATCAGGCTGTAGCCGTTGGAGTCGTAGATCTGACCGGGGGAGAGTTCCTGCCCGACATCGGCCAGTTCGTTTCCTGTGGAGAGAATGCCGACGACCGGCCGACGGTACACCAGCGGGCGGGCGATGTTCTGGGCGGCAAGGGAAGCGAGAGCACCAGCATCGATGCTCTGGCCTGCGGCAACCAGCAGTTGGCCCTTGCGGATATCCTCGCCGATGCGGACGATATTGCTTCCCGAGGGATAGGGGGAGAAGATCGTAACATCGGTGGGTGTGAATTCTGTACGCTCATAGGGAACGACCACGTCAGCCCCCGGAGGGACCGGTGCACCGGTCAGAATCTTGACGGCAGTGCCCGGGGTGAGCGTGCAGTGGGGGACACTGCCGGCGGCGATCTCTTCCAGAATACGGAGTGTGACCGGGGTCTCGCGGGAGGCGGTCTGCGTGTCTGCGGAACGGAGCGCGTAGCCGTCAAGGGGGGATTTGTCAAAGGATGGTACATTATCCCGGGAAAGAATATCCTGGGCAAGAACGCGGCCGGTGCAGTCTGCCAGAGGGACGGCCTCAGCCGGCAGAGGTGTAATCGCTGCAGCGAGAGCGCGACAAATATCTTTGTGGGCGGAAAGCAGGGACATAAGCGGAATGTTCCTTTCGATTTCAAACTTATTCTTATGGTTTGTATTGGAAAGCTGCGACCGGAACAGCCCGCCACAGCTAACGGAGTAATCGGGCGTAAAATGGGCGGAGCCTGTCAGACCAAACGGAGGCAGTCATCCACGGTGGCGCGCAGGAGCTTCAGCTCACGTGTGATGACCTCGCCGTCTCGGGGCTCCAGAACATTGACCGACAGCACGGGCTCCACCGGGCGACCGCGGAGGTGGGACGCATCGGCAGGATGGAACTGAATATAACCGGCTCGGGCATCATACAGATAGCGGGTGACGCCGCGGCGGTCAAAGAGCTTTTTGACAAGCAGAGCCTCATCGCCGAAGGCCTTGACGGTCTTCAGGTAATAGTCCTGTTCGGAGAAAAGAAGGGTCGGGTGGTGTGGAGCCAGCATTTTATTCTGCTGGTACATCTGACCAAAGTTTTTGTTTTCCAGCGAGCAGTAATGGATGCCAAGCTGAAGCTTTTCTTCTGCGGCAAACTCCATCAGTCGCAGAGCGACGAGCTCACTGCCGGCGATGGGCAGGCCGCCGGCGTACCAGAAGTTGTAAAGAGTACGGTAAGGCGGATATTTCAGCATGAATCCCCTCGCTGCAAAAGCGGGAGCGTTATTGTAGGGGAAACAGAGCTCCAGCAGGTTGATGCTCCAAATGCCGATGGTATCCAGACGTCGCAGCAGAGCCTGCATTTCCTGTTCCATGTCAGGCATGACGGGCATCTCCACCATGACATAGGGGATGTATGCCTTTGCCAGCGCCATGTTGGCGAGGACCTTTTCCTGCAGGTCGGGAGCGTCTTCCATTTTATAGCTGAAGCGGATCTCGTGCAGACCGTGGTCCCGCAACTGTGCCAGCAGTTCGGCGGTCAGCAGGTCACCGGAGGTGTACAGACGCAGGTGCGCCTCAGGGTAGAGAGTACGGGCATGAGCGAAAAAGGCCAGCGTCTCCGGAACATGCAGCAGGGGTTCACCACCGGTGAGGGCAATATGCGTCAGGTTGGCGCCGGAGGCATGGATACGATCGAGTTCAGCGCAGCAGTCGTTTTTTTCGATTCGGTTGGTTTCAAAATTATCCTGGTTCGGGTTAAAGCAGAAAAAACAGTTTCGGTGGCAACGGAAAGAGACATAGGAGGTAACGGTGCCGACACCGTTCTTGCAGGCTTCGCAGGCAGAGGAAATCCGATTATAGACCAGACTGGCGTCATCACAGCGAGCGGTAATATCCGGCCGTGCCTTCAGGCGGGAAAGACAGGCTGCTGTTTCGGCGGCGTCTGTTCCTTCCTTACAGAAAGGAAGGCCAAACTGCTCAACCTGTGCCAGAAAGCCCTCGGCAATCTCCAGATACATTTCCGCATAATCCCGGAAGACCGGGTTGCGGATCAGACCGATATTATCCCGTGTGATTTCCTGCAGCATGTTGTGACCTCTTTTCTTCAGCATTCTGCCCATCCGACCACAACGAGCCGCGAAAGCAGACACATGAAATTCTATGCAGAATATACCTTTTCAGTTTAATCCTTTTTTTCACAAACTGCAAGACTCTGCGGGAGAAAAACGGGAACCCTTCCGCCCCAAGCCGTGGGGACTGGTGCCGGCAGGGCGTGAAGAGCTTCCTTTCTGCAGGATAAAAGGGCAGAAGGAACGACGTCGGCAGTTGCATAGAGAACGGCAGCAGTCCACTCTTGCGGGCAGACAGGAACTGTGCTATCTTCAAGGAGAAATATGCCCAAGTTAAGGAGTCGGAATCATGAAAAAAGTATATTTTGTACGTCACGGTGAGAGTGAATGGAATGTGGCAGACCGAATCTGCGGGGCGACAGATAGCCCTCTGACGGCGAAAGGGCACGAACAAGCCGTGCAGACAGGGAAAGCAATCGTGGAGCAGGGCATTCAGGCCGACGAGATTCTCTATTCCCCTCTGAGCCGTGCGGCAGACACAGCCCGTCACATTGCTGAGGCGACCGGCTTGCCACTTCGCATGGAGCCAAGGCTGAAGGAGCAGTGTTTCGGCAAATGGGAGGGAACCTCCCCAAGAAACGCGCCGGCGTTCCAGGAGGCCAAAAAGAACTTTGCGGACAGCTATGAGGGCGGCGAATCCATGTTCCGCCTTGCCCAGCGCATCTACAATCTGCTGGACGAACTGAAGAAGGATGAAAAGACCTATATTCTGGTGGCACACAACGGTATCGCCCGTGTGGTAAAGTCCTACTTTGCGGATATGAGCAACGATGAATATGCCCGTTTCGGCGTACCCAACTGCACAGTAACGGCATTTACCTACGAGAACGAATAAGGCGACGTCCAAAATGATAGGGATTCCCCAACACTCCCGGCAGGAAACGCCTGTCTTTTTTGCGGTTGATATGCTATACTAATGAAAAAAGGGCGGACAGCGTGGCCTGCCGCCGGGAAAAATGCGGAAGGAACAAGCTATGGATAGCGTAAAGATCATCGAAGTAAAAGAGTCTGTGCTGGAGGATAACGATAAAGACGCACAGCTTCTCCGGGAAACTCTGCACAGTCAGGGGACCTGCCTGCTTAACCTGATGTCTTCTCCGGGGAGCGGGAAGACCAGCACACTGCTGGCCTTGAACCGGGCCTTTGGTGGTCGCCTGCGCTGGGGCGTGATGGAGGCTGACATTGACAGTGATGTGGATGCGCTGAC
>JAZRWD010000312.1:0-3615 GCA_045599525.1 Candidatus Limivicinus sp. | reverse complement strand
GTTCCCGAAAGAAAGGAGCGATCACATGGCCCGTTCTCAGGGTGCAGCGCTTGACCGTAAAAAGTTCTTTGCCGACCCGATCATGGTCTCGACCATCGCTGTTCTGATTGCATTTTTAACCTTGTTTATTCTCTACCCGCTGGCCATCCTGCTGGTGGATAGTTTTGTTGGCGACGGAGGCTTCTCCTTTGCCGTATTCCAGAGGATCTTTAAGATTCCCACCTTTACCCGTGCCATCACCAACACCCTGAAGGTGGGTATGGTCGTGGGTATTTTCTCCGCATTCATTGGCCTGCTGTTTGCCTATGTGGAGGTTTATGTGCGCATGAACCGGTTTGTGGGTGGCTTGTTCAAGGTCGTTTCCATGCTGCCGGTCGTTTCGCCCCCGTTTGTGTTGTCCCTGTCCATGATCATGCTGTTCGGTAAGGCCGGTCTGATCACCCGCTTCCTGCTGCATATCTATGACAACTCCGTGTACGGCTACTGGGGCATCGTCATCGTGCAGACTCTGACCTTTTTCCCCGTCTGCTACATGATGCTGAAGGGCCTGCTGAAAAACATTGACCCCTCGCTGGAGGAAGCTGCCCGCGACATGGGTGCCACCCGTTCCCGCGTGTTTATGGACGTTACCCTGCCGCTTCTGCTACCCGGCCTGGGCAATGCCTTCCTGGTCACGTTTATTGAATCCATTGCCGACTTTGCCAACCCGATGATCATCGGCGGTTCCTATGACACTCTGGCCACGACGATCTACCTGCAGATCACCGGTGCCTACGACAAGGCCGGTGCCTCCGCCATGGCCGTTGTCCTGCTCTGCATCACCATGCTGATGTTTGTGGTCCAGAAATATATTCTGGAACGCAAAACGGCCGCAACCCTGACCGGCAAGGCCAGCCGCGCCCGTATGCTGATTGAAGACCGCAGCGTAAAGCTTCCGCTGACGGTTCTCTGCACACTGGTCGCCTTGTTCGTCATCATGATGTACATCTGCGTTCCGGTTGGGGCCTGCTTCCCCACCTGGGGCTACAAGTTCTTCCCGCTGACCGGCAAATGGTTCATGCAGGTGTTCAAGAAATACCACGGTCTGCAGTGCTTCCGCGACTCCTTTGTGTTATCCCTGATTGCGGCTCCCATCACGGCTCTCCTGAGTATGATCATTTCCTACCTGGTGGTCAAAAAGAAATTTAAGTCCAAGGGCTTTATCGAGGCCGTTTCGATGCTGGCCATGGCCGTTCCGGGCACCGTTCTGGGCGTCGGCTATATCCGCGGCTTTGCCGGCGGTCTGTTCCATTCCGGCATTCTGCAGGGGCTTTACGGCACAGGCACGATCCTGGTCATCGTGTTTATCGTTCGTTCTCTGCCCACCGGCACCCGAAGCGGTATCTCCGCTCTGCGCCAGATCGATAAGTCGATTGAAGAATCTGCCTACGATATGGGCGCCAACAGCTTCAAGGTCTTCATGACCGTTACGCTCCCGCTGATTAAGGACAGCTTCCTCAGCGGTCTGGTCACGGCATTTGTTCGCAGTATTACCGCAATTTCCGCAATTATTCTGTTGGTTACCCCCCAGTTCCTGCTCATCACCGTGCAGATCAACGAATTTGCCGAGAAGGGCTCCTTCAGTCTGGCCTGTGCCTTTGCATCGATTCTGATTGCCATTACCTACGGTGCAGTTCTGCTGATGAACCTGTTCATCCGTTTCTTCGGCACCAGCAAAAAATTGAAGGAGGATTAAACCATGGAAAAGATAAAAAAAGGCGTTCGTCTGGAGCATATCTCCAAGATCTATAAAGACCCAAAAACCAACAAGGAATTCTACGCCGTGAAGGACACCTCCCTCACCATTGAGCCGGGTTCCTTCGTCACCCTGCTCGGCCCCTCCGGCTGCGGCAAAACCACGACCCTGCGCATGATCGCGGGCTTTGAAAGCCCGGACGAGGGTGAGATCTATCTGGGCGATGAAGCCATTAATGAGCTGACCCCCAACAAGCGCGACACCGCCATGGTGTTCCAAAGCTATGCTCTTCTGCCGCACTATAATGTGTTTGACAACGTTGCCTATGGTCTGAAGCTGCGCAAGGTCCCGAAGGATGAGATCAAGCGCCGCGTGATGGAGATCCTCGACCTCGTCGAGCTTTCCGGCATGGAAGAGCGCATGACCAACCAGCTTTCCGGCGGCCAGCAACAGCGTGTGGCGCTGGCCCGCGCGCTGGTCATTGAGCCCAGCGTTCTCCTGTTTGACGAACCGCTGAGCAACCTGGATGCCAAGCTCCGTGTCAGCATGCGTACCGAGATCCGCCGTATCCAGCAGCGCGTGGGCATAACCGCCGTGTACGTTACCCATGACCAGTCGGAGGCTATGGCGCTTTCCGACTGCATCATCATTATGCGCAAGGGCGTCGTCGAGCAGATGGGCACCCCGCACGAGATCTATTACCACCCGGTGAATGAATTTGTAGCCGATTTTATTGGTGAGGCCAACTTCCTGACCGGCACGATGACCGGCGAAGTCAACGGCCAGGCAATTCTGGATATTGAAGGTCACGGCGCACAGGTCGCAATGAAGAGCGGCATGGAAGCCGGAAAGGAATACAAGGTCGTTCTCCGTCCGGAATCGGCCCACCTGTGCGATATCGGCGGACTGCCCTGCAAGGTCGTGCTGAGCTGCTTTATGGGCTCCTACCAGAACTATCATGTGATGGTCGGTGACACACTGGTCAAGCTCAGTGAGTACAACCCGAAGAACAAGCACATTTACGAGGTTGGCGACGAATGCAGTCTGGTCTTCGAGCCGGATGCCGTCCACGTCCTGTAATTTCTTCACTGTCGATTTTTTGCAATCGAGCCATTTCTGCAGAATCTCGCTGCAGAAATGGCTCGTTTTCTGTCTGATTCGATTATTTCTCCGGCTTCTTTGTTTTCGTGTTTTTTTGCTCTTCCACCAGCGCCAGCAGCGCATCCAGAGCCTCCCCGATATTGGGGAAATTGCGGTCTGCGCGTTCCGGCTGCGCAAGGTGGATGCCGATGGAAAGCCCGGCATAGGCAAACATCGGGTAATCGTTTACCCCGTCGCCGACACAGACCGTTTCAGACGCGGGAATACCGAGGATTTCGCCCAGCATCTGCATGCCGGAATATTTGTTCAGGCCACAGGGGGTGATATCAAAGCTGTCCACATGGCGGTAGACCTCAACATCCTGCAGGTGAAGCTTTCCGCCGTCCAGGATTGCCTGAATAACATCGAACTGGGCTTCATCCTTGGGGAAGGGCGTCAGCCCCACCAGATTGGGCTGATACCACAGGCCGGGAAGCTGTTTTTCGATTTCTTCATGCAGCCAGCGGATACTCTCCTTTGCGGCCGCAGAATAGGGCTGGATATAAAACTCCCGTGGGGGAAGGTCCACCCCCAGTTGAATAACCGCCCCGTTCTCTCCCACAAGGACCGGGCGTTTCAGCCCAACCTGCCGTAAAAATCCGCACAGATAGTAGGTCGGCTTTCCGGAACAGAGGGCAACCGTTACGCCCTTTTGTTCCAGAGCACGCAGCTTCAGAAGATTTTCCTGCAGGATGGGTGCCCCAAGCTCCGCGAGGGTCCCGTCCAGGTCAAAGGTAACC
>JAZRWD010000311.1:0-11288 GCA_045599525.1 Candidatus Limivicinus sp. | reverse complement strand
CTTCGAACCGGTAAGCAACATCATCTTATAGCAATTCTCTTTTTGAGCTATACATTTTGCATAATTCAAACAATCTGTTGCATAGCCACATCCTCTATATTCCTGGTTGGTGACAACGTTTTCGATTAATGCATATGGTCTTATCCCTCTCGCCAGATTAGGAATAATAACACAAACACACGAAGAAACAATTTTACCATCTATTTCGTTCACAATGATATGATGATTATTGTCTTTGATTATCGTTTCCCAAGTTGTTTTCAGATGTTCTGTCATTGCAGGAACAGTATCTTCATGTAGGTGCAAATACAATTTCAATATATCATCTAATTCAGTATCATATATTTCCCTAACCATAAAACCACCTTTAAAAGGATTTTTTTACTTGGTTGTGTTCATTTTCGACATCAAGACGACAGTCTCAACATGGGTCGAGACGATGCCATGAATGTTGACACAACACGGGAACAAATCTACCCCCGCAGTACACGGGAATATATCAACCATAGAACTTACTCTAATAACAATGTCACAATACCATCTTCGGGCAACAAGTTTTCAAATTCAGCTATAGGCGCATCAAGAATGGGATTACGCAACTCTATATATTGAGAGTAATTTGGTTTTGGATATGCAAGTACATTAACTTTGATTTGTGAAATACTTTTCTCGAGATATCCAGTGTTTTTAAGCAAATTTAGAATTTCTCTAAATGAGTGTGTTGCACTTGTTTGACCCAAGTTTTTAGCAGCATCAATCCCATGGTTGAACACCTGACCTGTTTCAATACAAACAACAGCAGGACTTCGTTTTTCTCTATAACATATAGGACACTGGCTGTTATCATTACATCGTTTGTTGGGGGTGGATTGCCATTCATGACCACATTCCCCCAGCCACCAAACTTTTTTGCCACTGCCTGGTGAGATTACAGTCGGTCTTAATATCCCATTTTTTGTAGGATGCCATTCAGCGGCAATCTCAGGAAACACAGACTGAAGATCATTGAAACCAGCAAGAATACGTTTCCCACTACAATATGGACAACCATACGGTTTCTTTATTCTGCCATTACTCTGTATTGTTATAGGCCGTGTTCTATCACTGACTGTCGCCTGCCATTCATGGCCACACTTTCCTAACCACCATACATTTCTACGTGATGCTTTACTAATTCTATCAGGCGTCATTCTTCCATTCTTTGTTGGATGCCATTCTGCAGCTATATCAGGGTAACAATAAGAAAGACTGTTTTCATACTTCTTTGTGGCATACTGATCAAGGATAACACCGCTATCAGAATCGATATCCACATTTACGGTATATGATCCAAGCACATCAAGAAGTTGATTTATCGCTTGATTCAAAGATTCGTTCGAAGTTGAATCAGTTCGGTGAATGACAATGCAAGTATCGATTTCAGGCAAACGTGGTTCGCGAATTCTTATAAGCCTAATTCCTGCTTCTTTACAAATGGCATTCTTTTTTTCATCATTCTTTTTTCTTTTCACAGAATTATGCCAAGCTTCCCCATCATACTCAATAGCAGTCTTGATAGAAGGTATATAAATATCTAATTCAATTCCTAAGTGCTGATCACTGTTAATTGCATCTTGAAATGCTTTTCTGATATAGTAAAAAACGGCTTGCTCACAAAACGAATTAACATTCTCAATATTGCATCTTGGGCACCCGGAATTATTATGCGTTCGATTTCCAACAGTTGCCTTCCATTCGTGACCTACACTACATTTCCACCAGACTTTTATTCCGCTTTTTGATGAAATATCACCAGGCTGCAAATCACCATTTTTCTCATAATCCCATTCTTTTGCAATCCCGGGAAACAACGTCAACAGATCCGTCTTTCCTTTGATTACTAACCTTCCGGAACAATATGGGCAGCCATGTTCTTTTTTATCATTTTGGCTTGCCACTGTAGCAAACCAACTGTTACCACATTCGCTACACTTCCACCAAACCTTTGCAGAAGTCCTTGCTGTGATAGTATCGAAATCCACACCTATTTCGCGATTCTTTTCAAAATCAAATTTTGCAACTAAATCAGGGTTATCTTTGAGTAAACCAGCTGAGTTTTGTAAGCAGCCACAAGATTGTGTTTTGCCAGTGACTAATCCACTCATATTAACAATTGTGATGTTGCCACAATCACATAGGCATTTACACCTGGAAAGCCTGTGTCCTGATGGAGAAATATAGTCATCAGCCATAGACAGAACAACTAGTTTCCCGAATCGTTTACCAGTAATATCTGCCCGTCGTTCCTTATCTAAGCATTCACGACATTTTCCGTTTTTTAGTGCGCTCGACAGTCTTATAGTAAAAACGTTACCGCAGTCACACTGACATTTAACAATCCTCTGCTTTGAGCCGTTTGGAGTAATATGTGATTCGAGCTCTTCCAGTATTGTCAATGTGCCTATTCTTTCGCCAACATAATTACGAGATAGCCTTTTTGCAGGGGCATACTTCTTTCTAATCGTTTTACAGCCACAATGCGTCTTTTTCCCAGATGATAATTCTTTCTGTAGAACTGTTATTTCTCGACCACAGCTACACTTACAGAGGTATTTGGGTGGATGACTGTCTTCGTCTTTTTGTAAAACATACAATTCGCCGAATTGTTTCCCAGAGTAATCGATAGAAATTCGCGTGGTCTTTCTTGACGTACCACATTGACCACAAGACTGCGTATCTCCGTTTTTAAGACTCATTCCAATTACATCAATCTCGTTACTACAATCGCATATACAATGCCATTTAGACATACGGGATCCTTTTGGAGACACATAATCATCCACAGCATATTTGACTATAAGCTTTCCAAATCTTCTTCCCGTTAAGTCTTCACGTCTAGATACGCATCCACAAGATGAAAGACCTCTTTTTAGCTGTGATGTTGTGGCGTTGATTATATTTCCACATTCACACTGGCATTCCCAGCGCAGCAAATGGGAGCCTGAAGGGGATATATAATCCTCTCCACGCCCCAATACGGTTAATTTGCCAAATACTTTGCCTGTTAACTGCGCTCTTTTACTCACTAGTGAATCTCTCCTAATCAACGATTAGATCATTTGAAAATGCCGTAATGCCTCTTCTATTGCCTTAACCTTTTTCTCGGGACATCCTGGCTGGCGGGAATCTGGGGATCTCGGCTTATTATAGTTTTCCCGCTCGATGATCCCGTGCTTCCGTTTGACCTGGGCGATATTCAGGTGTGTCACATGGAAACCGTACTTTTCCTGCACCCACTCCTGAATCTGCTCATATGTTGCTCCTTGCCGAAATACGGACATGTCCATGTCTTCCAAATCGAATTTCACGCGAATCTTCTCACTCGATAAGTTACCCTTGGAAAGTTGGACAACCGTCTCAACGTGGGTCGAGGAAACAGTATTGATGTCAGACTGCCCCTATTAGTTCTCGGAAACAAATCGACTGACCGTTCTTGTTCCGGCTAATATCGATAGTTCTCGGGAATAAATCGACTGACCGTTCCTGCTGCGGTTAGTATTGATAGTTCTTGGAAACATATCATCAAACTGGGATTTGTCATTTTCTTTCGCATCTTTATCTGGTGAAAATCCAGCCGCACATCTTCTTCCGCATTCAGTTTCCGTAAAAATCACTGTCAGAAAGCTTTCCCATGCGACAGTATTCAGCTTTTACAACTCTCTTTGCATCCGCTATGCTGCATGGGTGCAAACAAACGACCCTGCTGCCTTTTGCATAAGCCGTCCACCATGCATTGAATTCAGATTTCAGTTCGTCTGCACACCGATCGTCAACAAATGCACCGCTCCAATACGCACCGCTGGATGAGTCGGTCGAAAAAAGCAGTATAAAATCCTTTCCGTCGCATACGCCTCCAAAGAACCAGTCATCTGACCCGTAGCCGCTTGCATTGGATGTATTCGGATAATACACAGAATATCCATTCAGCAGAACGGAATAATTTTCTCCGTTCACCCCGGTTAAGTCAAATTGAAAATCAACTGATTCAGAATCGAATACGGGCTTGCGCACAGATACGTTTCCTGCCGGTGGGGTTTTGTTCTCTTCCTGCTTGCTTTTCTTTCTAAAAAAACTGATCAATTCCGAATCCTCCCATAGTTATCTTTTTGTACTGTATTTTCTGCCTGCATCGTTCTCCGGCTCGGAAGTGTTCACCGAAACTCTCGGACCGTAGCTGACCTGTTTCCTGCCTAAGCAAACTACAGTTTCGACATGGGCCGTTCGGGGAAACATATCCACTGCCGTAAACTTTTGCAGGGCATAGCCCTCGGCGGAAAGGAGCTTTACATCCCGGGCCAGGGTGGCCGGGTTGCAGGAGACATAGACCACACGCTGCGGGGCTATGGCCGAAATGGCTGCCACAGTCTCGGGGCTGATGCCCTTGCGGGGCGGGTCCACGACAATAACGTCCGGTTTTGTACCCCGTTCTGCCAGCGTTGCTGCAGCCTGGCCCGCATCCCCGCAGATAAACTCTGCATTGCGGATGCCGTTGCGTTCCGCGTTTCCCTTTGCGTTTTCGACCGCATCGGGGATGATCTCCGCACCGATGACCTTCTCTGCCTTCTGCGCCAGGCAGAGGCTGATGGTGCCCGCGCCGCAGTAAAGATCCAGCGCAAGGCCGCCGGGGCCATCAAAGGCATATTCCACCGCCCGCTGATACAGGCGCTCCGCCTGACGGGGGTTGATCTGATAAAAGGCCCGGGGCGAGATGGTAAAGCGGAGACCGTTCAGCGTGTCTTCTATGGTATCGCGGCCCCAAAGGGTATAAAAATCCCCCGCAAGGACTGCGTTGCCGCGGCCCCTGTTGATGTTCAGAACGATGCCGGTCAGCTCCGGGCAGGCCTGGCGCAAAGCGGCCGTAAGGGCTTCGGTCTTTGCGCCAAAGCCATTGGCCGAGACGATGCAGACCACAGCATCCTGCGTATAGACTGCCGAGCGGCAGAAGAGATGGCGCACCGTTCCCTTGCCGGCATTTTCGTCATAGGGCGGAATACGGTTGCGCTTCAGAAAGTCCAGCAGTGCGGCTGCAGCCCGGTCCGCCGTAGACTTCTGCAGCAGGCAGGAGGTCAGAGGAATAACATCATGGCTGCGCTGGCGGTAGAAGCCGCAGACCGGCTCCCCGTCCACCTGGGCAAATTCGTAAACGCCCTTGTTGCGGTACCGCTCCACCTCTGCTGAGGCCAGGATCTCGCCGTCAGGAACCGTCTGGCCACCGATGCGAACCAGGGCATCCCTGACCCGCTGCAGCTTCAGGGCCAGCTCTTCTTCATAGCGCATATGGCGCAGAACGCAGCCGCCACACTTCGGATAGGCCGGGCAGTCCGGTTCTATACGAGCCGGGGACGGCTCCAGAAGCTGCTCGCCCCTGGCATAGGCTTCGCCGGAGTTGACCTTCAGGAGCTTGACCTGCCAGCGCTCCCCTTTCACGGTGCCGGGCACAAAAACCGCTGTACCATTGATGCGGCAGACGCCGCTTCCCTCCGAGGTATAGCCGGTGATCTCTGCTTCATAGAGCTGATTCTTTTTCAGTTCAATCTTATCCATAGTTTATATCTCAATTCTTTTGCCCGAAAAGCGGGGCAAAATCGGTATTTTTCAGTTTTTCAAGCACATCTTATTTATCATACCATGTCCGGCTGTCCTTGTAAATCACAGAGGCAAAAAGTTTTTTCTCAATTTTTTAAAAAATTTGAAGAAAGGTGTTGACATTTCAAAAATCCCATGCTATTATACACAAGCAATCGCGAGAGACAACTTAAAGCTCGCAAGCAAAAAAGTGCTGGTGTAGCTCAGTTGGTAGAGCAGCTGATTTGTAATCAGCAGGTCGGGGGTTCGAGTCCGTCCACCAGCTCCAAGATTGCAAAGTAAATATGGGGGAATTCCCGAGTGGCCAAAGGGGACAGACTGTAAATCTGCTGGCGATGCCTTCGGTGGTTCGAATCCACCTTCCCCCACCAAAAGAGCTCATCTTCCGGTGAGCTCTTTTCTTATGCTCTTAAGGCTTTTGCGTTAAAGTCTTTTACCGTATTCCTTTACGTTTTCCCTTTTGCGGTGTTTTTGCGTTATCACAGTTTTGGAGTCATGTAATGAAAAAATACAGAAATCCTGCCCTGCTGGTCTTAACGGCCATGATCTGGGGCGTTGCCTTTGTTGCACAGACAGAGGGCGGCGATGTTGTCGGCCCTTTCACGTTTAACTGCACGCGTTCCGTTCTCGGTTCGCTCGTGCTGCTGCCGGTCATCCGCCTGCTGGATAGCCTTGGCCTTTCCGTCAAAAAGCCCGAGACCCGTGAGGATCGGTTATCGCTGCTCCGGGGCGGCATCTGCTGCGGGCTTTGCCTGGCCTTTGCCTCCTGCTTCCAGCAGCTGGGCCTGTATTACGGCACCGCGGCAGGCAAGGCCGGTTTTCTGACCGCCTGCTACATCGTCATCGTGCCGGTGCTGGGGCTGTTTGTGAAGAAAAAATGCGGCTGGAATGTGTGGGCGGCAATCGTTGTGGCCGTCGTCGGGCTTTATCTGCTGTGCATGAACGGTTCCCTTTCGGTGCAGATGTCCGACATGCTGGTGATCGTCTGCTCTTTCCTTTATTCCCTGCACATTATCACGATCGACCATTTTGTGGTGAAGAATGACCCAGTACGCATGTCCTGCATCCAGTTTGCCACGGCGGCAGTCATCTCCTTCTTCCCGATGGTGGTCACCGAAATCCACCCCCTCAGCGGCGGGTTTTCTGCCTGGCTGGGTGCGTTTGCCTCCACCGGGGCCTGGGTCTCGATCCTGTATGCCGGTATCTGCTCCAGCGGCATTGCCTACACGCTGCAGATTGTCGGTCAGCAGAACATGAACCCCACAGTGGCCTCGCTGATCATGAGCCTGGAGTCGGTGTTCTCTGTTCTGGCAGGCTGGCTGATCCTCGGCCAGCACCTGACCGCCCGTGAGCTGCTGGGCTGCGCCGTGGTCTTTGCGGCCATCGTACTTGCCCAGCTGCCGGAGAAAATGGAGAAGAAGGCAGCCTGACTTCGGTCAGCAACATAGACAGGAAAAATACATAATGCTGAAGAAGGCGCCGGGACCAACGATCCCGACGCCTTCGCTTTTTTCCTGTTCAATTGGTTCCGTTTTTCGACTGGGCAAGCCTGCCCAGTCACAGGAAGCCCTGCTTTGCACGCAGCGCGCAGTCTTACAGCAGCCGGTCAGCAGCAGAAAGCGCCGCTGCAATGACCTGGTCCATGTCATAATACTTATATTCCCCGAGACGCCCGCCGAAGATGACCTTTTCTTCCTTTTCGGCCAGCGCCTTATACTGCGCGTACAGAGCGCCGTTTTTCGCATCGTTAACCGGGTAATAGGGTTCGTCACCCGGCTTCCATTCGGAGCTGTATTCCCGGGAAATGACCGTTTTAGGCAGGTCTCTGCCTTCGTCGTCCTTGCCGAACTCAAACCACTTGTGCTCGATGATGCGGGTCCAGGGTGTCTCGCGGTCGGTATAATTCACCGCGGCGTTGCCCTGGAAGCTGGGGATGTCCAGAAGCTCAGTCTCAAAGCGGACGGAGCGGTATTCCAACGTGCCCAGTGCATAGCCGTAATAGGCGTCGATGGGGCCGGTATAGATGACGGTCTCTGCCAGGGCATCCAGTTGCTCTTTATTGGCGAGATAATCGGTGTTCAGGCGGACCTCCACTCCCTGCAGAAGGTTTTCCACCATGCGGGTATAGCCGCCCATGGGAATGCCCTGGAAAAGGGCGTTGAAGTAGTTATTATCAAAGGTCAGGCGGACAGGAAGACGCTTGATAATAAAGGCCGGCAGATCCTTGCAGTCACGGCCCCACTGCTTTTCGGTGTAGCCCTTGACCAGCTTTTCGAAAATATCCCTGCCGACGAGGGAGATGGCCTGCTCCTCCAGGTTCTGCGGTTCGCCGGTGATTTCTTTGCGCTGCTCCGCAATTTTCGCGGCAGCCTCCGCCGGCGTCACCACGCCCCACATCTTATTGAAGGTGTACATATTAAAGGGCAGGGAATACAGCTCGCCCTTATAGTTGGCCACCGGTGAGTTCGTAAAGCGGTTGAACTCGGCAAAGCGCGTGATATAGTCCCAGACCTGACGGTTGTTGGTGTGGAAAATGTGCGCGCCGTACACATGGACGTGGATGCCCTCTACATCTTCGGTAAAGACATTACCGCCGACCTGCGGGCGCTTGTCGATGACCAGAACAGACTTTCCCATTTCCTTTGCCCGCTGGGCGAAAACCGCCCCGTAGAGGCCTGCACCGACGATCAGATAATCATATTTCATGGCTGTACCTTACTTTCTCATTCTTCCGTCAGCAACGGCCAGCAGATGCCTGCCGTAGCTGGATTTTCCGTATCTTGCCGCGGCCTCCACCAGCTTTTCCTTGCTGATCATACCGTAGCGGTAGGCGATCTCCTCCGGGGCTGCCACAATGATGCCCTGCATGTTCTGAATGGTCTGGATAAACACCGCAGCCTGCATGAGGCTGTCCACCGTGCCGGTATCCAGCCAGGAAAAGCCGCGGCCGAAGACATCACAGTCCAGCAGGCCCTGCTCCAGATACATGCAGTTGAGCGTGGTGATCTCCAGCTCGCCCCGTTCCGACGGCTTAACCTGCTTTGCCATAGCGCTCACGCCGGCAGGATAGAAATACAGCCCCGTGGCTGCGTAGTTGCTCTTCGGGTTTTTCGGTTTTTCCTCCAGAGAGAGCACCCGGCCATCATCCTCAAACTCGACAACGCCGAAACGTTCCGGATCATCCACATAAAAGCCGAATATCGTGGCGCGACCGGCTTCCGCCACCTTCACCGCGTTTTTCAGCTTGTGGCCAAGGCCGTTGCCATAAAAGATATTATCCCCCAGGACCATGGCACAGGGATCGTCCCCGATAAATTCCTCCCCGATAATAAAGGCCTGAGCCAGCCCCTCCGGCTTCGGCTGCACCGCGTAGGACAGGCGGATACCGAACTGGCTGCCGTCCCCCAGCAGGCTTTCAAAACGGGGCGTGTCCTCGGGGGTGGAAATAATGAGGATGTCTTTAATATCCGCCATCATCAGTGTGGTGAGCGGATAGTAGATCATCGGCTTGTCGTAAATTGGCAGCAGCTGCTTGCTGGTGACCGTGGTCAGCGGATAAAGACGCGTCCCGGAGCCACCGGCCAGAATAATACCCTTCATATACAGTACCTTTCCCTGTTCATTACAAATACCTTGTGCGTATTATACAATATGTCTGCCCTGCTTTTCAATGCAAGAATCGTAGCCGCGGGAAGTTCCCACAGAAACGGCAAGGCCAGCGCCGCCTGCAGCTGCGGCACTGGCCTGCAAAGAACATGTTACCCGAACGGGCGCCGAAAGCCTGTCAGCGGGTCAGATAATATTCGTCCTCCGAAATGTCTGCCCAGTCGGACAGCTGGTAGGTACTTACGCAGGAGCGGCAGACGGCATACGGTGTCTGTGCGGGATCTGCCTTGAACTGCATCTCTTCGACTTCCTGTTCGCAGAATGCGCAGGACAGGTTCGGCTGCTTACGGCCGACCATAAAATCCATAAAACCCATAAGAACTCCCCTTTCATTGTAGGTTTCCGTTTTTCACTACACCTATTATATGCTTTTCTGCGGGAATTAACATTGTGAGTTTATTAGAATTTCAGCGGTGCTACTGGGCATTTTGCACAATACTTGTCAGAAGTGTATCGATATTCGCGCATTATTCGTGCAAACCGTTCAAATATTGGAAGGATCTACCCTGTCGGTCAGAATCTGCACGGCCTCAAGCAGGGTACTCTCCTCCCCGACGTTGCCTGGGAAAATGATATAGGGAATGCCCGGGAAGCGGCTCTCCTCCCCGGTCTGCCAGACGGGGATACCCGGACGGATCTGGCCAAGAACGGTCGCCTTTTTCACCATCAGCGCCTTTGTGCCCACATCGCTGGAGGTGATGCCCCCCTTGGCCACAACAAAGGCCGGGGTGATGTGCAGGCGCCCGACCAGAGCCTGCACGCCGTCGGAAATCTTCACCGAACGGGCCAGGGCCTCTTCCGGCGTATCCTCGGCAAAGCTGAGAAGCTTGCGGTCTGTAAAACATACCGGTGTTTTACCCTCGGCGATCAGTTGCTCGCTGCAGGCCACAACACGATCGATTTCCGCCTGGAAGGCCTCATTACCCTCCAGCACCCGGTTGGAGTGAAACTCCACAGCGACTGTCCCCTGCAGAGTCAGCAGCTTCTGCAGCTGGGCTGTTGTCTTCGCAGTATGAGAACCGACGACCACGATACCGCCGTTTGGCGTCTCACGGTGGACCATTTCTTCCCTGCGTAGCGTCGGACGCTCAGGAATGCCCGCCAGGACCCGCACAAGTCCGGCTGCGGTGCGGAACATATACCGCTTGCCCTTCGCCATAGCCCGGTACAGTGCGGTACAGAAGACCTTCAGATCGTCATAGGAAGCGGCGTTCACCACAATTTTGTTAAAGTTCTCCACGGCAAGAAGCTGCGCCTCAATGGCATCCAGCGCCATGGCACGCAGGTCGGCAAGGCAGATGCAGGTCACGTCCTCTGCCGGGAAAGCACCTTTCGTTTTTTCCTCGATATAATCACGCAGGTCGGAAGAGCGATAGCCAAAGGTCTTGTCGCGAGCGAATTCCGTTTCGCCGGCAGGCACCAACTCATTCCCGTATTTCACGTAATGGACATTGTCCAGGGTAAAGCGTCCGCCCTCCGGGAAGAAGGGGCAGAGAATCTCCCCGTCTGCCGCCCCAACGCCGCAGGCAAGCAGAGTATCCCGCAGGGTCTGCGTTTCCAGCGGGAAATGCCCGCGTAGCGTGGAATCGCTGCGGCAGAGGAGGACAAACTCCCGGTTCTGCTCCTTTGCCACTGCGGCTACCCGCTCGGCGATCTGACGGTGCACTGCTTCGGTAACCGCGGCGGAGAAGCTGCGGGAATTGGTCAGGATAAAGAAGGCCCGGTTTTTCTCCGCAAAGCCCGCACGGATACTCTCCACAGACCAGTCGGTATACACGGAGACCCCGTGGACCGTTTGCACGCCGGTAGGGTCGTCATCCAGGACGACAATCTTCAGATTCGATTTTGCCAGCTCAGCCGCGAGCAGGGCATCAGCCTTTGCGCTGTCGATCGGTGGAAGGGATTGAATCACGGATATGTCCTGTCTCATGTTTGTTCTCCTTTCCGGCAGGTACTTTACGGGCGGCAGTTTTCCAATGGATGCCCTGTACAGTACA
>JAZRWD010000310.1:0-6321 GCA_045599525.1 Candidatus Limivicinus sp. | reverse complement strand
CCCGGTCAGCTTCCTGCTGAAATGAGGGAGGCAGTGATGAGCGAAACGAAAAAACAGGTGAAAAAGCCTGTGATGAAGGGTGTGGCCAAGGTTCCTGTGGTCATGCAGATGGAGGCGCTGGAATGCGGCGCAGCCTCGCTGACGATGGTCCTGGCCTACTATGAAAAGTGGTTTCCTCTGGAGCAGCTGCGTTTGGATTGCGGCGTCTCGCGTGATGGTACAAGCGCCAAAAACGTCATGATGGCGGCCCGCAGCCACGGGCTGGAGGCGCATGCCTACCACGCCGAGCCAGAAGCCCTACTTGAGGAGGGGCCATATCCCTGCATTCTCCACTGGGGCTTTAACCACTTTGTGGTGCTTTGCGGCTTCAAGGGAAAAAAAGCAGTGCTGAACGACCCGGCACGTGGCCGCATTGAAGTCAGCTGGGAGGAATTTGATGAGCAGTTTACCGGTGTGTTCATGACCTTCGAGCCCGGTCCTTCCTTTGAGCCTTCCGGTAAGCGGAAATCCGTCCTGGAATATGCCAAGGAACGACTGAAGGGCACCGGCCCTGCGGTCCTCTTTGTTGTCCTTACTACGGTTATCACATCTCTAATGGGCTTGATCAGCCCGGTATTCAATCTGATTTTTATCGACCGTCTGCTTTCGGGGAAAAACCCGGAATGGCTTGGGCCGTTTCTCGGGGCATTTCTGCTGATGGCTTTGGTCAGTATTGTCGTCTCCTGGGTCTCTGCCCTGTACAGTAAACGCATCCAGGGCAAGATGGCTGCCGTGGGCAGTGCCAGTTATCTCTGGCGTGTGCTCCGTTTGCCTATGCAGTTCTTTGGGCAGCGCATCGGTTCAGACATTGCCGACCGTCAGGCTACCAACGCAGGCATTGCGGGAACGCTGGTAGATACCTTTGCGCCTCTGGCACTGAACGCCGGCATGATGCTGGTTTACCTTGTTATTATGCTGCGGAAAAACGTGCTGATGACGGCAATCGGCGTTTCCGCGATGTTCCTTAATCTGGCGGTCAGTTCCATGATCTCCCGCCGAAGAGTCAATATCACCCGCGTACAGCAGCGTGATAATGCCAAGCTCAGCGGTGCCACGATGAGCGGCATCCGTATGATCGAGACCATTAAATCCAGCGGTGCCGAGCTGGGCTTCTTCGGACGCTGGGCCGGTTTCCAGGCCAGCGTGAATACGCAGGAGGTCAAATTTGCTCGCCTGAACCAGTTCTATGGCCAGCTTCCCGGCCTGATCACGGGCATTGCCAATTTAGCGGTCACCGGCCTGGGTGTCTATCAGATCCTTGAGGGTAACTTTACCATCGGCGGCCTGATGGCGTTCCAGGGCTTCCTCGGCAGTTTTATGAGCCCCGCCATGTCTCTGATTTCTGCAGGGCAGAGCCTGCAGGAGATGACCACGCAGATGGAGCGCATTGAGGACGTCATGAGTTATCCCGTGGACGTCTGCTTCCAGGAACGGGAAGAACCGCCCGCTTATGAAAAGCTCTCCGGTGCCATCGAGCTAAAAAATGTTACCTTCGGCTACAGTCGTCTTGCACCACCCCTGATCCGAGACTTTTCCATGACGATTCCGCAGGGCGCAAAGGTCGCCTTTGTCGGCCGTTCCGGCTGCGGCAAGTCGACCCTGGCCAAGCTGCTTACCGGCCTTTATCAGCCCTGGAGCGGCAGCATTACCTTTGACGGCAAGGCCATCTGCGACATCGACCGTGACGTGTTCACTGGTTCCGTTGCGGTTATCGACCAGGATATCTCCCTCTTTGATGACACGATTGCCAATAATATCAAGATGTGGGATACCTCGGTAGAGGACTTTGAAATGATCCTTGCTGCCCGTGATGCCGGCATTCACGAGGATATCATCCAGCGCGAGGGCGGATACCAGCACAAGCTGCAGGAGGGCGGCCGGGACCTCTCCGGCGGTCAGCGCCAGCGTGTGGAGATCGCCCGTGCCCTGGCCCACGAGCCCACTATCTGCATTCTGGACGAGGCAACATCTGCCCTGGATGCCAAGACGGAGTTTTCCGTTGTCAAGAACATTACCGACCGGGGAATCACCTGCATCGTCATTGCTCACCGCCTGTCCACCATCCGGGACTGTGATGAGATCCTGGTGCTGGACCACGGCCAGGTCGTCGAGCGCGGTACCCACGAGGAGCTCTTCGCGAAGGGCGGCGCCTATACCCAGCTGGTCATCAATGAATGAGAGGGGAGGAGAAGCATGGGCTGGTTTGAAGAACAGGTAGAATACCGAAAGCAGCGGGAGAATGAGCTTCTCTCCGATGCCTTTCAGAACATAGCCCGTTCCGTCACGGGGCATAAAATCGGTGACGGGTGGCTAGAGGACGGAGCGGACGTCCGCGACGCGCTGAGCCAGCTGCTGAAGCATTTTCACCTAAAGGAAAAGGAGATTCCGCCCAAGGTCAAGGACCTGGAAGACCGTCTGGATTATCTCCTTTCCTCATCCGGCATCCTCTACCGTGAGGTCGTGCTGGAAAAGGGCTGGCACAGGGATGCAATGGGTGCCATGCTGACTACCCTGAAGGCAGATAAAGAAGGGGAGAAGGACACCGTTGTCACCGTTCTTCCGTCTCATCACGGCGGTTTTACGTATGTTGACCCCTTTACTTCCCGCACTGTCCGCATCAATGCAGCCGAGGAGGAAAAGCTAGGGAAAGAAGCCTACTGCTTTTACCGTCCGCTTCCTCAGCGGGCCCTGAAGCTGGTTGACCTGTTCCGTTATATGGGTGAGAGCCTCACCCGGTGGGATCTGGTCAGCTTTGGCCTTGCCGCTGCGGCCATCAGCCTGGTCGGTCTGCTTATGCCACGCCTGACGAACATTCTGATGGGCGACGTGGTGAATTACGGCAGCCGTTCGCTGCTGATTGGCGTTGTGCTGTTTATGCTCAGTGTTACCGTGTGCAATCTTCTGCTCAACGCTGTCCGCGCCCTTTTACTGAACCGCATCAGTATCAAATTAAACATGAATGTGCAGGCGGCCAGCATGATGCGTCTGCTGAGTCTGCCCGCAGACTTTTTTAAGGATTACAGCTCCGGTGAGCTGAGCCAGTACATGGGCTATATGAACAGTCTTTGTGACACACTGGTTAATTCAGTTTTTTCCACCGGTGTGACGGGTCTGTTCTCTCTTGTGTATATCTCGGCAATTTTCCGATATGCTCCGTCTCTGGTCTGGCCGTCCCTGATCCTGACCATCCTGACTCTGGGAATTAGTGTGACTTCCGCGCTGGTGCAGACGGCTATTAACAAGGAACGTATGGCTCTGGCTGCCAAGGAACGCGGTCTGACCTATAACCTGATCAACGGTATTCAGAAGATTCGTCTGACCGGCTCAGAAAACCGTGCCTTTGTCAAGTGGGCAGAGCTGTATTCCGAGGAGTCCGGTCTGACCTATCATCCGCCCGGCATTGTTCTGTACTCCGGCGTCTTTACCTCTGCCCTTGGCCTGCTGGGTACCGGGCTGATGTATACTATCGCGGTAAAAAACAATATTTCCACCGCGGACTACTATGCCTTCACGGCGGCCTACGCCAATATTACGACCGCCTTCTCGGCCCTGACCTCTGTGGCCCTGACGGCTGCAACTCTGCGCCCGACACTGGACCTGATCCGCCCCCTGATGGCAGCCATGCCGGAGACCCAGGAGGGGAAGGATACCGTCACCAGTCTCAGCGGTGCCATCGAGCTGAACCATGTCAGCTTCCGCTATGATGACAACGGCCCGTGGATTCTGGACGACATTTCCCTGACCATCCCTGCACGCCAGTATGTGGCCATCGTCGGCAGGACAGGCTGCGGAAAATCCACCTTTATGCGCCTGCTCCTTGGCTTTGAAAAGCCGGTTAAGGGCGCGGTGTATTTCGATAAACGGGATACCCGGAAGCTGGATATGCGCTCTGTACGAAAGCTGATCGGTACTGTCATGCAGGACGGCCGCCTCTTCAGCGGCAGCATTTTTGAAAACATAACCATTTCTCAGCCCACCCTGACCCTTGAGCAGGCCTGGGAGGCCGCCGAGACGGCCGGTATCGCGGATGACATCCGTCAGATGCCCATGAATATGCACACGGTCCTCGGCGAGGGCGGTGGAGGAGGCATCTCCGGCGGACAGCGTCAGCGTATAATGATCGCCCGCGCGGTAGCCCCCAAGCCCAAGATCCTGCTTTTTGATGAGGCAACCTCTGCCCTGGATAATATTACCCAGAAGAAGGTTGCAGAGGCCCTGGACAAGATGCGCTGCACACGCATCGTCATTGCCCATCGCCTGTCTACGATCCGTCACTGTGACCGCATTCTGGTCCTGCAGGGCGGTAAGATTGTAGAGGACGGCACCTATGATGCCCTGATTGCACAGAACGGGATCTTTGCCGACCTGGTGGCCCGCCAGCGCATCGACGATGCGCCTCCGATGCCTCCCGTGCCGACGGAAGGGCAGGAGTGAGCCTGCGCTGCCCCCCCATATGGGGCCGAGCAGATAAGGAGTAAGCAATGAAACAAATGGCAACCGTAAAGGTGCATGATTCCCAAAGAGACGGCAGGGAGAAAAAGCGCTTCACCCTGCCTCACCTTGGCATGCGCATAGTAAAGACGTCCGTAGCAGTTTTCCTCTGTCTTATGATCTATATCCTGCGGGGGTACCGTGGAATGGTCTCGCAGTCCGTTATTGCGGCGATCATCTGCATGCAGCCCTTCGTATCCGACAGTAAGACCTTTGCGCAGGACCGCGTTCTGGGTACCCTGCTCGGTGCACTCTGCGGACTGGTATACCTTCTGCTGATGGACTATGTGGTCTTTCCCCTATGCCAGAACATGGTGCTGGTTTTTGCCCTGATGTCTCTGGGTGTGCTGTTCACCTTTTACCTGATGGTCGTGGTCCGAATGGCGGATTCCGCCGGCCTTGCGGCAATCGTCTTCCTCTGCGTTGTTCTGACCTATCCGGACGTGGAAGCACCCCTCATGCAGAGCATTGACCGTGTCTTTGACACGTTTATTGGGACGGTAGTGGCGATTGCTGTGAACCTGGCCCATCTGCCCAGAGAAAAGCACCCCGAGCAGCTGATCTTCCTGCGCAGCAAATACCTGGTTCCGGACCGCTATTCCCAGATTCCTTCTGCTGTGCTTATCGCACTCAACCGCTTCTACAACGATGGCGCCCGCATCTGCCTGATGTCGGAATACGCTCCGGCATTTTTTATCTCGCAGATGGGCACGGTTCGGGTCAGCACCCCCATCATTGTTATGGACGGCGCTGCCCTGTATGATACGGCAGAAAAAGCCTATCCGGAGACTATCCCCATTCCCCAGAATCTCGCAGCCTCTGTCCGAGAAATACTGGACAGAGCCCGGCACAGCTACAGTGTTTACACCATCCGGGACAATTCCATGTTTACCTACCGCTTCGGCGAATCCAACCCGGAGGAGCAGAAGGTCTATGAGCGGCTGAAGCGCTCACCCTACCGCAACTACCTTACCGGAGAATATGCCCCCGAAGACAAGGTGGTCTACTTCAAAATCATTGACAACAAAGGCATGATCCGCTCTCTGGAGCACCATCTGCAGCGCCGCTTTACCGGTCTTCCGCTGCGCATCGTCAAGCGCCAGCAGGCCGGCTTTGAGGACGTCTGGTCCCTGTACATATATTCCGAAGACGCTACCATGGAGAACATGAAGCAGCGGTTGGTGAAGCATGTCGAGGGCGGCGAGCGGATGACGCAGGTTGAGATTACACCCAACAGCCACAATTATTCCCCCGAACGGGACGTGCTGCACCTGTTGAACAAGGTCCGCGATACCTATGAGCCGGTAAAGCTGCCCTGGCGCAGACGCAGGTCCTGAGTCCTGCCGTCCAAGCCACGAGGGATTGCATAACGATAAAAGCACACCGCCTGCCACCGAAACGATGGCAGGCGGTATTTTATATCTTCTCCAGTTTGCTTTTGAAGGAGATGCGCCGTGGTGTCGGCAGTTCATCAAACAGCACCAGCCAGGCGCCTTTTTCCCGGTCTTCTTCCTGAACCGTCCCTTCGCCGAACACCAGGTGCCTTACCCGCTGGCCGGGCTCCAGGACCCGGTCCGTTGGGCTGTCCGGCATGCGCTGCTCCGCTGCGCGGACATACTGCCGTGTGTCGGCAATCAGTCGCTCGTCCGGTTTGCGGGTAAACTGCAGCAGGGCAGGGTCAATGTCCAGCAGGAAGCGGGAGGGGAAGCGGGGCGTACCGTCAAACCCGTGCCCCCCGGCCTCGCTTAAGTAAAGCCGCTGTTCGGCGCGGGTCATGGCCACAAAGGCCAG
>JAZRWD010000309.1:0-4331 GCA_045599525.1 Candidatus Limivicinus sp. | reverse complement strand
CATCAAGAGCTGCGCAAAGCAGGCCTGCCTGGATGCAAACGACATCATCGAAGCTTCCATGCAGCAGATCCTCGACTCCTGGACTAACAACGAGATCTACTACCTGAACGCAGAAGAGATCGACGTCTTCAAGGCAGCCGTTGCTGACGTTACCACTCAGTTTGCCGGCATCTACGGTGAAGAAGCCTGTGCAGCTTTCGGTATTGCTGCATAATCCTTTGCGGTGATCCGTAAAACAGCATAAAGCAAGTTTCCGGCTTCCCCTTCCCCTTCTCCTGAGGGCGGGGGAAGCCATTTCCAAAACAAATCAGCCTGTCAGAAAGAGGGATTCTGTGAAAAAGTTTTTCAATGAAATTGAGGATAACATCCTCGCTGTCATGCTGGTCGTTATGACCATTCTGGCGTTCGTCAACGTTATCGCCAGATACGTTTTCCTGGCCTCTCTGCCCTGGATCGAGGAAGTAAACCGCGTCGGCCTGGTTGTGCTTTCCTATGCCGGTGCAGCCTGCGCTCTGAAGAGCCACTCCCATCTGGGCCTTTCCATTATTACCGACCATCTCCCCCCGGTCCCGCAGAAGATCGTCAGCATTTTCGGTGACCTCTGCGGCATTTTCTTCTGCTACATCGGCGTTCGCTACGGCTGGATCCTGGCCATGCATGAGAAGGCACAGGGTGTTGCTTCTCAGGGCATGCAGTGGCCGCAGTGGATCTATGACATGGCTCTGCCCATTGGCTGTGCCATCCTTGGCATCCGCTTCCTGCAGAGCATCATCCTGACCATTCAGGGAAAAGATTTCTATGACTATAAGAAGGAGGACGTAAAATAATGGCCTCAGTAATGTTGTTCGGAATGTTTTTTGTCCTTCTGTTTTTAAATGTTCCCATCGCAATCTCGCTCGGCGTCTCCAGCGTCATCACGACCATGGCGGTCAAGCCGGCCATGATGTCCACCATGGCGACCAACCTGTTCTCTTCGACCAACACCTATGTTCTCCTGGCTATCCCGTTCTTCATCCTGGCAGGTAACATTATGGAAGTCAGCGGCATCTCCAGCCGTCTGATCAATTTCTTTAACGCACTGGTCGGCCACACCAAGCACGGCACCGCAATGGTCTGCGTTATCGTTGCCTGCTTCTTTGCGGCCATCTCCGGCTCCGGCCCGGCTACCGTTGCTGCTCTGGGCGGCATCCTGATCCCTGCAATGAACGAGTCCGGCTATGAAAAGGCCACCAGCGCCGCGCTGATGAGCACGGCAGGCGCCATCGGTATCGTTATCCCGCCGTCCATCACCTTCGTCGTATACGGCTCCGTAACCGGTACTTCCGTCGGCTCCCTGTTCATGTCCGGTATTCTTCCCGGCATCCTGATCGGTATTGCCATCTACTACACCATGGTGATCACCTCCCGCGGCCGCGCTCTGACCCGCCGCCCGAAGTGCACCGGCAAGGAACGCTGGAAGGCCTTCGGCGATGCTGTCTGGGGTCTGCTGATGCCGGTCATCATCCTGGGTGGTATCTATGGCGGTATCTTTACCCCGACCGAAGCCGCTGCTGTGGCAGCCATCTATGGATTCATCGTTGGCATCTGCATCTACCGCACCGTCAACTTCCAGGGTGTTGTCCGTATCCTGAAGCAGTCTGTTGCACAGACCGCCGTCGTTATGCTGATCATCGGCTGCGCAGCCATCTTTGGTAAGGTCCTGACCTTCACCGGCATCGCTGCCAAGGCCAGCGCCGGCCTCATCTCCATTGCCAACGGCAACAAGTACATCTTCCTGGTCATGGTCAATATCATCCTGATCATTGCCGGCTGCTTTATCGACGCAAACTCCGCACTGTACATCCTTTGCCCGATCCTCTTCCCGATTGCCAGAAACCTCGGCATCAATCCGGTCCACCTGGGTGCTGTCATGGTCGTTAACCTGGCCCTCGGTCTGATCACTCCTCCGGTCGGCGTCAACCTGTTCACCGGCTGCGGTGTCGCAGGCATCACCCTCAACGACATGATCAAGAAGATCTGGCCGTTCGTTATTGCTGTTCTGCTCGTTCTGGTCGTGGTCACCTACATCCCGGGCATTGCCATGCTGCTGCCCGGCCTGATGAGCTGATCCGAAATTACTTATTGATAAAAGGAGATTTTCACTATGAGAGGCGGATATATGCCTGCTCTGCGCGAAGCAGAGTTTCGTGATGATATGCCGGAACCCCAGGTTCGCTACGACACCGATGTTAAGGTCCGTGTACGCAAGTGCGGCATCTGCGGTTCAGAAGTCCATGCCTATCACGGCATGCACCCCTTCCGTATTCCTCCCGTACTCTCCGGCCATGAATATGCCGGTGACGTCGTCGAAGTAGGCAAGGGCGTTACCAAGTTTAAGGTCGGCGACCGTGTCTGCGGCGAACCGCAGTACGGCTGCGGCGAGTGCTACTACTGCAAGCGCAACATGTACAACCTCTGCACCAGCAAGCGCGTCCTCGGTTCCTCCTACAAGGTTCCCGAGCTGGACGGCGGCGAATGGTCCGGTGCACTGGGCGAGTATGTGGTCGTTCCCGAAAAGACCCTCATTAAGCTTGCCGATACCGTGAGCTATGAAGAGGGCGCTCTGATCGAGCCTCTGGCCAACGGCATGTATGCCGTCCGCAGGGCAAACATCACCGAGGATAGCACCATTGCCATCATTGGCTGCGGCCCCATCGGTCTGGGCGACCTGATCGGCGCTCAGCTGTATAACCCCAAGCTGATCATCTGTGCAGACATTTCTCCCATCAACCTGGAAATGGCCCGCGAGTTCGGCTGCAAGAACGTGGTCAACAGCGCCGAGCAGAAGCTCGAGGATGTGGTCATGGAACTGACCGACGGTGTCGGCGTTGACATGGTCTTCCTGGGCTTCGGCAATGCCCCCACCATCGCACAGGCCTGCAACATCGTCCGCAAGGGCGGCGTGGTCCACCAGCATGCCCTGATGGGCGACACCACCTTCCCGTACGGTGTTCACCAGCAGCATGAGCTGTCCTTCATCGCTTATAACATGTATAAGTATGAAGAGTTCCAGGTCATCGTGGATGAAATCGCCAAGGGCAACATAAAGGGTCTTGACCGTATGGTCACGCAGCGTTATCCTATAGAACAGTTCAAGGAAGCCATGGAAATGGCCGACAAGCGCCCTGAACCTGTTGTTAAGGTTATGATGGAGTTCTGAAATGACCCTTCAGACCGCAAAGGCGCTGAGTAAGGGCATGCTGATCGCCGCGCTGGTTTCGTATATTGCCTGCGCAGTGCTCATGCAGACCGGTGCTGTTCCGCCGGAGCCCTTTGCCGTTGCCGGTACAGCTTTGTTAGGGCTTGCTGTGGTGGTTCGCTTCCTCTGGGCAAAATGCCCGCACTGCCACCGCCGCATCGGCTATAAACAGCTGAACCGCACAGAGTGCCCCTACTGCAGAAAATCAATCTAAATCAGGAAGGGATGGCAAACATCCCTTCCCCTGTCAAGGAGACAGTTTTATGAACGAAGAAAAAATCGCTTATCTTAACGAGAAAGCAGACCTGCTCCGCAAGACTGCTATCACCATGATCTACGAGGCAAAGTCCGGCCATCCCGGCGGATCTCTGTCTGCTGCCGATATCGTCGCTGCACTGTACTTCGACGAGATGAACATCGATCCGAAAAACCCCAAGTGGGAAGACCGTGACCGTTTCGTCCTCTCCAAGGGCCATGTCTGCCCCATCCAGTACTCCGCACTGGGCCTGCTGGGCTATTTCCCCGAAGATGTTCTGCATACCCTCCGTCAGGAAGGTTCCATCCTGCAGGGCCACCCCGACATGAAAAAGTGCCCGGGCATTGATATTTCCACCGGTTCCCTGGGTCAGGGTACCTCCTGCGCCATGGGCATGGCACTGGCCGGCAAGCGCGACCACAAGGATTACCGCGTATTCTGCATGGTCGGCGACGGTGAGATCGACGAAGGCATCATCTGGGAAGCCATGATGTGCGCCTACAAGTATAAGCTGGATAACTTCGTCATCATCCTGGACAACAACGGCCTGCAGCTCGACGGCACCACCGACGAGATCATGCCGCACATTGATATCTGCGCCAAGGCAGCTGCCTTCGGCTTTGATGTGTACGACATCGACGGCCACAACATGGGCGAGATCCTGGATACCTTTGCGGCCATCCGCGAAGCAAAGAATGGCAAGCCCAAGTTCATCAACGCCAGAACCATCAAGGGCAAGGGCGTGGATTATATGGAAAATCAGCTTGGCTGGCATGGTGCAGCTCCCAACGCAGAGCAGTACGCCAGCGCAATGGAACAGCTTGAGAGGGGGACACA
>JAZRWD010000308.1:0-7697 GCA_045599525.1 Candidatus Limivicinus sp. | reverse complement strand
CTGTTCCATGACATAACAGGAAACAACACAACGGATTACCAGGAGGAACAAACCGTGATTAAAGAAGCCATTATTAAAATCGTCAGCAAGGGAGACCTCTCTTACGATGAAGCCTACACCGTAATGAATGAAATCATGGGTGGTGAGACCACCGCTACCCAGAACGCCGCTTTTCTGGCCGCGCTGTCTACTAAATCTACACGTGCCGAGACGATTGAAGAAATTGCCGGCTGCGCTGCAGCCATGCGCGAGCACGCCCTGAAGGTAGAAAAATGCGCCGGTGCCCTGGAGATTGTCGGGACCGGCGGTGATGGGGCACACAGCTTCAATATCTCTACCACCGCAGCCATGGTCATCGCAGCTGCTGGCGTAAAGGTTGCCAAGCACGGTAACCGCGCCGCATCCTCCCTTTCCGGCACCGCCGACTGCCTGGAGGCGCTGGGCGTCAATATTCAACAGGAGCCGGATCAGATTCCCAAGCTGCTGGAGCAGGCAGGAATCTGCTTCTTCTTTGCACAGAAATACCACACATCCATGAAATACGTTGGTGCCATCCGCAAGGAGCTTGGCTTCCGTACGGTGTTTAATATTCTTGGCCCTCTTACCAACCCCGGCTGCCCGGATTACTTTGTGCTGGGTGTCTACGATGAGTACCTGCTGGAGCCTGTAGCCAAGGTACTGATGGAACTGGGCGTCAAAGCCGGTCTCGTCGTATACGGTATGGAAAGACTCGACGAGCTGTCCTCCGTCTGCGACACCAAGGTCTGTGATTTTAAGGATGGTCGCTATAAGACCTATACCATTGCCCCTGAAGTATTCGGCTTTGAACGCGGCAGGAAAGAAGACCTGCTGGGCGGCACCCCGGCCGAAAACGCACAGATTACCCGCAGCATCCTCAGCGGTGAGAAGGGTGTACGACGCGATACCGTTGTCATGAATGCCGGTGCCGCCCTCTACGTGGCAGGTAAGACCGCCACTCTGGCCGACGGAATTAAGCTGGCTGAGCAGACCATCGACTCCGGCGCTGCACTGCAGACGCTTGACCGTTACATCGCACTCTCCAACACGGTCCTGTGAGTATGGCTACCATTCTCGACACCATAGCAGCCCATGCCGCAAAACGGGTTGCCGAAGATAAACAAAAGATTTCTCCGGAAGAAATGCAGGCAATGGCGAAGTCCCTTCCGTCTGATACCGGTTTTCCCTTTGAGCGTAATCTCGCTGCCCCAGGCATCCACTTTATCTGTGAATGTAAAAAAGCTTCTCCCTCCAAGGGGCTCATTGCTCCGGACTTTCCCTATCTCTCCATTGCGAAGGAATACGAAGCCGCCGGCGCTGCCGCAATCTCTGTGCTGACGGAACCGAGATGGTTTCTGGGAAAGAACGAGTACCTGCAGGAGATTGCCGCTGCGGTGAAGATTCCCTGTCTGCGCAAGGATTTCACCGTTGACGAATATATGATCTACCAGGCAAAGGTTTTGAGGGCATCTGCCGTACTTCTTATCTGTTCTCTGCTGCCGGAAGATACTTTAAGAAACTGGATCGAACTCTGCAACCAACTGGGACTCTCTGCACTGGTGGAGGCCCACGATGCCGATGAGGTACGGATGGCCGCCCGCAGCGGCGCCCGTATTATCGGCGTAAACAACCGAAATCTTAAGGACTTTACCGTGGATATCCGCAACAGCGGCAGGCTGCGCAGTCTGGTTCCGGATAATATTCTTTTTATTGCGGAAAGTGGCATTAAAACAGCGGAAGACGTCGAGATTCTCCGTCAGGACCGGGTCAGCGGCATTCTTATCGGCGAAACCTTGATGCGCGCCCCGGACAAAAAGGCCATGCTGGACGAACTTCGTGGGAAAGGAAATAATATCGTATGAAAGTAGAATGCGTAAAGGTTAAGCTCTGCGGTATGATGCGTCCGGAGGATATTGCCGCCGCTAACGCCCTGATGCCGGAGTATATCGGTTTTGTGTTTTGGCCAAAAAGCTTCCGTAACGTCTCTCTGGAGACCGCAGCACAGCTGAAAGCTGCCCTCGATCCCTCTATCCGGGCGGTGGGCGTATTTGTGGACCCCGATTTGGAATTTGTAAAGCAGCTCCACCAGGAGGGCATCATCGACATCGCCCAACTCCACGGCAGCGAGTCAGACGATGAGATCCGCCAGTTACAGGAAGCCGGCATTCCCATAATAAAGGCCTTTGTTGTCAAGAGTGAGGAAGATATTGCCCTCGCATCCGCCAGCCCGGCAGAGTATGTGTTGCTGGATGCGGGTAAGGGAAGTGGAACCGCTTTCAACTGGAATCTGATCCGCAATCTTGAACGTGAATTTTTCCTGGCAGGCGGCCTGGGACCGGAGAACATTGAACAGGCTGTGCAGACCGTCCGCCCCTATGCGGTAGATGTCAGCAGCGGCATTGAAACAGACAAACAGAAGGATCCGGCAAAAATGCAGGCCTTCGTACAAAATGCAAGAAACAGTGAGGAGCAGAAATGACGAATCAAAATGGAAGGTTCGGTATCCATGGCGGCCAGTACATCCCGGAAACGCTGATGAATGCCGTCATTGAGCTGGAAGAAGCCTACAACTATTATAAAAATGACCCGGAATTTAACCGTGAGCTCTCTGAGCTCTTTAATGAATACGCAGGCCGCCCCTCCCGCCTCTACTATGCGGACAAGATGACACGCGACCTGGGTGGCGCAAAGATCTATCTTAAGCGCGAGGATCTGAACCACACCGGTGCCCACAAGATCAATAATGTTCTCGGTCAGGCGCTGTTGGCAAAGAAAATGGGAAAGACCCGTCTCATCGCCGAAACCGGTGCCGGCCAGCATGGTGTTGCAACCGCCACAGCTGCCGCCCTGATGGGCATGGAATGTGTCGTGTTTATGGGAGAGGAAGACACCAAACGCCAGGCTCTGAACGTATACCGTATGCGCCTGTTGGGTTCTGAGGTCATCCCGGTCAAAACCGGCACCGCAACACTGAAGGACGCCGTCTCGGAGGCCATGCGTGAATGGACAAGCCGCATCAGCGACACCCATTACTGCCTTGGCTCCGTAATGGGGCCTCATCCCTTCCCCACCATTGTCCGTGACTTTCAGGCTGTCATCTCCAGGGAAGCCAGAGCACAGATTCTGGAGAAGGAAGGCCGTTTACCGGATGCCGTGCTTGCCTGCGTAGGTGGAGGCTCAAACGCCATCGGTTCTTTCTATCACTTCATCGGTGATGAAGGCGTCCGGCTAATTGGCTGTGAGGCTGCCGGACGCGGCATCGATACTTTTGAAACCGCAGCAACTGTCAACACAGGCCGCATTGGCATCTTTCATGGTATGAAGTCCTACTTCTGCCAGGATGAATACGGGCAGATTGCCCCGGTGTACTCCATCTCAGCCGGCCTCGACTACCCGGGTGTAGGTCCGGAGCATGCCTACCTGCACGACATTGGCCGCGCCAGCTATGTCCCCGTAACGGATGACGAAGCCGTTAACGCCTTTGAGTATCTAGCCAGAACCGAAGGCATCATCCCTGCTATTGAGTCTGCCCACGCAGTCGCCTACGCCCGCAAGCTGGCCCCAACCATGCGCACAGATCAAATTATCATCGTTACGGTCTCCGGTCGAGGTGACAAGGATTGTGCCGCCATCGCGCGTTACAGAGGGGAGGATATCCATGAGTAACATCCATAAGGCTTTTGAAAGCGGCAAGGCTTTTATCGCATTTATTACCTGCGGCGACCCTGACCTGGACACCACCGTTGAGGTCGTCCGGTCGGTTGCCGCAAACGGCGCTGACCTAATTGAGCTCGGCATTCCCTTTTCCGACCCCACCGCGGAAGGCCCGGTCATTCAAGGGGCCAATCTGCGTGCGCTGGCAGGCGGCGTTACCACAGACAAGATTTTCGACATGGTTCGCCGGCTCCGTAAGGATGTCTTTATTCCCATGGTCTTCATGACCTATGCCAATGTGGTATTCTCCTATGGTGCAGAACGTTTTATCTCCGCCTGCGCGGAGATTGGCATCGACGGTCTCATTCTTCCGGATATTCCTTTTGAGGAAAAGGAAGAGTTTCTAGATATCTGCCACAAGTACGATGTTGACCTGGTCAGCATGATTGCCCCTACTTCGGAGAACCGCATCGCTATGATTGCCCGGGAATCGGAAGGCTTCCTATACATTGTATCCAGTCTCGGTGTTACAGGTACCCGCACTGAGATCACCACAGATCTCAGTGCCATGGTTCGCCTGGTCCGTGAAAATACCAAAACCCCCTGTGCAATCGGTTTCGGGATCTCTACGCCGGAGCAGGCACAGAAAATGGCCTCAATCTCCGACGGCGCCATCGTCGGCTCCGCAATCATCAAGCTCCTTGACAAATACGGCAAAGATGCCGCGCCCTATGTTGGCGATTATGTAAAGGCCATGAAGGAAAGCATACGAAATGTCTGACCGGCCTGCGTTACCTTAAAAAGAGTAAACAAGAAGAATCTCTTCAGTCGGGTGGATAATTCCCTCACTGCAGGGATTCTTTTTTATTCCCATTTGATACAAAATCGTCTGAATAAAGAATTGCATTGTCGTTCTTTTCATGCTAAAATTAAAACAATTAACAGTTAATTCCAATCTTCCCGTTAACGAAATGGAGGAAGCATTGTGCGAGCTGAAAAGAAAGTCACCATCGACGATGTTGCTGCCGCCTGCGGCGTATCAAAAACTACCATTTCCCGCTTTCTGAATGGGAAAAATGAGAATATTTCCGAGCTTACCAGGGAACGTATCGCCCATGTGATCGATAAACTTAATTATAAGCCGAACCGGTCCGCTCAACGCCTGAAATCCCGCAAATCATTCCTGATTGGTTGTGTGATTGGCGATATCGGCAGCCCCTTTGCCGGTATTTTAATCAAGGGTATCAATGCCGTCTTTAACCAGGCCGGTTATCAGGTCATGCTGGCGGATTCTGCCGAAGACCCGGACCGCGAACGTGCTGCCATTGAGGAATTTCTGGAAAACCGCGTAGATGGCCTGATCGTCAATTCCGCAGGAGGCAACGATGATTATCTGGTTGCCATCGACCAAAAGACCCCTGTTGTACTAGCAGACCGTGGCCTGGTTACCCCCTATCGGCTGGACGCAGTTGTCTCGCCAAACCGGGAAAAGGCCTATGAATGTGTATCCTACCTGCTCGCCTGCGGTTACACGCAGATTGCCTTCTTTACCGAGGGGAACAAAAGTATCACCCCTCGTATTGAGCGGTTTGAAGGATATTGCAAAGCCGTTCACGATTTGATGCCGGAGGGTACAGTTCCGATTGAGTACGAGTATAATCGAACAGACACCAGCTGTCGGGATGCCGTTAATGATTTCCGAAACCGCTTTCCTGGGGAAAGAATCGCCGTCATATGTGTGAATGGCGTAGTGACTCAGCATGTGCTTTTCGCCATCCGTGAAAACGAGATTACCATCGGAGAGCAGTTCGGTATAATCTCTTTTGACGACTGGAAATGGTTTCAGCTGACCCCGCCGGGAATCACATCCGTCGCTATGGGCAGTGAAGAGATCGGCATTGAATCCGCAAAACTTTTACTTGACAGATTGCTGAATCCTGTAGATAATAAAGATAGTCATGCAAATCACATTATACTTCCTGCGAAAATCGTTTCCCGGGGTTCCACAGTATATGTTGAAACCCAAAAATGAACATTTTCTTCAGGAAGTTCATTTTTACCCGTTTTGGAAACCGGTTTCCGAAATCAGTTTCGGTAACCGTTACCATAAAATGGATATTGTGTTTGCAGTACAATTGACTATGCGCCGTAGCGCGCCTGACTTTCGTAAATCGGCATATGCCCGATAAAAAATTTTAATCAGGAGGAACCCCGCATGAAAAAAATCCTTGCAATCGTTCTCGCGCTCGCACTCTTGTCCGTAACCGTCGCTTTTGCAGACGCTCCCGCCGATAAGGTTGGTAAGACGGTCCTCAAGTGTGCATTCAACCAGACCATCACCAATCCCGAAGCCCAGACCCTGCTGGCCATTTCCGATGCACTCTACGATGCAACCGAAGGCCGTTACTCCCTCGAAGTTTACCCCGATGCTTCCCTCGGTGACCAGGCTTCTACCCTCGAGCTCTGCATGGCCGGCGCTCTGGATATGACCCTCGTTGCAAACTCCATCATCGAGAACTACTCTCCCGACTTTGCTATCATCGGCACCCCGTACGTCTATGACTCTATTGAGCATCAGCAGAAGGTGTTCGAGTCCGGCGAGCTGGCTGACCTCTTTGCTTCCACCGAGCAGTATGGCTTCACCGTTCTCTCCGCTTACTCCCTCGGCGCTCGTAACCTCTACACCCGCGACAAGGCCGTCACCACTCCGGAAGAGCTGGCCGGCATGAAGATCCGCGTTATGGGTTCTGACACCTGCGTTGCTATGCTGAACGCAATGGGCGGCGTTGGCATCACCATGGCACAGGGCGACGTTTATTCCGCAATCCAGACCAAGACCCTCGACGGTGCTGAAAACAACATCATCACCTATACCGACCTTGTTCAGTTTGAAGTTGCTCCTTACTACAACTACACCGGCCACCTGATGATCCCCGATGAACTCTGCATCAGCAACATCGTTCTCGCTTCCATGAGCGAAGCTGACCAGGCTGCTCTGAAGGAAATCTGCGCAAAGTCCATCCCCGAGTGCTTCCAGCGCTGCGCTGACCTGCGTGCTTCCTACGAAGCAGAAGCTGCTTCTCATGGTGTTACCTTCTCCGAAGCAGATGTCGCTGCATTCCAGGCTTGCTGCGCTGACCTCATCCAGGACGTTGCCGGCCGTACCGCTCTGACCCAGTCCGTCTACGAAACCATTCTTGCACTCCGCTAATCATCAGCGAAGACCCGCATTTCACAGATTATGAATTAACCGGAATAAGCGGCCCACAGCATGCTGTGCGGCCGCTTATTCTGAATCAATCGCTTTCACTCATAAGAAAAATAGAGAAAGGTCGGTAAGCTTATGCGTGTATTAAACGCAATTAAAAAGGTTTTCGACACTATTCTGATGGTAGTCGGAACCCTGACCCTGACCTTGATGACCATTTTTGTTGTCTATCAGGTCATTGCACGCTATATTCTCAACAACCCCAGCACGATTACGGAAGCACTTTCACAGTTCCTGTTCGTTTGGCTGATTATGTTTGGCAGTGCTTATGTCTATGGATCCAAGGAGCACCTGACCATTGATTTATTAAAGGATAAGTTTTCCCCGCGCGTCAACATGATCGTCGAGATTCTTTCCAACATATTCCTGTTCGTATTTATTGCTGTCGTTTGCGTACACGGCGGCATCCTGTACACCAAGGGTCAGGCCGTTCAGATGGATCCTAACCTGCATATCTCCAAGGCGATTATTTACGCCTCACTTCCCTTCACCGGCGTTGTTACGCTATACTACGCGATCTACAACAGCATTATGGCCGTCGTAAACTATCGCAGCGGTAAGCGTTCCTTCGGCGATGAACTCTCCGGAACCGCATGATGAAAGGAGACATAAAGAAATGACAACAACTGCTTTAGCGGGTACTGTTATGATTGCGCTGATTTTCGCCACTTTGGCCCTGGGCTTCCCCATCGGTCTGAGTATCGGTGTCGGCGCGGCATCCGCCATGTATATCATTATGCCGTCCTCTGCAGCCTTG
>JAZRWD010000307.1:0-5535 GCA_045599525.1 Candidatus Limivicinus sp. | reverse complement strand
ATCAGAACGTCAGCCGTGAGGATCCGACCTGCTGCGCCAAGTGCGGCAGCACGAACCTGACCCGCGATGAAGACGTGCTCGACACCTGGTTCTCCTCCGCCCTGTGGCCCTTCTCCACCATGGGCTGGCCCGACCTCGAATCCAAGGACCTGAACTACTGGTATCCCACCTCCGTCATGGTCACCGGCTACGACATCATCTTCTTCTGGGTCGCCCGCATGATCTTCTCCGGCATGGAGCAGATGAAGGAGCACCCCTTTGATACCGTGTTCATCCACGGCCTTGTCCGCGACAGTCAGGGCCGCAAGATGAGCAAGTCTCTGGGCAACGGTATTGACCCGCTGGAGATGGCAGACAAATACGGCGCTGATGCACTGCGCTTCAACCTGATTACCGGCAACTCTCCCGGTAACGATATGCGTTTCTATGTGGAAAAGTGCGAAGCCATGCGCAATTTCTGCAACAAGATCTGGAACGCCTCCCGTTTCGTGATGATGAACCTCCAGGTCGAGGAAAACAAGCTCCCCGAAAAGCTGGAGATTGAAGACAAGTGGATCCTCTCCAAGCTCAACAACACCATCAAGGAAGTCTGTGATAACATGGACAGCTTTGAACTGGGCGTTGCTGCCGGCAAGATCTACGACTTCATCTGGGACAGCTACTGCGACTGGTACATTGAACTGACCAAGCCCCGTCTCAACGGTGAGGATGAAGAGGCAAAGCTTTCTGCACAGAAGGTCCTGCTCTACGTTCTTTCCGAGATCCTGAAGCTTCTGCATCCCTTTATGCCGTACATTACCGAAGAAATCTGGCAGGCCCTGCCGCATGAAGGCGAGTCCATCATGATTTCCGACTATCCGTCCTACACCGCAGAGCTTGACTTCCCCGAAGACGAGCAGAATTTCGAAATGATCATGGATGCCATCAAGGCCGTCCGTGCAAGACGTTCCGAAATGAACGTTCCGCCGTCCCGCAAGGCACATCTGTATATCACCACCGAATATCAGAGCGTCTACAGCGCAGCCACAAACTACATCTGCAAGCTCGCTTACTCCTCTGACGTTACGGTCTCTTCCGCTGAGCCGGAGGGCATGGATAAGATGGTCTCCGTCATCACCGACCGTGCCAGAATGTTCATGCCAATGGCTGAACTGGTCGACCTGCAGAAGGAAATGGCACGTATTTCCAAGGAAATTGCCAATGCAGAAAAGCAGCTGGCCGGACAAATCGCCAAGCTGTCCAATGAAAACTTTGTCAGCCGTGCCCCCGAGGCCGTTGTCAATGTCGAGCGTGAAAAGAAAGCAAAGCTCGAAGCTCTGATTGAAAACCTGAAACTCAGCCAGAAGAACCTGGGCGCTCTGGCCGACTAAGCCAAATCACTTCCGCAGACAATGATAACGGGAGTAAAGAAACGCTTTTCACTCGTTACGGCCGGGGTGAGCCTCACTCCGGCCCAGCGGGAGGCTGCTGCGGTCTATTTTGACCGCATTGAGGAGGTCCCGATCCTGCGCTTTCTGCATCCGGGCACCATGCCGTCTGCCGACGCCTATCTGGTCAGCTGTGATACCGACCTCCTTGGCGCGGTGGAGGCTGCGGGCATCCTGCAGGACAAGACCCCGGCTGCGGTATTGTTTCTCACCGAAGAGTTGGATCAGAACGTGCAGATCTGCTGTGGTAATGCCGGCATTCCTGTTTTCCCGCAGGAGGCGGTCCTGCCCGCCCTGACGGCTCTGTATTGCACAGGTTTCCAGCTAAAGGCCCTGAACCGCGAGACGGAAAAGCTCCAGAATAAGCTGGATGACGCACGGCTGATCAGCCGTGCCAAGCTCCTGCTGATCAACCGATTCAAAATGAGTGAAAAAGAGGCGCACAGATATATCGAAAAAGCGGCGATGGATCACTCACTCAAGCGTCGCGACGTGGCCATATCCATCATTAAGACCTACGAGGATTAACCGCTTTTTCGTTTTGGTAAGAAATTTCCCATGGAGGTAGTACTATGGAAGTTACAGCAAAAAATTTTATCGATCAGTTTATCCAGGAGGATCTGTCGGAAGGCAACCGATGCTATGGGAAACAGATTCATACCCGCTTTCCTCCCGAACCGAACGGTTACCTGCACATCGGCCATTGCAAGGCGCTGACCATTGACTTTGGCACTGCAGAAAAATTCGGTGGTATCTGCAATCTGCGCATGGACGATACCAACCCTGCCAAGGAAGACACCGAGTATGTTGACGCCATCCAGGAGGATATCCACTGGCTCGGCTTCGACTGGGGAGACCGCTTCTTCTACGGCTCCGACTATTTTGAAAAGACCTATGAGCTTGCCATCGAGCTCATCAAGAAGGGCCTTGCCTATGTCTGCGAGCTGACCCCGGACCAGTTCCGCGAATACCGCGGCGACACCACCCATCCGGCCATCAGCCCCTGGCGTGACCGTCCCATCGAGGAGAACCTGGACCTCTTCCAGCGTATGCGCAACGGCGAGTTCCAGGAAGGGCAGTATACCCTCCGCGCCAAGATCGACCTGGCCAGCGGCAACTTCAACATGCGTGACCCGGTACTGTACCGCATCCGCTATATCCACCACCACAGACAGGGGGACAAGTGGTGCATCTTCCCGATGTATGACTTTGCCCATCCGATTCAGGACGCGCTCGAGGGCATCACACATTCCCTTTGCTCCCTGGAATATGAAGCTCACCGCCCCCTCTATGACTGGGTAGTCTCCAACGTCACTATCCCCGGCGATAAGCCCCGCCAGATTGAGTTTGCCCGTCTCGGTATCAACTACACCGTTATGTCCAAGCGTAAGCTCCGTAAGCTGGTCGAAGAAGGCCGTGTCAGCGGCTGGGACGATCCCCGTATGCCGACACTCTGCGGGCTGCGCAGAAGAGGCTATACCTCTGCTTCCATCCGCAATTTCTGCGAGAAGATCGGTGTCGCCAAGGTCGACTCCACGGTAGACTGGGCTCTGCTCGAAAGCTGCCTGCGCGATGACCTGAACGAAAAGGCACAGCGTGTTATGGCCGTGCTTCATCCCGTCAAGCTCACCGTGACGAACTATCCGGAAGGCCAGAGTGAGATGCTCACCGTGGAAAACAACCCCACCAATCCCGACGACGGAACCCGTGAGATCAGCTTCTCCCGCAACCTGTACATTGACGCCTCCGACTTCATGGAGGTTCCCGTGCCGAAGTACAAGAGAATGCATCCCGGCTATGAGGTCCGCCTCAAGGGTGCCTATCTCGTTACCTGCACCGGCTGCGTCAAGGATGAGGCCGGCAACGTGATCGAAGTGCTCTGCGAGTATGATCCCGAAAGCAAGGGTGGTAACCCCGCCGATGGCCGCAAGGTCAAGGGTGCGACGATCCAGTGGGTCGATGCGGCAACCGCAGCCGATGCCGAGGTTCGCCTGTACAATTACCTCTTCACCGATCCCGAACCCGACGGGCCGGACAAGGACTTCCTCGAGTTCCTTAACCCCGAAAGCCTGGTCACCCTGCAGGGCTGCAAGGTCGAAGCCGGCCTGGCCAAGCTTCCGATGCCGGCTAAGGGCAAAGACTCCACAGGCTTCCAGTTTATCCGCGAAGGTTATTTCTGCCTGGATAACCGCGACTCCACCCCGGAGCACCTGGTCTTCAACCGCTCCGTTGCTCTGAAGGCAAGCTTCTAAAATATCATAGAGATTTTGTTGAAACAGACAGCTGATTCTTTATCGAATGAGCTGTCTGCATTATTTTAACTATTTTTCATGATTTATTCACAACGCGTCCGAAAAACAGCGTATAATCGTTTGTAATCAAACTATTCTGGGGGCATATGTATGAAAAATCCCGCGCTGATGCGGATGCTGGCGATCCTTCTCGCCGTCCTTCTCTGTTTCTGCGGTTTAAGCGATTTCCTTGGCTACCGCAAAGCAGAGGAGCGGTATACCGATGCACTGCATCAGGCCGAAAAACTTACCACACGCTACAAAGAGCTCTGCACGGCAGAGCAGGCGCTTGAGACCTGCGGTATCGATTATGACGCTGTAACAGAACGTTTGGATGAGCTCGAAGCCTCTCACGGCACCGACGCCTCACAGCATATGACGGACCTGTCCATGTATACCGCAACCCGGAGCGGCTATCAGCAGGGGGCAGATGCCCTCTGGCAGGCAAAGGCCGAGATGGAAAACGCATGGGCGCAATTCTACGCCGGCAAGGCCGCCTTTCAGGAGCAGTATGACGCCTTTTATGCCGGGAAAGCTGAGCTGGAGCAATATTCATTTATTCTGGAGAATTATGATTGCATCATAGGGTTGCTGGTTGCCGTACAGAACGCGGCAGGGGAGGCAACCGGAAACCTCGCAACACTGGATCAGCTCCTCAGTGCCGAAGAGTTGGAGAATCTTGCTGAACAGATTAACGAGAATCTGGGCGCCCTAAAATGGGCCTTCCGTATGCTGGTTGACTCGGTGGACCAGCTGCCGGAAGAGCAGCAGCAACAGATTAACGATGCCGTTTATAATGCTACAGGAAAGACCTTGCCCCAGCTCCTTGAGGAGCTGGACGGGCTGGATGCTGTGGATACCGACACCCTGCGGGAAATCTTTGCCGCGCTGCGCGGCATGCTCGAGGCCGCAGGCTATGCCGCATATAATGCTGCCGGCGATGCCATCAGCATGCTGGAACAGCTGAAAACCGGCTGGGATCTGATTATTAAAAACGAGCCCGCGCTTTTGGAGGGTAAACGTGCTTTGGATGAGGCCGAGGAGCTGCTGAATACCGGTGAGAACACCATTCAATACAATCTGGAGCTAATCTGGTATGAGCTTGGTCAGTTGGGTATCGAACAGGAAGAGCTTGCTGCAGAAAAGGAGGTCCTCCTGCAGGAGGCGGACGAGCTGATCGAGCTGAACGCACAAAAGGACGAATACGAGACCCTGACCGACACCAGGGACATGGCGAAGAGGAGGGTAACGTCAAACGCTGCGGTCAAGGAACAGGTCGAGCAGGGCAGCGAGCTGCAGGAGGCTGTGGAGCTAGTCAGCGCCGGCCTTTCGGAAGATGCGGAGCAGGCCTGGCGGACAGAAAAAAGGATCTTTGTGCTGGTTCTGGCCGGCGTGTTTTTCGGTTTACTGACCATTCTCTGCTGTTTTGAAAAGATCCGTCCCATCGTTTGCTTTTATATGTTCACGCTCCTTGTGTGTGCCTGTATGAGTACTGCGTTTTATCTGAACGAACAGCTAGGCAACACCAAGCTCTATGTCCCGCTCATTACGGGCATCTTCGCCGGCTTAATGCTGTTGGTCTGCCGGCCGAAGAAAACAAAAAAGGTCAGTCTCGAAGCAGAAACAGCACTCTAAAAAAACAACGCCTTCCGCTGTGCAAAAGCATGGCGGAAGGCGATATTTGTATGACGGGCATGTCCCGAAGCTTGGGTGGAAGTCCCAAGGGGCGTAGTTGCCGACGAACCCGATAGCGACTCCCAAGGTTCAAATCGCAAGGTTTGGGTGAGAAGAAGGGATAGCGAAATCGTGGCCTGACG
>JAZRWD010000306.1:0-3956 GCA_045599525.1 Candidatus Limivicinus sp. | reverse complement strand
TGTTTTATTCGGTTTTTTCACTTACGGAACTTACCAAAGCCCCAGTCGAAAGCAAACCCCGGCACGCCGTCCTCGTCGCTTACCACACGCTCCGAGCTTGCGCCCGCCCGTTTGGCAGCAGCATATTCGTAATCTGCCTCTGCTGCGTCCATCGTCTCAGCCGCATCCGGAATTTCGGCCGTATCCACAGTCTTTTCTGCCGCCCGTGCCCCACGGCCAAGCTTCGGCAGGCTGAAGCGTTTCTTACCTGTGGCCGGCTTTCTCTCATGGGCTGCCGAAGCGGTGTAGGCCTCTACCGAGTCGGTTCCGAAGTCATCCTCCGTCTCCCCGTCCTCGCCGGGCAGGCCATCAACGGCCTCCGCATAAGCCGGTGCGGCTGCCGGCATCTCTTCGAAGCTCTGCAGCTCGTCGCCGTTTTCCGTCATCACTTCCTCAGCCTCATCCCCGGTTCCAAAGTCCTCTTCTGCGATCTTCTCCCAGAGCGATGCCGCTGCCCGCGTTTCAAATGCCCGGGTATCGGCCTGTTTTTTCTCCGCCTCGGCCTCTGCCGCAGCAAAGATGCTCTGGGTCGGCAGCACCGTCGGCTCATCCAGTGTCAGCCCGCTGAAATCAAATTCATCCGGATCCGCTCCGTCTGCACGTTCCACCTCTGTGGCCGGTGCCGGGCTGCTGAGTGCTTCCGCCGAAAACAGCTCCTCAAAACGCTGTGCAGCAGCGCTCTCCCGCTTTTTCGGCTGGTAGACCCGCATGGTCTCTTCTTCCTCGCCTTCGTTGCTGTCGCCGGTCATTTCCGCCGCTTCCGCAGCAAAAGCAGCCTCCTCGCTTTCCGATGCAAGGGCTTCCGGCGTCTCCTTCTCTTCCCGGGCTGCCGGCCGACTATGGCTGCCGAAGTGCGCCGCAGTGTGGCCTGCAGCTTTCTTTTTGCCGGGGAGAGCATCGCCGCCCAGCATCACGGCAAGCGGCGCGCCGAACTTCTTCCAGTAGAAGAAGCAGGCCGCAGCAAAGGCCACAGCGACAAGCACCGTCAGGCCGATTACGGCCCAGCGTGCAGTCAGCAGCAGGCTGAAGCCCTGGCGCAGCGTTACGATGCCAAAAACGGAAAAGATCACAAAGGCCAGCGTATGCAGCAGTCCCTCCGGAGCCTTGCTCTTCAGCAGGTATCCGATCAGCATGCCGATAATATCTGCCGCAAACAGACCGACCGAGCATGCCAGCCATACGGTCACCGCTGCGCTCAGGCCCTCGTTCGCACCAAAGGCAATTGCCGTCAGCTGGGTCTTGTCGCCCAGCTCTGCCACAAAAAAGGTACAGAACACAGCAACCGAAGCCACCTTAAACTTACCGCCTTTGCCGCCCTCTTCCTCCTCGTCATCCTCTGCTTTCAGCGAGGTGATGGCGAAGTACAGGAATGCCGTGCCGGCAATCAGACGAATCAGCCACACGGGGATCATCGATCCGACCAGGCTTCCGGCCAGAACAGCCAGGCCGTTTAATACCAGAATGGCCACTGCGGTACCCAGAACGATATCCTTCAGCTTGTACCGTGAGGTCAGTCCCACCAGCATCAGTTGGGTCTTGTCGCCCATCTCTGCAATAAATTCGGTAAACAGTATCTTAAAAAACAACATCATCGCGTTTTCTCCTCTTCTGTCAAAGCTTCTCGCTCCGTTACACCATCAGCCCATAAACTGGAACACGCAGAATGCCGCATAGGCCCCCAGCAGCACAACACCCTGCCAGCGGTACAGTTTTCCACGCAGCAGTGCCGGAAGGGTCATGAATGCCATAACAAACAGCATCACCGGCAGGTCCACGAGCAGGGAAGCATTGTGTCCGGCCAGCGTGCGGCTGACCGGGATGCCAAAGGGGCACAGGCTTGCAGACACGCCACATACCAGCACAAGGTTAAACAGGTTTGCCCCGATCACATTGCCCAGGGACAGTGCGCCATGGCCCTTGGCCAGAGAGGTGATTGCGGTCACCAGCTCCGGCAGTGAGGTGCCCAACGCCACAAAGGTCAGGGCAATCACCGCTTCCGGCACCCCCAGCTCCCGTGCGATGATCGTTCCGTTATCCACCAGCAGGTCTGCACCCACAGCAATAAAGACCGCACCCACGACCAGCAGCAGAAGCTCCTTCCACAGCGGGGCATCTTCGTCCTCATCTTCGCCTTCCACGGTTTCCGGGTTCTTTCTGCCGTTGATGACCGTTGCGACCATATCGCACACAAAGATCAGCAGCAGGAGAAGGCCGGTCAGCCGGGAATAGGTCCCCGTGGTGTAGGCAATGGCCACATAAAAGGCAGCCGCGCCAAAGAAAAACAGCACCGGCAGCCGCAGGCTCTTCCGGTCGACCGGTCCGGGGGCCGCTGCGATCGTGATGGCCGAAATCAGGGCCGTGTTGCAGATGATCGACCCAATCGCATTGCCATAGCAGATCTCGCTGTGGCCACTCATTGCCGAGGTAGCAGAAACCATGACCTCCGGCAGAGTTGTGCCAATCGATACGATCGTTGCCCCGATAATAATTTCCGGGATGTGGAAGCGGTGGGCCAGGCCCGACGCGCTGTCCACGAACCAGTCGCCGCCCTTGATCAGCAGCACCAGTCCTGCACAGAATAACAATACAGCGTATAGCATAGGATCTTCCTTTCTTTGCGGGCACTGACCTGCCCCCGCAAAAAACCGGCACAGCGTTTCGCCATACCGGTAAAAAAGTTCTCCAGCCAAAGGGGGAACAACTCCTGTATCGCGAACAGTATGCTGCATGAGTCTCGCAAATTAAAGTAAGCCGGGCCTTGCGGCCGGGATTGTCGACTTACTACGCCGGAATACGGCGCTTGCTACTCCCCCACGGGTCAATTCAATTGTAGAGGGATTAAACCACATTTTGCCACTTCTGTCAAGGAAATACAGCAAAATCAGTGTTTTTCGCACGATGGCGCCCATCTCCGTGTCAGAGGGAAAGGTCCTCCATTGCGGCGGCATACCATTTGCCGTCCTGCTGCACAAACACCAGCTGATAGCCGTTCGACAGGCCATAACTGTACCGCTCATACCAGCTCTGGGCAGTCATGTCCCCGCTGTATGCGACCACACAGGAGAAGCAGCTCCCGCTGATCCGTTCAAAATGGTCGATCGTCAGCTCGCTGAAATCGGTCTCGGTCTGTGATGCCCAGATCATGCCCTGCCGTGAGTCCTCGATATAGGTATACAGCGCGGTCTCCGGCAGCGTGCTCTCCAGTAGGTCCTTATAATAGCCGGTCCCCTTTGCGGAGTAGTTCATATACAGGGCGAACCAGTCCTCCACCGCCTGCTTTTCCTCTTCCGTGGGTTGCATGCTGTTGGCAAACACATAGCGGCCGTCCTCGGCAATCAGCGGCTCCACAGCCAAACCGTCCGCGTTGACCGCGGTCACACGCAGGTCAGCCGTCACCAGGTCCTTCAGTTCATACACCAACGTCTGCGGAAGCTTCCCGCCAACCTGTGCCTCCAGCCCGGCAAACAGCCCTGCGCTCCGGCTCGCTGCGTCGCTGTTCTGCAGCTCCAGGCCGCCCACAGAGACCTTCAGGCTCTCCGGTGCCGTGATCTTCAGGCTGTGGGTCTGCGGCATAAGCACAAAGCTCACCCGTCCGCCCGCTTCACTCTCCGGGCTCAGCACATTGCCCTGCCCGTCTGTCACGCGGACCTCTCCATATAGCGGCCCAACCTCATATTCCACCAGCGTGGGCACCGGGTCAAAGCGCTTCTCGATCTCGTTCAGGCCGGGGATCTCCGCCGTTCCGGCGCTATTCGCCTCGTTCAGCGCCACACCGTTCAGGCGCAGCTCCGTGCCTGTCGGGGCAAGCACACGCACCATCACACTGTCCAGGTTGTTGAGGGCACACTGTGCGCTCACCGTGTCCAGCGTCCAGCTGTGCCGCCCGAAGGGATAGCGCTCCGCCCCCGCCTTCAGGC
>JAZRWD010000305.1:0-4699 GCA_045599525.1 Candidatus Limivicinus sp. | reverse complement strand
ACCGAATAGCATCGATGATATTACATTACGGAATTACGAATGTCGAAGGGAATCCGGGTAAAGAATACCATATTCTCCGGTGATTTGCGAAGAAAACATGCAAACGTTATCGCATTTTTTGCCGGTGCCGCTGATCTGCTGCGGACCCGTTACCCGCAGGCGGGAGAACTTCTCCCTTTTTGGTAAAAAATCGTAAAAAAAGAATGACAAAAGAAAGTCATCAAAAACGGTTCAACTGTACATATATATGTACAACACCTGTTGTACACTGAATTCATCCAAAGGACAGACACTTTGAAAATGAATGAACGATGTGGAGGATAATACGATGATTTTTAATGAAAAAGAGCTGTCAGTTTTCGGTCTGCTGGGAAGCATTATGAACCGCATGAAGGACCGGGGCATTACGCCGAGCTCCCGCATTGCGGTGTACAACACGCTCGAGTCCTATGAATACGACGGGCATCTGCTGCTGAACGTTCTGCTGAGCCTGAACAACAGCCCCGGCGAGGAAGAGTTCCTGGCCGGGGTGGACCGGGCTGTAGCGGCAGTACGCGGAGAAGGCGTTGCCCTGTGCGCATGACCGTAAGCGAAAATGTGTGTGAGGAGGAAAGAATCATGACGAATACACGTACAGAACGTGTCTGCACGGAAAAAGAACAGCGCGCCCTGGAGGAGTTTGACCGCTTCCTGACCAAAGTCCTGCAGCGCATCGACCGCGCGGAGCTGGATGCCATTCTGGAGGAGTTTGCCGCGCAGCATCGCTGAGGAAAACCCTTTCGCCGGTCGGCCATTGGGTGTATACTGAAGCGGAAAGAAAACGGATGGCTGCCCCGCACTTCGGGGGCAGCCCGGTCTGAAGGAGGAACAAACAATGAGAATTGCTGCAATGGTCCTGTCCCTGGTTGGTGCCGTCTGCGCCTGTGTGAGCGCAGGGCTCAACATCGCGGTATTTGTCCGCAAGAGCAAGTAACCGATAACAGCAGACCCACTGCCATGCCCGGTAAACGCCGGACATGGCATTTTCCTGTCAGAAAATAATCTTTCTTGCCGAATAGCGTTTCCTGATATAACATGGGCTGGAAAATTCGTCGACAACGACAGAGGACCCGGAGGAACAACATGGGCGAAATTTTGATGAAGGCAGCAACCTTCATTGGTATTATTCTTCTCGGCATTATCCTGCGCAAAACCGGCTTTTTCAAAGAAGAGGACTTTCCTCTGTTCAGCCGGCTGGTTATCAAGATCACGCTGACGGCGGCGGTCGTCTCCAGCTTCGCCGGCCGGGACCTGGACCCGTCCATGCTTTTCCTGACGGTGATCGGTTTTGTCTCCGGTGTGTTTTTTATCTGCCTTGCCCTGTTTACCAACCGGAAGCGGGGCAAGCCCGCGCAGGTGTTTGCCATGCTGAACCAGACGGGCTTTAATATCGGCACCTTTGGTATGCCCTTTGCGCAGGGCTTCCTGGGGCCGGTGGGCATTATGGCAGTCAGTGTCTTTGATGTGGGCAATGCGGTCATTGTCCTGGGGACGATGTTTACCGTCGGCTCGGTGATCCTGCAGGGGAGGGAGTCCTTATCCGTAAAACGGATCGTGAAGGCGATCTGCAGCTCGGCCCCGCTGATGGCCTATCTCATTATGATCTGCCTGTCTGCGCTGCATATCCGGCTGCCGTCCCTTGCCGTCAATTTTGCCTCTACCATAGGCAATGCGAACGCCTTTCTGGCCATGCTGATGATCGGCATCGGCTTTAAGATCAAGGGTGACCGGTCGCAGTTTCTCCTGCTGTTCCGCCTGCTGGGCGTGCGTTATCTTGTGGCCGGGCTCCTTGCGGTCTGCGGCTTCGTCTTCCTGCCGATTCCGCTGGAGTACCGGCAGGCCCTGGTCATTGCGCTGCTCTCACCGATCCCTGCTGTCTCTCCGGCCTACACGGAGGCGCTGGACGGCGATACCGGCCTGTCCTGCGTGATCAACTCACTGTCTATGGTCATCAGCATCACGTTAATGACCCTGGCCTGCTTTGTGATCCTGTAAAATTCCTGCCTCCGCCACGGTGCATGGCAAGAACTGTCTTGACTTTATTGCTTTGAATTGATAGACTTTGAGTGAACGTTCAATGTTCAAAGTTCAAAGTTCAAAGTTCAACCGGACAGAAGGGAGGCCGTATATGGATTTCGATAATTCTTCGTATAGTCAGCTGTTTTCCACAACGGCAGCCGGGAAGAGTTCAACGGTCGACAGCATCATGAACCGGATCCTGGACGGCATTCTCACCGGTGAGTATAAAGCAGGGGACAAGCTCCCCACAGAGGCCCAGCTGACGGAGATGTTTGGCGTCAGTAAAAACACCCTGCGTGAGGCGATCAAAATTCTGGTCGCTTACGGCGTGGTGGAGATCCGCCGCCCGGAGGGCACCTTTATTGCCAGTGGGCTGAACCCCAAGATGCTCAGCCCGATCATTTATTCCACGCTGATCTCCGGGGCGGCCAGCGAGGACATTACCGGCCTGCGCCGCGTGATCGATATGGGAGTCTGCCTGCTGATCATGCAGCGCGGTCTCTCCGATGAACACCGCCTGGAGCTGGAGCGGAATTATGCCGATTACGAAAAGCTCTGCCGGGCAGAAGACCCGGATGTTGCCGCAATTGTGGAAAAGGACAATGCCTTCCATCGTGTTCTGGCGCGGGCAACGGAGAACGAGCTCGTCCGCACCCTGCACGATTTTGTCCTTGACCTGACGATTCCGTCCCGTCACCGTGCCATTGAGCTCTCCAAGGCCGAAAATAATATGGAATACCTGTGTCAGAGCCACCGGATGACCCTGGATATGGTCGCTGGCAAGAGCGATACCAGTCTGGAAGAAATGATCGACTTCACATACATTTACTGGAAACGGGCGACAACTGGCAAATGACTGTAAAAATCACCAAAATAGAACAGCAGAATTGTGCAGATACACGGAAATCAAGCGTTAGCAAAATAACGCTTGATTTCTTTTTGGGCAGTTTGTATATTGAAATCAGAAAGTCAACGTTGAACGTTGAATGAAGCAAAAACAGAATATCCGGCACCGGGCGAGTTCCCATTTCTACCTGTGCATTTCCGGAGAAAATCCGGTTGCAAAAATATAGAAAAAAAGGAGAACCAAAATGAAGAAGATCCTCGCACTCACCCTGGCTCTTTGTATGGTGTTTGCTCTCTGCGCCTGCGGAAGCTCTGCACCGGCCAGCACCCCGGCTCCTGCCGCAACGGAAGCTCCTGCCGCAACAGAAGCTCCTGCCGCAGAAGGCCCCACCTATGACAAGCTCGCCATCGACCTCAGCTGCAACGGCCAGTCTGAGAAGGCAAACGACGTCATCGGTGCAAACCTGTTCAAGCAGTACATTGAAGAGCAGTCCGGCGGCGCAATCACCGTCACTGTTTACAACAATGACCAGCTTGCAGGCGGCGACATGACCAAGGGCCTGTCCCTGGTTACCGACGGCACCGTCCAGATCGACATCCACTCCACCTCCATCATCTCCTCCATCGACAACCGTCTGCTGGTTTCCTGCCTGCCCTGGACCTTCTCCAGCTATCAGGATGCAGAAGACGCTTTCTTCGGTGAAGGCGGCGCATTCGACGCAAAGGTTCTTGCCGAGCATGGCCTGACCTACCTTGGCGCTCTCCACAACGGCTTCAAGTGCATGACCTCCAGCAAGTGCCAGATCGTCTCTCCTGACTCCCTCGTCGGTCAGAAGATCCGTACCCCGGGCGGCGACCTGTGGAACGGCTTCTGGAGCGCACTGGGTGCATCTCCCCAGGCAATGAGCTGGGCCGAAGTTTACACCGCAATGCAGCAGGGCACCATCGATGGCCACGACAACAGCCCGTCCACCATCAACTCTGCAAACGTACAGGAAGTACAGAAGTACATCACTGTCTCCAACCACACCTATGAAGCATTCACCTGGACCGCAAACACCGCATGGCTGGAAGGCCTGAGCGCGGAGACCCAGGAACTCATCAAGAGCTGCGCAAAGCAGGCCTGCCTGGATGCCAACGACATCATCGAAGCTTCCATGCAGCAGATCCTCGACTCCTGGACCAACAACGAGATCTACTACCTGAACGAGGAAGAGATCGGCGTCTTCAAGGCAGCTGTTGCTGACGTTACCGCTGAATTCGCCGGCATCTACGGCGAAGAAGCCTGCGCAGCCTTCGGCATCGGCGCAGCCGCAGCACCTGCAGCAGCCGCAGCACCTGCAGCAGAAGCTGCAGCAGCCCCTGTAGCAGCAGAGCCCGTTGCTTACGACAAGCTCGCCATCGACCTCAGCTGCAACGGCCAGTCTGAAAAGGCAAACGACGTTATCGGCGCAAACCTCTTCAAGCAGTACATTGAAGAGCAGTCCGGCGGCGCAATCACCGTCACCATCTACAACAACGACCAGCTCGCCGGCGGCGACATGACCAAGGGCCTGTCCCTGGTTACCGACGGCACTGTCCAGATCGACATCCACTCCACCTCCATCATCTCCTCCATCGACAACCGTCTGCTGGTCTCCTGCCTGCCCTGGACCTTCGCCAGCTATCAGGACGCTGAAGACGCTTTCTTCGGTGAAGGCGGCGCATTCGACGCAAAGGTTCTTGCCGAGCATGGCCTGACCTACCTTGGCGCTCTCCACAACGGCTTCAAGTGCATGACCTCCAGCAAGTGCCA
>JAZRWD010000304.1:0-6425 GCA_045599525.1 Candidatus Limivicinus sp. | reverse complement strand
CGTGACAAAACGATAATTGGCATAGGCAAACTCCAGCGTAGCCAGAACCGGCAGAAGGCCGATCCAGCCGCGGGTGTTCAGCGCAAGCCCCATAACCGTTAGCACAAGGCAGAAGACGACCATGACCCGTTTGGTATACTTCCCTTTTAAGACAACGCACATTCTCCCCGCAGAGAGCAGCGTGGATACTGCAGCCGAATACGAACCAAACACCAGGGATGAAAGGGCCAGGATGAAATTCTCAACCAGCTGGTAGAGAAACACGCGTCTCGGTTCCTTCGTCCAGCAGGATAGCCCCAGCAGGACGGCAGCCACAAAGGAGATCAGATTGCCCCAAAGCAAACTGTTCATGTTTCCGGAATGGCGTACAGGCGATGCACGACCTCAGACTCATGATTCATTTCTGCAAACAGGAAATAGACCACCGCAGTCTCGCCGGGCTTCAGGCCTTTCTGTTCCAGGAAGGCAGAGGCGACGGGCATATCGTTGATGTCCAGCTTTTCGGCATTGCCGATCACGCGCACAGTCGAGTCGGAGAGATTCTTCACCGACAGGCAATAACGGTATCCCTCCTCGGTCTCCAGTATCTGCAGGAACTGCACATCCAGAGCGTCATCGGGCAGGGGCAGCGGGGCCGCCGCATCGGAGCATCCCATAAACCAGATGGAGATATCGGCAAAAGAGCCATATTCATCGGGAACTGCGATGTCCGTGGAAAGCTTCATGCCGGGCAGCAGGTCCTTCTCCGGTCCGGTAAGACCGGTTGCGGTGATCCACAGGGCCTGGCCATCTTCATCACGGAGCAGGGTCACCGCCTTCAGGTCCTGCGCGCTGACTGTTCCCGTGTTTTCCACAGACAGGAGGATGCTGCCGTCGTTCAGCCAGGCGCTGGCTTCCAGCGCACCCAGAACGGGCTCATGCTCCCGGTCCCGCGTATAGGTCAGCTGATAATTGACATTGACCATTTCCTCATAGGGAATGAGCGAAAAGACAAAAAAGCCTACCGAGCTCTCCCCCGGTCCGAGGCCGACAATCCGCAGCTCTGCCGTGTCGTTTTCCTCCCCCTTGGCATTGAGGGATGAGGCAGTCCCCTGTACGGTGACCACCGCGTCGGAATTGTTCTTTACCAGGATATAGCAGCCGGCATTGCCGAAGGAAGCCGGCAGGACCTCTGCCTGAAGGGCAAACTGGTCCTCTGTCAGGGGCTCCTCCTTCGGGCTGCGGTTATCTGTCACGTTCACCAGGAGCGGACCTGCGGGAAGCTGGGCGCAGCCGCACAGCGCAAACAGCATGGCCAGTGCCAGAAAAAGGCCGATCGATCGTTTCATGCAATTGCCTCACTTTCCGTTCTTCTCAACCCAGGGTCAGGCCCAGATAGCCGTTTCCGGGAACCGCATCAGGCGCTTCTCCTTCCGGGAACAGGATCAGCCCGCCCTCGTTGCTCTGCTGATAGTGAAGAACAGTCCCCGCTTCGGTCTGATTGACAGTGGCAACAGCCTGCAGAGCCCTTTCCAGGGCTGCTCCGCTAAGGGTATGCTCCACGAGCTGCAGCACGCCGGGTTCGGGCCCGTTCTCGCCCCACTTCGGGCGCAGCATCAGGATGCCCTCCCCTTCCGCACTGTCCTGCACCAGCAGGGTCTGTCCGCCGCAGAAGGCATTCTCTTCTATCGCATAGGTCACGGCATCCTTGTCCCAGGCCAGGTAGCCGGGGCGGTTCAGGGCACGGTCCCGCAGGGCGACGTAGCGTTCCGCCTCACCGGGCTGCAGGCTACGGATCTGCTCAGTATCGCCGTTCTCGCCTTCACGGATGCGAAGCTCGCCCGCTTCCGTAAACCCTTCCGCAAAGGGCACAAAGCCCATGCGCTGATAATACTGCCGCAGGTGCGCATCAGCCGGACAGAGGACCAGCGGCTTTCCCTGCCGCTGGGCCACATAGCGCAGCAGATGCTCGGCATAGCCCCGCCTGCGGTAGGCCTTCGCCGTGGCCACCGCATAGACGTAAAGGACCTCCTGCCGCATCAGGCTGCCACTCTCGCTGTCCCGTAGGGTAAGCTGCGCAGGCAGCAGGCTCAGCATGGAGACGATGTGCCCGTTCTCCCGCAGCACCGGCAGGTTTTCCGCTGTATAGCGCCGGTCGAGATAGAAATCGATATACTCCCGGCTGTCGCCGAAGGCCTCCTGCCAAAGCGTGACGATTTCCTCACGATCGGAGGGCAGCGCGCGGGAGACTCCGCTTTTTATCGCGATGTACTTCTTCCGTAAAAACGCCGGATAATAGGACAGCTTCGCCTTGCGAAGACCCGGAACCCCGGCATCATCCTCCCGGTTGATATAGCGCACATCTGTGCATTCGTGCTCCACGAACTGCTGGTTGATCATGGTATAGGCGCCTTCGACGCTGCTGTCTGCCTTTTCCACATGCACAAGCATCAGGTCATCGTTGACCCGTTCGCCGATGGTGAAGGCCACGATACGGTCACCGGAGTAAAGCACGCCGCCCCGCATGTCCAGGGTCTGCAGTGCCTCCAGGCAGCGACGGGTAAAGGTCACCTCGCCCTCGAATTCCTCCATGTCCGGCTGCTCGGTCGCCTGCAGCTTGGCTGCGGACCAGGCCTCCAGAAACGCCAGACAGGCCGGAAGATGCGCCTCGGTCATCGTCTCATAGTGCCAGTCGTTACCGGAACGGAACTTCGCCAGATGGCCCCGCTTGCCGTGATAGCGCTTTCCCTTCAAGTCCCGCAGATCCTCCATACGGTAAACATAATCATAACCGTCCCGGTTGGAGAGGATATCAAAAACGTGAGGAAATTCACGATTGAGGAAATCCACCTGCTCTTCGGCGCTGAGATACAGCGCTGGGGGCGCATCGGTCTGCCCCCAGTATTCCATCAGGTTCAGGATGGCCTGCTTCCGGTCGCCCCCGCCCAAAGGAAAGCCGCAGGAGCTCCAGGCACCGCCCTGCCATTTGACGAACATACAGCCGGCCGTAAAGCAGAGCTCGGTGTGAAAATGATGGGACCAGAGGCTGTCCGTTCCAAAGCTGATATTGCTTGTGTGGTTGCCGTAAAGGCGGTCATTTTCCGCCAGCAGCCGGTCATGCTCCTCCCGGAGGTCCATGGTGACCGGATGAAAAGTGATCATAGTCTGTTGCCTCGTTCTGTAAAATACGCAGTCGTTCCTTATTCTGACCGCAAAAATGTCTGAAATAGTATTATATTCGTCTATGCCGGGCTTTTCAAGCGGTAATCTTTGGTAATTGTCCGCACGGTCCGGCTTCAGAAAAAAGAGAGACCCCGCCGCCGGCAGAAGGTCTCTCTTTCTCTCATATTGTCGTAAAAGCCTTCACAGAGCATGTTCCTGCCTACCCCGTACGCGCATAGGCCCGGAAGATTTCCCGGCTTACATGCCCAGGTCTCTGCGAATGGCCGCATGACGGCTTTTGGCTGCGTCTGCCCACTTAGGTCTGGCCGCAAAGAGCTCATCGAGCTCAGCCAGTACCTCGGGCACCCGGATGCCCTGCGGGCAGGCATGGGCACACTGGCCGCAGCCGATACAGGCAGAGGGGCGTTTCTCCTCGGGCAGGCCTTCAAGACGCATGACGGTGTTATATTCCTGCGCAACCTTAATGCTGTTATAGCACTCCAGCAGCATGGGGATCTCCAGCTCGGCGGGACAGCCGGCGCAGCAGTAACGGCAGCCGGTGCAAGGTACGCCCTGCTTCAGCTCCTCGGCAATGGTGAGAAGAGTTTCCGTCTCCTCAGCCTTCAGCGGGGTATATGCAGCAAAGGTTCTCAGATTGTCTTCCACCTGGAAGACCTCGTTCATGCCGGAAAGAATGACCTTCAGCTCCGGGCAGTCCTGCAGGAAGCGGAAGGCCCAGGAAGCCGTGCTGGCCTGCGGGTCCAGCGCCTGCAGACGTGCTTCTGCAGAAGTATGCAGCTTGGCAAGCTTGCCGCCGCGGCAGGGTTCCATGACCCATACACCCAGCCCGTGGCGGGTGATGATATCGATTTTCTCCTTTGCCTGCTGCATCGTCCAGTCGAGATAATTGCACTGGATCTGCACAAATTCAAACACGCCCTCGTGCCTGGTCAGGAAGTCCTCCAGCATTTTGGGGCCGCCGTGGCAGGAGAAACCGAGGTGACGGATCTTGCCCTCTGCTTTCAGAGCCAGCATATCCGGCAGGATGTGGTATTCCTCACTTTCGTAGGTATCTACGGTTCCCTCGTTCAGATTGTGCAGCAGATAGAAATCAAAATAATCGGTTTCACAGCGCTTCAGGGAGACTTCGAACAGTGCACGGTTGTCGACAGGGCCGGGCAGCGAGTGGCCGGGGAACTTGTCAGCAAGATAGTAGCTCTCACGCGGATACGGGCGCAGAGCCTCTGCCATTGCCCCCTCAGACTTGCCCTCGAGATAGGGGTAAGCCGTGTCAAAGTAATTGACACCTGCTTCGATGGCCAGACGGAACATCTCGTTTACCTTTGCCTGGTCGATCTCACCCGTGACAGGGTCCTTGCTGAAACGCATGCAGCCGAAGCCCAGGCGGGAAAGCTTTAGTCCTTGGAAATCATTGTAAATCATGGCAATTCCTCCGTATTTTAATGCTTTAAGTGTACCATAGGTACGGAAAAGGTGCAAGCGTAGAAAAGAAACAGGGCTGCAGCTGCAGCCCTGTTTCTTTTGTCGTTCTTGTCGTTTCTGTCGTTTGTGCTCAGTCCTCATAGAAATAGACGCTGCCGTCAGCCTCAACGCCGAAGATGGTCTCGCCGGTATCCCAGCAGGCGCCGTAGATATCATAGAGATAGATGCTGTACAGATACTCACCCTCGCTCAGCAGATCGTAGGTAAGCTCCAGGTCACCGTCCCAGACGATGGGGTCACTGATGATAAAGTCCTCTTCGCCATCCTCGGTGTAGTAGGTGTAAATGACCTCGATAATATCCCCGTCCTGCAGAGGCTTCGGGCGGCTGGCCATACCGTTTGCATCAATAGCATCGACACTGCCGGTGATGGAGAATTCCCCGCTGTCCCAGTCATACTGCACCATGAGGAAGGTCTCTTCATCATTAAGGAACACATCCATGATGTACAGGCTTACATCGTCGTACTGGTCGACCAGCTCGACCGGAGCCAGGTCATTCTCCAGATAGACCCAGCAGCCATCAAAGTTATCGCATACGATGCCGTCTTCCCAGTCAATGAGCACGTCATCATCCTCGCCAAGGTAGATGTAGAAGGTCTCGCCGTCAATTTCCTCCAGGAGGAACAGCGAGCAGGAACCGAAGGCCAGCAGCTCTGTGTCCTCCAGCCAGACCGTGTATGTGCCGTCCTCGTCCAGGAAAACATCCTCAACAGGCAGCGGGCAGGCATCATCCCAGATTTCGCCGAAGTCGTCCTGCTCCAGTTCTTCCTCCGGAGCGGTATCGAACCAGAAGGAACCGAAGACGGCTGCTGCGCCGGGAGTCGTAGTCGTGGAACCGCCAGACCCGGTCGTACCTGCGGAGCTGCCGCCGGGCCCGAGAAACTGGCCGAACAGGGAGCTGGCGGTATAGGACTGGGTATTTGCACCCGTGCTGCCGTAGGCCAGCTTGTCCACCAATGCCAGATAATACGCGCTTGGGCAGATCTCACGGAAAATGCGCAGTTCGGCGCTGCCCCGTACGGACAGCGGATAATACATCGCCAGGCCGCTTGCGTTCTTATGCCGGGGGCCGGCAGCGTTGGCGATGATGCAGTTGTCAAGAGCCCGCAGAAGCGCCGAAGTATCGGCATATTCGGCAGCATTACGCATAAAGTCGCCAAGGTCGACCATGTTCGTGTAGCCTTCCCTGCGGTTATTGCCGCCGTAATTATCCGCATAAATGGCTGCACGGGCGATGGAAGCCGTTTCCGGGGAATTGTACAGTTTCTCTGCGACCTTGTCGAATTCGACCAGCAGGGCATCCAGACGGCTCAGATCCGTGACAGAGAAGGTTGCGTCATCGTCCTGATCCACAGAGGCACAGTGCTTCATAAAGCTGTCCACCTGTACGCGGCCCAGCTCTGCACCGTCGGCACCGGGATGGGCGGCCAGATAGTTCAGCAGTGCGGTGTAGTCCCAGCCGGTACCCGGCTCACTCTCCTCGGAGGCATACATATAGCGGGCATAGGGAGCCACTACGAAGGCAGTCTCCAGAGTAGCCATCAGGCAGGCGTCAAAGCCCACAAAAGTGAATTTGTCCTTCATGGAAGAAGACACGGCTTCCAGTGCTTCGCCGATATCCATCAGGCTCAGGGATTCATATTTCTTCGTCTCATCAAAGCAGACGCCGGAAATACTGCCACCGCCGTGGTTCCAGAGAATCAGGCCCATACGCTCGGCAGGATACGTGGTGACGCCCCAGCGCAGGAAATCTTCCAGTGTAGAAGCTTTGCCCATATTC
>JAZRWD010000303.1:0-4368 GCA_045599525.1 Candidatus Limivicinus sp. | reverse complement strand
TGATGGTGCGTTCATACAGGCCCGGCAGCCCGGCCATATGCACGTGCTGATACGGCGCGAACACGATATGCTCGTATACCTCGTCCATCACGATAAAGGAGTCGTACTTCTCGGCCAGGGAGCCGATGAACTCCAATTCCTTGCGGGTGAAGACCTTGCCGCAGGGGTTGGAGGGGTTGCAGATGACAATGGCCTTAGCGCCGGCGGCAAACTCCTGTTCCAGCAGGGCGCAGTCAAAGTCGAAGGAGGGGGGCACCAGGGGGATATAGACCGGTGTTGCCCCGGAGAGGATGCAGGCAGCGGCATAGTTTTCATAGAACGGGGAGAACACGATGACGCGGTCACCCGGGTCGCAAAGGGTCATCATCGTGGTCATCATGGCCTCGGTGCCGCCGCAGGTAACGATCACCTCACTGTTGGGGTCGATCTCCCGGCCGATGGAACTGCCGTGCTTCCGGGCGATGGCCTCGCGGACGTTCTGGGCACCGAAGGTGGTGCCGTACTGGTGCGGGCCCTGCTCCGTTACCTCGCGGAGACGGTCGATGATCTCCTGCGGGGGCGGAAAGTCCGGGTAACCTTGGGAGAGGTTGATGGAACCCGGGGTCTGGTTGTTGATACGGGTCATTCGGCGAATGACGGAATCGGTAAAGGTACCGACCTTTGCGCTGACTTTTGGCATATGTCCATTACAACAGGGAATGCCTGTTTCTCCTTATGTAAAATGATGGATTAATTTTACTCCTGTGCCGCCGAGATGTCCAGTAGAGATTCTGTCGGCAGAAAAAGTGAATAAACCTGTTGATTATTCACAGAATGCTGCATATTTGCGGATAAATATGAATTTTCATTTGGATTCTTTCTTGACAATCATACTCTGACACACTAAAATAATGAAGCCTTAATATAAAGAAAAAAGGAGATTTACCATGAACAGAACCAAAAAACTCATTGGCATGGCACTTACTCTTGCTATGCTGCTTACCCTTTTCAGCGGCCTGAGCGTTTCGGCATCCGCGGCAAAGGGCGTTTCCATTTCTCTGGGCCACGCACTGTCTGAGGGCACCCCGGCCTGTGAAGAAATTGCTGCCTGGGCAGAGCGCGTTGCCGAAAAGACCGAAGGTCGTGTCGTCATTGAAGTTTTCCCCAACAGCCAGCTCGGTTCCGAGACCGATATGCTGGAGCAGATGCAGCTCGGCAGCCTGGAAGCTGCAGCCATCATGTGCGGCACCATGCAGAGCCTGGATATGCGCATGGCCATCGAAGACCTGCCCTACATGTGGAAGGATATCGACCATGCAAGAGCTGCCTTTGATGGTGAGTTCGGCCAGTACCTCGCTTCCATCATGGCAGACCAGGGCTTCCAGCAGATCGGCTATGCCGAATGGGGTTTCCGCCACATCACCAACAACAGCAAGCCCATCGTTGAGCCGGCAGACCTCAACGGCATGAAGATCCGCGTTGCCCAGACCAAGATGCGTGTTGACGCCTTCGAGCAGGTTGGCGCACTGCCGCAGATCATGGCCTTCTCCGAGCTTTACGGCGCACTCCAGCAGGGCACCGTTGACGCACAGGAAAACCCCCTGGCCAACATCGTTTCCGCAAACTTCAACGAAGTCCAGAAGTACCTCTCCCTGACCGGTCACTTCTATAACACCGTTATGCTCATCATCGGCCAGGATATCTGGGATTCCATCTCCGCAGAAGACCAGGCCGTCATCCTCGAAGAGAGCGCCGTCATGTCCGCCAATGTCCGCACCCTGAACGACGAAAAGCAGGACGAGTATCTGCAGATCCTGGCTGACCGCGGCATGGAGATCAACGACGATGTCGATACCGCTGCCTTCCGTGAGACCATGATGCCCGTTTACGATTCCTGGGAAAAGGCCGTTTTCGGCACCGAGATGATGGACGTTTACCGTGCAGCCTCTGGCTGGAACGAATAATCGGATTTTCCCATGAAAAAACTGACGAATGCAATCGTGGGCTTCCTGAGGATCGTGTGCACCGTGCTCATCGTTTCTCTTGGCGTAGTGGTTGCTCTGCAGATCGTTTCCCGCGTGTTTAAAATATCCATGCCCTGGGCAGAAGAGCTTGCTCGTTTTGCCCTCGTATGGCTTACATTCGTCGGATGCTCCCTTGGTATTTATACCAAGGGGCATCTTGGCGTTAACTTCATCGTAGAAAAGCTGCCCAACGGCGTAAGAAAGGCCGTCATGCTCCTGGCAAAGCTGGTCATCATTGCCTTCTTCCTCATCCTTCTGGTGTATGGCATCAAGCTGTCGCAGACCTCCATGAAGAACCTGTCCTCTACGATGCGCTGGCCCATGGGCTGGGTCTATTCCGTCATCCCCTTCAGCGCTGTGTTTTCCCTGTATTTCCAGCTGGTCGACCTGCTTGACCTGCTCCGGCCCGAGAAGGAGAAGAACACATGATCGCCATTGTACTTGTCATCTTTTTTGTCCTTTTATTCATGGGCATTCCCATTGCGTTTACGTTGGGCACAGTCACCAGCGGCATGATGCTCGCCACCGGCTACCATCTTGAGGTCTTGGTGCAGCGCATGTTCGCGGGCGCCAATTCCTTCTCCCTGCTGGCCCTGCCGCTGTTTATTCTGGCGGGCAACATCATGGGTGAGGGTGGCCTGACCAAGCGCCTCATGAAGCTGGCCAACGCGATCGTCGGCCGCTTCCCGGGTGGCCTGGCGATGACCGCCGCGGTCACCTGCGCCCTCTTCGGCGCCGTTTCCGGCTCTACCGTCGCCACGACCTTTGCGGTGGGCGGCGTTATGGTCCCCGAGCTGAAAAAACAGCGCTACAGCAAGTCCTTCATTGCCTCGCTGATCGGCCCGTCCGGTGTGCTGGGGCTCATTATCCCCCCCAGTATCACGATGGTCATTCTGGGCATTACCACCGGCATCTCGATTGGCCAGCTGTTTATTGCGGGCTTTCTCCCCGGCATTTTGCTGACGCTTCTTCTCTGCATCTACTGCGCCGTGATGGCCAAAAAGAACGGCTTCGGTGTGGTCGAAGAAAAGCGCCTCTCCGCGGCGGAGTTCTGGGCTGTGTTTAAGGATGCCTTCTTCCCCCTGCTTACCCCGGTCATTATCCTGGGCGGCATTTTCAGCGGCTTTGCAACGGCTACCGAGGCGGCGATCATTGCGGTGATCTATGGCCTGATCCTCTCCTGCGTCTACCGGGAGATGTCACTCCGCCGTTTTATCACCATTATGGCCGATTCAGCCGTTTCCTCCGCAACTATTCTGATCGTCATCGCGGTCTGCAACGGCTTCAGCTGGATCCTGACCAAGCAGCATATCCCGGCCATGATTACGGACTTCTTCATGCAGTACGTCAACACGCCGACCTCCTTCCTGCTGGTCTGCTCCCTCATCCTGCTGATTCTGGGCTGCTTTACGGAGGTCACCTCCCTGATCATCCTGCTGGGCCCCATCTTCATGCCGATCGCGCAGAAAATGGGCATCAACGATATCCACTTCGGCATGGTCCTCATCATGAACTTTGCCCTTGCCAACATCACCCCGCCGGTCGGCCTGTCCACCATTGCGGGCTGCACGATCACCGACAAGGACATGGGCATCGAGGATACCTTCCCCTATTCCCTCCATGTCATGGGCATCGTGGCCATCATGGTCCTTCTGATCATTTTTGTGCCTTCCATTTCCACGGTTCTGCCGTCCATCTTTGCGTAAGAAAGGAAAAAAGTATGGTTCGCAATACCGCTTCCTTTGTCGAGCTGAGCAACGTTCGCGGCGGCGAGGGCATCATGGAAAAGCATGAGATCCTGACGCCTGCGGAAATGTACGGTGCAAACAAGCTCTTCGGCAAAATGATCCTCCGCAAGGGGGCATCGATCGGGCTGCATCAGCATGTCGGCGAGTCCGAGGCCTATTACATCCTCTCCGGGCACGGCCTCTTTACCGAGGATGCCGGTGCACCGCAGCCTGTCTCCTCCGGGGACATCTGCTTTATAGAAGAGGGGCACAGCCACGCCCTGGCCAACAGCAGCGAAGAGCCGCTGGCCTTCATTGCCCTGGTCTATCCGGCGAAATAAAACGAACCCCCTGATCAACACGGTCAGGGGGAAATTTTTGGGATAAAAATTCACCCCGCCGGATGGCGGGGTGAAAATAATGTCTTACTTGTTCTTCAGGATAACGTCGTGGGAACCGCCCTCGACGATACTGACAGAGGACACCAACGTCAGGCGGGCGTCACGCTTCAGGTCTTCCAGGTTGGTCACACCCACGTTGCACATGGTGGACTTGATCTTGTAGATGCTCTTTTCCACGTTGTCGTGCAGGGGGCCGGCGTAGGTGACGTAGGAGTCAACGCCTTCCTCGAAGCTCAG
>JAZRWD010000302.1:0-3622 GCA_045599525.1 Candidatus Limivicinus sp. | reverse complement strand
AGTGCCCCATGGCAGGCTGATTTCGGCAAAAGCGGGGAGAATCTCATGTACCGGGATGTCTTTATACGCCGCAGTGAGGGCTATGTCCTGCTCCACGGTTATGGTCTCGCCGACAAGCTGGCCGTTCAGTTCCCAGTGGTCAAACTGCATCAGAGCCGGGGCGTCAAAGGTACCCTGCGGCAACGTATATACTGCGCCGGGAGCCATCCGTGCGGGAGCCATTTCGCCCGAGCCTGCGCCCGGCAGGAAACTGACCTGCGCACGCAGCTCTACCGCAGGGCTGACGGCATCCGGGCCGAATTCGCCTCCGGACTTCCGCAGGCAGAGAGAGAGACTGCCGCCGTCGGGGATGTTCAATGCTTCCTGATCAAAGGTAATCGTTCCGCTTGTCTCAGCACTGCCCAGGGAAACCACATGGTCTGCCGAGCCGGCAGCGTTTAAGATCAGGGCGACGACCTCGCAGCTCCCTGCCGGGAAGGAGGCACGATAGCTGACGGTGAGGCTTGTGCCATCGACCCGGCAACCCTCTACAGCGAAGTCCAGAGACTCGTCAGCAAGAGCCACCCGCCAGGTGGTGAACTCGCCGGTTTCCGTTGCGGTGAAAAACAGGATGCTTTCGGGGTCAAGGTTCATGACCGGGCGGCCGCCCCAGCTGACCTCACACAGAAAATCGTGTACCTGGTTGCCATCCAGTACCAGACCGGAATAATCCTCGTGATAGCCATGGGGGGAGCGAAGCCAGTAATAAACCGGGACGCCGTCACTCCGGAAACCCGTGAGCCCTTCGCAGCCGTCTTCAGGGCCGATATACTGCGCCAGTTCGGGGGCGGAGATAAAGAAAACATGCTCACCGGTCAGATCTGCGGGGCGCCAGTATAGGCCGAAAAGCTCACTGCGCTCCTCGGTTTTATACGTGGCGGGAATTGCGGCCTTTTCCGCATCGGTAAAGGCTTCCTCATAAAAGGTACTGCACCAATACTGGGCTGAGCTGCCTGCCCATTCGGCGTAGCCGCTGCTGTAGCGGATGTCGGAGGGCTGCACGACATATTTTGTCATGAGGAACATGCCCGGCTCACCGTTGTTCTGCGCTTCGGCATCCAGCACCATCCAGCAGATGGGCTCGCCGTTCCATTCACCTAGATAAATGCGGTCGCCGGTCTGCACGCCGGCGGACTCTGCCCGGGCGGCCGTTCCGGGGATAAAGCTGAAAAGCAAGGCGATCAGAATCAGCAGTGGCAGAAAACGCCGCCACGTGCGAGAGCAAAAATATGCGAAAAACCTTGGTGTTAACATATACTCTCCTATCTGAACCGAAAACGTCGAAGGCAAGCCGAAGGGCAAAAAGTCAATGGCCGGCAGGAACGTTTCGGAAGCTAAAATATCAAATGAAACTAGTTCTTTCTTCCTATAAGAAGGAGTAAAGTATCATACCACAGTTTACCGATGCGGTAAAGGTTTACAGGGGAAAACGACGAAGGCTTTCCGGTGCTTTTTGCCCTGGCCAGAGAAATACGGATGGGGACAAAGTTCAGAAAAAAGTACAGTCAACAGGAAAAGGATGCGACCCGACCGGGCCATGGTCAGGAAGCATCCTTCTTCTTTTCGTATAATTATTCGCCCATAACAGCCAGAAACTGGCGCAGGAGGGGATTGGTTACAGGTTCCTTCCAGATTGCGGAGATTGGTTCGACCTCATCTTTTCCTCGAAGAGGGACGAAGCGAAGCTTTTCCGGGTAGATGGACTGCCGCGTGAAGAAGTCCGGCACGATGGAGATACCCTGTTCGGCGGCGACCATGACCAGAATGCTTTCTGTGTCAGTGGAGCGGTAGAGAATGTTCGGAGCAAAGCCGGCACGCTCGTAAAGCTCCATGTAATGGGCGTCACCGTAGGAGTTTTCTGAATCGGAGGGGGACATATACAAAATGCGCTCGTTGCGCAGATCCTGCCGGGAGAGCATGCCGCGTTTTGCCAGGGGGTGGCTGCTGTAGAGGGCTACAACAAGCGGCACGTCCTCGACTGGACGGGAGGCGAAGCCGGGATTGCGGGAAAGATTTGTGCTGTCCCAGGTAAAAATGAGGTCAAAACGGTCTGCCACAAGGCCGGCAGCCAGTACATCGGTGGTGCGGCGGGCACAGGTGAGCAGAACATCGGGAAACAGACGGTGAAAGCGCTGCATGGAGTCGGTCAGGTGGCTTCGTTCGTAGCCGTTGGTATATCCGATACGCAGGGTGCCTGCAAGGCCGCTGGCGGCATTCTGCGCAATGGTCCCTGCCTCATCCAGCCGGCGGAGAACACCCCGAATCTCAGACAGATAGGCGACACCGGGCGGTGTAAGGGAGATGGGGCGCGTACTGCGGTCGATGAGCTGGATACCAATCTCGGACTCCAGTTCCTTGATTTGCAGGGTGATGGCCGTCTGGGAAATGAAGAACTGCTCTGCTGCTTTGGTGAAGCTTCGGGAATCAGCAACGGCAACGAAATAACGCAACTGATTAATATTCATCATGGATACCCCGTTGAAATAAGTTTTTCTTATGTTATCATAACAGAATTGTTCTTGCAAGCGAAAAACCAGCCATGTATGATAAGAAATAATAACATTGTGGCCGTCTTATCACTCATTTTTGCCTAAAAAATGGAAACTAGAAGGCTTAAAGCGTAGAAAAAACAGAAAAGAGTACATCCGCTATGAGCGAAATCAACATAAACACAAGGTTTATCACCTTAATTGGAACACCGCTTTCACAGTCCTTTGCGGCGCGTATGCAGAATGCTGCTTATGACGCGGCAGGGCTGGATATGCGGTATTTTTATACCGAAACAGACAGCACACATCTGGGCGAAATCATCTCCGGCATCCGTTATATGCCCTCGATGGCCGGCTGTGCGGTCACAAAACCGAACAAGGTTGCCGTTCTTCCGTATCTGGACGAGCTGGACCCTCTCTGTGAGAAGATGGGTGCCTCCAACACAGTGGTTAAGACCCCTGACGGCAAGCTGAAGGGCTATAATACCGACGGTATCGGATTCCTGCGCTCCCTGGTACTGGAGGCAGGCATGGAGCCAGCCGGGAAGGTCTTCTTCTGTATAGGGGCTGGCGGTGCTGCCCGAGCGATCTGTTCGGTGCTGGCCTATAACGGCGCAAAAAAGATTTATATTACTTCCCGTTCTGCCAGTGCGGAAGAGCTGACAAAGGATATTAACCGAAATTTTGCCCCGGTGGCCGAGTGTGTACCCTACGGGGATTACACCAGACTGCCGGAATGTGATGCGATTCTGAACACAAGCGGTGTGGGCATGGGCAAATCGATTGGTATGAGCCCATTGCCGGCTGGCCTGGTGCGACCCGGCCAACTGTGCTTTGACGCCTGTTATAATCCTGCTCGTACACAGTTTTTGCTGGATGCAGAGGCGGCAGGCTGTCCTGTGCTGAACGGCCTGGGAATGTCGCTGTATCAGGGTGTGGCGCAGATCGAACTCTGGAGCGGGAAACCGGCTCCGGTGGAGGCCATGCGTGCGGAACTGCTGCGTATTACCGGAGGTGCAAAATGAAAACGCTTCGATGGCTGGATGCCCATTTTGAAGAAGCCCTGCTGGTGATTCTTCTGATCCTGATCTCCT
>JAZRWD010000301.1:0-43509 GCA_045599525.1 Candidatus Limivicinus sp. | reverse complement strand
AGCTTGACATACAACTCCTTGGCTCACAGAACGACATGGCTACGATCCGACTTCCGGATGTCGGCAGCTTCACCGGCTGGAAAAAGGCAAACGGGAAAATTGTACGGCTTGAAATCGCAGAAGATGCAAAGCGAAGCAGCGCATTTGGAAGAAAGTGCAGATGCACAAAAGCTAAGTGTATCGCCATCGAAAACATTGATGGGACGGACAGCGGTATGAAGGAAATACGGAGCGACTATGATGGCAATTTTGTTTACAAGGTCGGTGAGACTGTATCGGTTGATAAGTTCGACACGGATCGAAGAAACGAATGTGCTCCGGGCATACACTTTTTTATCACAAGGCAAGAAGCTGTTGAATACTGAGAGGAGAAGAAAAATGAACCGTCCGATGTATGAACCGTGCCCTATATGCAATAGCACTTGGAATATCAAGACCGCTCATAAGATAGCCGGTCGCGGCCACCCGTATGAGCTCATGTGCGATGGCGACGGATGCCAATTCTACGGCCCGGCTGCCTTGACAGTGCGCGGGGCGAGACGCAAGTGGAACAGATATGTTCGCAAATGGTCGGAAGGATATGAGGCCGTTAAGCCTGTTATCCTTGCTGATCTTGATAGAAAACTGGAGGAGATGAAGCACAATGACAACTGACACATACGGATTTCGTCACGGCGATGACGGGTATTATGTGACCTGTAACGGCGTTGATATATGCCGCTGCGATACTGTACTGGACGCAGTAAAAAAGATTGAGGATATGCTGTACGGGAAAGGGGAAGAAGATAAAAAAGATGGGGGAGGATCCGAAGCATGACATACGGCGAAACCGCCCGGAAACACAGGAAAGACGCTGGACTGAGCATAGCAAAGCTTTCTAAGCTGTCCGGCATCGCACCGGCTACAATCTGGAATTTTGAGCTTGGCATTAAGTCGGTATCGTTGTTTGTGGTTGAAACTCTTGCCGATACGCTAGGCCTGTCGATTGATGAGTACATCGGGCATAAGGTAAAGCCACGTATTGATGGCTGGTTTGGAAGTACAGGGAGGTGATGCGGAATTAACATAGCGTGATAAAGACCAGCAAAATCAAACATACGAAGTGCGGATAAACGGAAAATATATATCAAAAGAGAAGTTAAAGGAGTTGTAATAATGGGATTTACCGAAATACTTACAATCGTGTTCATTATTCTGAAACTCATAGGCAAAATCACTTGGTCATGGTGGCTCGTGCTTTTACCCGAAATCATTATGTTCGCAATATACGATATTTTCCTGCTCGCCGCTCTGAAGCGCCGATAACAAATACCCCCGTCATTATGAACCGGACCAGTAAAAACGGACAGTAGACAAAATACCCCCTATGTAGGAAAATAGAAGTACTACATAGGGGGTATAGCTATGTCAAGGAAATATGAGAAAGTGCAGGAACTGTTACCGGCGATCAATGGGATGCTTGAGGCAGGATATACACATCGAGAAATAGCAGCGCACTTTGGCTTAGAAAGCAAGATAGTCGTGAAGCAGCTTCTGCACAGAGAGCGAGAACGGGAAGCAAAGGTAGCTGCTGGAATAGAACTGAGGCCGAAAGGTCGTCCACGTAAGGATGCAGCGCCGAGAGATATAGTGGCTGAACAGGCGTACGAAATCCGACGACTGAAAATGGAAAACGAACTGCTGCGGGATTTTCTATCGCTCACCGGAAAGGAGTGAAGGCCAGCATCAAGTATAAAGTCATCTATTGTCACAGGGAGAAGTACGGCATCAGCGAAATGTGCCGCTTTTTCGGTGTGTCCCGCAGCGGGTATTACGACTATATCAAGCGCATGGATATTCCGGCAAAGGATCTGCCGTTGGCGGAACAGATCCGAGCTTGCCAAGCTGAGTGCCGAAGCACCTACGGGTATCGCCGAGTTCACATCTGGCTTGAGCGTAACGGTACGCATTGCAATCCCAAAACCGTACTCCGCGTTATGAATAAGTACAATTTACTATCCGTTATTCGCAGAAGAAGGTATGTGAAGTACGGAGAGGCACTGCATCGCTATCCCAACCTCCTGAACAGAGACTTTACAGCAGATTGCCCTAATCAGAAATGGGTAACGGATATCTCATACATTCGCACCGGACAAGGATTTCTCTATCTTTCCGTCATCCGTGATTTATATGACAATAGTATTGTCGCCTACAAGACCGGCTCGGAACAGAACATCAATCTGGTGTTGAATACGATCAAAGCTGCCAGGAGAAAGGAAAAGGTCACTGCAGAGTTGCAGCTCCACAGTGACCAGGGTGCTCAGTACGCCTCACAAGCATATTTTGAGCTGACTCAACGATACGGCATTACGCCGTCAATGTCAAGACGGGGAAATCCTTATGACAATGCTTTAGCTGAAAATTTCTTCTCCATACTCAAAACGGAGTGCATCTACCGATCCAAGATTGCCACTTTAGCCGAGGCAAGAGAGCTGATCGACGATTACATCTACTTTTACAACCATCAGCGCATTCAGTCGAAAACAAAACTGACGCCTCTGGAATTGAGACGCCAGTATGTTGCTTAAAATTTTATATCCCTACATGGGGGGCTTTTTTGTGTTGTCCGCACAATTTGGGGCAGTTCATTACGACGGGGGTATCATTTTATCCGTGTTTCTCTGCGTACTGTTCGTATGAAGTCGTTCCGGATTGCAGCAGCTCCCACATGGCGGAGCGCTTCTTCTCCGCAACGCCCTTCAGATAGTCAAACAGCTCTGCCTGCGATATTCTGCCATCGATACCGGCGTTCACATACAAATCCCGTCCAGGTATGTAGGTATGCTCAAAAGCAAATCCGGCCTTAATGTGAACCACGGCCTTGTCAGCGAGGGCGTGATCGACAGCGGATACACCGGAAGCATCTGCGTGAAGCTCTACAACCACGGAAAGAACCCGTACATCGTAAAGCCGGGTGACAAGATATCTCAGCTCGTTATTATGCCGATACTTACACCAGAGCTTGAGCTTGTTGAACACCTCGAAGATACCGAGCGTGGTGATAATGGGTTTGGATCGACAGGTAGATAGTTTTTGAGGAGAGCCCCTTCGGGGGCTCTCTTTCTGCTGGGGTAGAAACGCAAGCATGAAATTACTTAAAATGGACAAGTAAAGGGGGGACAGATGTGGCAAAACCGGGAAACGTAGATTGGACGCCCATAAGAAACGAATACGTCACTACGAAGGTAACATACCGGCAGCTGTCAGCAAAGTACGGTGTGGCAATCGGAAATATATCCAAAGTTGCTATTCGTGAACAGTGGAAAGAACAGCGTGAACGTTATGTTCAGAAGGCATATAAAAAAGCCGAGGAAAAGGCTGCCAACCAAGAGGCAAACCGGCTTGCCCGCCTGATCACAGCCACCACAAAGGCGATTGACGTGGCAATGGAGGCGTTTGAGGATGACAAGCAGTTTAACCGTTACATCGTCACAGATGGCATCGGAGGAGGCGCTACGGAGACATCTGAGAAGGAATTTGCCAAGGTTGATACAAAGGCACTCAAGGATCTTACTGGCGTCCTGAAGGATCTCACGGCACTCTGGAGAGACTTTTACAATATCCCGACTCCTGCTCAGGCAGAGGCACAGCGCATCGCTGCGGCCCGTCTGGAACTGGATAAGCAGAAGGCAGAGGCTGCCACCGGCGGAGACGATACATCACTTGAGGTAGTCGGCGTTCCGGAGGAGTACTGGTCATGAGACAGCTTGCGGATCTATCCCAGATATCTGATAAGCAGGATGCTTTTCTACGGGAAAACCACCGGCACGTAGCTTATGGTGGTGCCCGTGGTGGCGGGAAAAGTTGGGCCGTACAGACAAAGGCAAAGCTTCTGGCAGTAAAGTATCCGGGTATCAAGATATTGATTATCCGAAAGACTTACCGTGAGCTGATAAACAACCATATCGAGCAGTTGAGGTCTGATCTCCACGGCATAGCACGCTATAACAAAACCGACAAGGTATTCACGTTTCCGAATGGAAGCACGATATGGTTTGGATATTGTGCGAACGATGGTGATCTTGGACAGTACCAAGGCGCTCAGTATGATGTCATCTTCATTGACGAGGCTGGGCAGTTGTTGGAGGACTGGATAAAGAAGATCAACGCCTGCGTACGTGGCGTGAACAGCTTTCCAAAGAGGACATACTACACCCTGAATCCGGGAGGGCCTTCCCACGGATACTTCAAGCGGCTTTTTGTTGACCGCAAATTTGAACAGGGAGAAAAGCCAGAGAATTACTCATTCATTCAGGCTCTTGTGACGGATAACAAGGCTCTGATGGCCATGCAGCCTGAGTATATGCAGGAGCTTGAGAACCTTCCACCAAAGCTGCGAGAGGCATGGCTGAACGGGTCTTGGGACATTTTTGAGGGACAGTTCTTTGAGGACTTCCGCCCTGACCCGGACATAAAGAAGGCTGTGGAGCTGAACCTCACGCCGGAGGAACTGCGACACCAGCATCGATGGTGTCACGTCATCGAACCATTCGACCTGAACGCCGGAGACAAGCGCGGGTGGAACATCATGAGGTCTTACGACTTCGGTTACGGCAAACCATTCAGCCTAGGCTATTGGGCCGTGGACTATGACGGTGTCCTATACCGCGTGGCTGAGTTCTATGGCTGCACCAGCACCCCGAACGAAGGAGTCAAGTGGACACCGGACGAGCAGTTCAAAAGGATTTCCGAATTCGAGAGGACATGCCCGTGGCTGAAGAAACGGAAAATCGTTGACAGCGTTGCGGACCCGGCCATCTGGGACGCATCCAGAGGCGAGAGCATAGCCGAGACAGCCATGCGGTACGGCATATATTTCAGCCCCGGCGACAACGAGCGCATCCCCGGCTGGATGCAAGTACATTACCGGCTGCAGTTCGATGATAACGGCTATGCCAGAATGTACATCTTCAACACCTGCAAGCAGTTTATCCGCACGATCCCGCTAATGCAGTTCTCAGAGACACACCCGGAAGACCTGAACACGGACCTTGAGGATCATATCGCAGACGAGACACGTTATATGTGCATGTCACGCCCCATCAAACCGTATATCCCTGTGGAGTCGAAGCCTATCATCTCCGACCCGCTGAATATGTTCACAAAATAGGAGGATAAAATCATGATTGTAAAAATTCCGGAAACCAGTAACCCCTGGATCGCAAATATGGGAGTAATGACATGGATCAAATGACAACTATGGCTCCGGTGCCGACAAATATGCCTGCGGTGCAGGCCATCGGCCAGGAGCAGACAAAAAAGCTTGTGCAGATCCTTGAGAAGTACAAAGCCGGTAAGGCCATAACAGAGCGGCGTATCGTAGCTTCCGAAAACTGGTGGAAACTGCGGAACAATGCAGAGGAGGCTGAGAAGAGTTGGACAATGGCTCTGCCCGGCTTCAAGAGCACCTCCGGCTGGCTGCACAACGTAATTGCAAACAAGCATGCTGACGCTATGGAAGCATATCCCGAGCCGAACATTCTGCCGAGAGAACAGGATGACAGGGCCGAGGCATATATTCTTTCAGCTATCATGCCGTGCATCATGGAGCAGAACCACTTCGAGTCTATTTACTCAGACGTCGCATGGCAAAAGCTGAAGACCGGCACCGGCGTGTACAAGATCGTATGGGACAAGGACAAGCTCAACGGTCTCGGTGACATCACCATCGCAAAGGTCAATCTGCTTAATATCTACTGGGAGCCGGGTGTTACCGACATTCAGAAGAGCAGATACTTTTTCCACACAGAGCTTGTGGATAAGGAGGCGCTCATAGAGCAGTTCCCACAGCTCGACGGAAAGCTCAATGGCACATCATTCCTGAGTACTAAGTTCCTTTATGATGACTCAGTCAGCACCGACGGCAAGGTAACCGTTGTGGAGTGTTACTACAAGAAGTACGTACATGGTAAATGCACATTGCAGTACGTTAGGTTTGTAAACGATCAGGTGCTGTTTTCCACCGAGAACGATCCACAGCTTGCGTCACGCGGTCTGTATGACCACGGGAAGTATCCATACGTATTCGACGCCATGTACCCCATTGAGGGAAGCCCGTGCGGCTATGGCTTCGTGGATCTCTGCAAATCCCCGCAGACAGCCATTGACCTGCTGAACACCACGTTCATCAAAAACGCTATGGCTGGTGCATCCCCCAGGTATTTCAAGCGCATGGACGGCGGCGTCAATGAGGAAGAGTTCCTAGACCTCACAAAGACCATTGTCAACGTCAACGGCAATCTTGGTGAGGACAGCCTGCGTCAGATCAACTTCCAGCCGCTCGACGGCATCTACGTCAATCTGCAGGACCGCATCATTCAGGAGCTGCGTGAGACATCCGGCAACACGGAGACAGCGACAGGCACTGCTTCCTCCGGTGTTACAGCAGCGTCTGCCATAGCAGCACTTCAGGAGGCATCCGGCAAGGGTAGCAGAGACAGCAACCTTGCAGCGTACAGAGCCTATGCAGAGCTTGTTAACTTCGGCATAGAGCTCATACGGCAGTTCTATGATATGCCGCGTCAGTTCCGCATAGTTGGTCAGTACGGAGCAGAGCAGTTTATTACGTACTCCAACAAGGGGCTGCAGCCGCAGGCACAGGGAATGGCGTTCGGTACCGACATGGGATACCGTCTGCCTGTGTTCGATATCAAAGTCAGCGCTCAGAAGAAGAATGTATACACCAAGGTCTCACAGAACGAGCTTGCGCTGCAGTTCTTCCAGCTCGGGTTCTTTAATCCGCAGCTCACGGACCAAACACTCATGTGCCTGGATCTGATGGACTTCGATGGTAAGGATACCGTTATGCAGAAGGTATCCCAGAACGGCACAATGTATCAGAAGATGCTGCAGTACATGCAGATGAGCCTTCAGCTTGCCAAGATCGCCGCTCCCGATATGGTGGCAGGTCTTTCACAGGATATCATGGAAACAATGGGCGTTGCTTCGCAGTCTGCACCGGCTATGTCTGATGCACCTGATCTGTCAGAAACAGACAACCTTTCCGGAGGAGAAAAGGGTAAGGAGATAACAAGAGTATCCAACGCCAGGGAGAAGGCGCTTAATGCGTCTCAGCCTGACGGCGGGCGTGTAACGAAGGAGGCACAGGGATGATAGAAGTATCATACGACAGAGAAAAGCATCTTGTTAAAGTCAAGGGACATGCACAGAGCGGTGAAGCCGGACACGATCTTGTCTGCGCTGCGGCAAGCATCCTTGTTTATACTCTCGCTGCGAACGTGGCATCCATGTCAGCAAACCGAAAGCAGATACGTAGGCCCGTCATCGATATCAACGAGGGCGATGCAAAAATCGGATGCAGCCCCGTCCACGGTTTCGGCTCTGTGGCGACTGTTATATTCGATTCTGTATGCTGCGGATTTGATATTCTCCAGAAGAAATATCCGGAGAACGTAAGCTATAAAGTGCTGGGGTAGAAAAAAGACACTGTAAGTCTGTACAATAAAATCATCCGATAAGGATGCGCTCATTTCTTCTTCCTTTCTTTTCATCTCGCCATGCCGGTGGGCGGGTTCAATGCACCGGCATACACGCTCTATTAGCTCAATGGCAGAGCAGTTGCCTTGTAAGCATCAGATGCTGGTTCGATTCCTGCATGGAGCTCCATACCTCATACGACTCGCCGGACGTAAGCGGCAGAATGGAGGATAAAATGTTTGAACTGATCAAGTGGCTCGGTCTTCAGGTCTTCGCAGATGGCGGAGACGGCGGTGCAGGCACCGGAGAGGGCGAAGGAGCCGCAACAACGGGCGAAGCCACTCCCGCCGCCGGGGAGGCACGTCTTCGGGAACTGGGTGTACCGGAGAGTGTGTTGGCAAAAAGGGCGAAGAGGGCAAAAACCTACGGCAGCCGACCTGCAGCGCAGCAGAGTCAGGAGCCGGTGAGGCAGGAGCCCACACAGCAGGCCGCCGCTGCTGAGGATACGACACCCGAAGAGGAACCCAACACCGAAGAAAATGTCCCTTCTCAGAGAATGAGCTGGGACGAGATCATGGCTGATCCGGAGTACAACAAGCAGATGCAGAGCGTTATACAGGCGCGTCTCAAAGCTTCAAAGGGAGCCGAAGAGACTATGTCCAAGCTTGCTCCAGCCATTGAACTGCTGACCCGGAAGTATGGACTTGACGCTGAAAACCTCGATGCCGATGCACTTACAAAGGCGATCTCCAACGACGATGCATATTATGAGGAACGAGCTATTGAACTCGGAGTCCCCATTGATGCCGCAAAGAAGATCGACCAGAACGAACGCGACACGGCAAGAAAGCAGGCAGAAGAAGCACGGACTCTCGAACAGCAGCGCATTCAGGCACACATAACCAAGCTGCAGGCACAGGGTGAAGCAATGAAAAATATCTTCCCCCAGTTCGACCTTGCAACCGAGCTCCGAAATCCTGCATTTGCCCGCATGACATCTCCCAATATAGGGATCAGCGTAGAGGACGCATACTATGCCTGCCACCGCAAGGAGATCCAGACAGCCGCCATGCAGGCGACAGCGCAGAAGACGGCAGAACAGATCGCCAACAACATTCGAGCAGGACAGTCCAGACCGTCCGAGAACGGCACTTCGGCACAGGCTCCTTCCAATACCACATTCGATTATGCCCACGCATCCAGGGAACAGAGAGAAGCTCTCAAGAGACAGATCCGGGATGCTGCGGCGAAGGGGCAGAAACTTTATCCCGGCCAGAGATAAAATTCACAGTTTCTCCCCTACGACTATTGAGAGGAGAAAATTATGAAAAAGATTATTCATTCCCTGATTGCTTTCGCAATCAACCTTCAGCTGTTTGCTGACGCCGGTACCCTTGTCAATGCTACCGGCAACTACGTTAACGCCTACACCGGCGACACCACCGCGTTCGACAGCCACAACACCCTCAGCGGTGAGCTCAAGACCTTCTATGACACCGAGCTGCTGGAGAATGCCCGCGTTGAACTCTATTACGCACAGTTTGCAAAGAAGCAGCCTCTGCCCGGCGGCAAGGGCAAGACCGTTGAATGGCGTAAGTGGAACACCTTTGCCAGAGCTGCACAGCTCACAGAAGGCGTTATTCCCACCGGCCAGAAGTTCGGTATGAGCTCCAAGACCGGCTCTATCAACCAGTACGGTACCTATGCTTCCGTCACCGACCAGCTTGAGCTGCATGCCTACGACGATGTCATTCTCGGCGCTACCGAGGAGATGGGTGCATCCGCTGCTGAGACTCAGGAAGTCCTGATCCGTGACGCACTGTTCGTCAACACCAACGTCCTGTACGCAGATAATATTAACCCCGCAACCGGCGCGTACATCGACACCCCGACCAGCTCCGGCGGTCTGGCACATACCGACAGCAAGTTTGCTCCTCTGACTCCCGACATGGTCAACAAGGCAGTGACCAAGATGAAGAAGGACCGCGTACCCACCATCAACGGCAAGTACGTTGCTGTCATCCATCCCTCCGTTGCGTATGACCTGCGCAAGAGCGACGAATGGGTCGAGGCCCACAAGTACGCTGCCACCACCGAAATCTTCAACGGTGAGATCGGTGAGCTGCACGGCATGCGCTTCGTTGAGGACGTTTTCGCTCCCATCATAAAGGGCGAAGACCTCGCATCCGACACCCGCGCTCTTGCGGTAAACAAGGCAGGCGGATATTCCGGTGCCATCACCAGCGTGGCCTTTGACGGTTCCACCGCTGGTGTTGAGGCTGATGCTCTCATTGGCCGTGTTATCGAGATCAACGGTGTGACTGCTGTTGTTACCGACAACACCGCTAACACCATCACCTTTGACAGCACTGACTTCGGCACCGTTGCTGATGACGCTGCTATCAACCCCGGTGAAGGCGCTATGGGCGGCGAGGCTGCATACGCCACCTACGCATTCGGCAAGGACGCCTTCGGTATCATCGACCCTGAAGGCGGCGCTCTCCAGATGATCGTCCACGACAAGAGCGAGATCGGTGGTCCTTTGAACCAGTTCAGCACCATCGGTTACAAGTTCGAGACCAACGGCGCGACCATTCTCTACCCCGAACGTGTGCTCCGTATCATGAGCGCCTCCGCTTACGGCGCTATCGACGAGGCAAACTAATCCACAAGTGAGGGGCTGGCAACACCTGCCCCTCTATTTTTAAGGAGGATAATATGGCTGCAAAAGCAAAACCCATCGAAAAAGATGCGGACAGAGTCGAGGTGTTTATTCCTCGCGGTCCCGCAAATGATGACCCCAACTTCTTCGTATCCGTCAACGGTGTGAACTATCTGCTCCCCAGAGGGCAGAAAAGCAAAGTGCCCAAAGCGGTAGCTGAAGAGGTAAGACGCTCCTTCGCCGCGCAGGAAGCGCTCGACAGGCGAATGGAAGCTATGATCAATAACGGCAACTGACAGGCCGTAATACAAGAGGGCAGCTTTTTAGCTGCCCTTTTTTCAAAGGAGGATTAGCCATGACCATAAACGAGGCCATTGACCTTGTAGACAGACTTAAACCGAACCAGTACGAACACGAAACGAAGGTGAACTGGCTTTCAAAGCTGGACGGAATGATCTTCCGGGAAATCATCCTGACGCATGCCGGTTTTCACCCGCCCGTATTCGACGGATATGAGCATGCCGACCCGGGCACGGAACTTCTTGTTCAGTATCCTTATGACGAGGACATATACAACTACTTCCTGCAGGCCCAGATCGACAAAGAAAACGGCGAGATGGGGAAATACAATCAGAACATCACGCTTTACAACGCAGCATATCAGACGTTTCAGGACTGGTACAACCGTACACACCTTCCGTTGCCTGCAAGATCTGCATTTAAGTTTTAAGGGGGGGATATCAATGCCTTTCTTTCCAACAGTAAACGAGTCATACACATCACAGCAGGTAACAGATACGTTTCTCGGATACAACCACAATCTTAAAATCGGAGACGGGGAAATGTTCGCAGAAACGAACCTTTCCTCAGATAATTTCCCGCTCCTGGCAAACCGCAGAAGGCGCGGTACGGTTCAGCATCTTACAAACCCTCTCGGCGTCATTGGCAAGGCAAAGCTTGCGTACATTGACGGGTCAAGCCTTTATTACGGCGAGGAAAACCTTACAAGCTATCTTACGGCTGCCGGATGTTCCATATCCACCTCTGAGCTGATGCTGCCGAAGCAGCTCATCAGCATGGGAGCGTACATTATCATTTACCCGGATAAGATATATATAAACACGGAAAACTATTCCGACTGCGGCAGGATTGAAGCCGGATTTACAACAGCTTCCGGATCGTCTGTAACATATTCCCTGTGCAAGAACGACGGCACTCTGTACGATACGCCCGTTGTAAGCGCAACGGAACCGGCAAATCCAACCAATGGAATGCTGTGGATAGACACATCCGGCGTAAAGCACATGCTCAAGCAATACTCAGCGTACACCGCGATGTGGGCAGATATACCGACTGTATACGTTCGCATCGAGTATACCGGAATAGGTCAGCAGTTCTCACAGTTTGACGGTGTCACCATCGCAGGAGCCAGTGCCGCCGGGACAGCAATAGAGGAGCAAATCGCAGCTCTGAACGGAAGCAAAATCATATATGCGAAGGGCGATGACTTTATAGTTGTTGTCGGCCTTCTGGATCAGGCTTATCAGCAGACCACTGGCACCGTATCCGTGAGAAGGGTAATGCCTGATGTGGACTATCTCACCGAAGCGGAGAACCGGCTGTGGGGATGCAAGTACGGCCTTGTAAACGGGCAGACCGTCAATGAGATATACTGCTGCGCTCTCGGAGATTTCAAGAACTGGAATAAGTTTCTCGGCCTTTCAACAGACAGTTACGTTGCATCCGTCGGTACGGACGGCAAGTGGACTGGTGCTGTGACCCATCTTGGCTATCCTATCTTCTTCAAGGAGAACGTTCTGCACAAGGTATACATCAGTTCCTCCGGCGCTCATCAGATCGTAGACACGGCCTGCAGAGGCGTACAGGATGGATGCAGCAAGAGTCTTGTTGTGGTAAACGAGACACTGTTCTTCAAATCCAGAGCGGGTGTATGCACCTATGACGGATCTCTTCCGGTATCCATATCCGACAGCTTTGGAAACGAGAAATACTCCGATGCCGTTGCCGGGTCCTTTGAGAACAACTACTACGTCAGCATGAAGGACGGGAACGGAGACTGGCACATGTTCGTGTACGACTCTCTGAAGCGCCTGTGGCATCGTGAAGACAACACCCATGTCATTGCATTCTCCCGTTGCGGTGACGATCTCTACTACCTCGACGCGGTCTCAGGCGACCTCATGGCGGAGCTTGGCAACGTCGGTACGCTGGAGGACAACGTTCACTGGAGAGCGGAGACCGGTCTTATAGGATATACCACTGTGGAGCAGAAATATGTCACCCGGTTTAACCTTCGCATGAAACTGCCGAGAGGATCAAAGGCAGATATGTACATGGAATACGATTCCGACGGTATATGGCATCACTGCGGGCACATGGAAGGACGTGGAACAAATACATTCATGCTCCCGGTCAGACCCCGCCGATGCGACCACTTCCGCTTAGGGGTAGAGGGAACAGGTGACATTCGTATATACTCATTCTCGAAGATATACGAAGTGGGGAGCGATGAGCATGCCTATTAAGATTGAGATACCACCCACCTTTAACGGGCAGCCGGAGCAGCGCCTGCAACAGGTTATAAACTATCTGTTCCGGCTTTCCGAAAACCTCAACGTGGCTCTCAACAACATCAGTTATTCTGACATATCCAACGCCCCGCAGAATGTTGAAACATCGTCTGGCGGAGGTTCTTCTCAGTCTGGCGGAAGCATCGGAGAAGCATATAACGAGCTTCGTTCGCTGATCGTAAACACAGCGAACTATGTTGCTGCCGAGGAAGACCGCCTGGAGCAGGAGTTCAACAGCAAATACACTGCTATATCTGATCAGTGGGGCACCTTCCAGGAAAGCATAGGATCCACCATCGAAACAACAGCAAGGGAAACCGTACAGAGTTACGGATATGACGCACAGATATCTACGCTGCAGGAAGAGGCGGCAACGTTCTCCGAGTACAAGATCCACACAGAGGGCTTCATCCGTTCCGGCTTCATTGATTATGACAGCGAAGGCGTACCCATCATCGGCATAGCTATCGGGCAGAACCTGACGAGTACCGAGGTAACCATTGACGGTGAGAAGTATCAAAGGTTCGACGAGGATCAGAGCTGTGCCTTCTACACGGCAGACAGAGTATCATTCCGCATAAACGGTCAAGAAGTCGCGTACATCTCCAACCGCATGTTATATATCGGGGACGTATCCATTACGAACTCCGCGACCATAGGCAACAAGTGGAGAATAACCCACAACAACGGCCTGACAATTAAGTGGATAGGAGGCTGATTGAATGGCACAAGGAGTAACCGGAACTATAAACGTTGTCGGTACAAAAGGTTCTAAGGGCCAGATCATTTACTCAGAACAATACGATCTGAATAATAATACGTCTGTTCTTTCAGTTGACGTGCTTATAGGCAACGAATGGGCCGGATATAGATACTGGCTCAACGGATACATCAAGGTAAACGGTGCAACCATTGTCGAGTTCAACAGCTACACCGGCACGCACTATGCCGGAGTCGGCAGTACAGTTGGTTATTACCCGATTACGGCAGAGTCTGCAGAGTATCCATCTCCCCCCTGGAGCTCCGCAAGCATCCAGCACAATGCAGACGGAAGCAAAAGCGTAAACATAGAAGTAAATATAACAGGCTATGTCGATTCGCAGAATACTCCTATAACCCAGGGCTGGAACATTGTTAATACAACCACTGTAAACCTGACTACCATTCCGCGGGCATCATCCCTTGTAGTAGCTGGTGGCGCGCTTGGCTCCCCTGTTTCGTTGACTATTCAGAGAGCATCTTCCGCGTTTAAGCATACGATCACTTATACCTGCGGTAGCGCAAGCGGGACTATTGCTACAGATACATCCAGTACGGCCTTGAGCTTTACGCCACCGATTAGTTTGGCTGCGCAGAACACAACAGGGAACAGCGTTACAGTATCTTTTACCCTTAAAACAATCAGCGGTGGGGCTGTTATAGGAACGACAACCGCGCAAGCGACATATTCCATTCCTGCAAGCGTAAAACCGGCGGTAACATCCGGATGGGCCACCGTGGCACCGTATAACGTTGGAACCAAGGTCGCTGGCATATCTGCATATATACAGAGCTTCAGCAGAACACAGATAACATTCGACTCCAGCAAGATCAACATGAGCGGTGCATACGGAGCTACGATATCCCGGTATGAGGTCATGTTCAATGGATCGACAATATCCGCAAGCCCTTACAGGACGCAGATTCTTAATAACGCCGGGCAGATGTATATAACCTGTATCGTATATGACTCGCGGGGCAGATACGCGGAACAAACGTTGACATTTACAGTGCAGGCGTATTCATTGCCTGGGCTATCCGGCATCGAGATATTTCGTTCCAATAGCTCCGGCGTTGAAAGTGATAGCGGTACGTATATTTCAGTAAAAGCTACCGCCTCATATTCCCCTATAGGAACAACACCTATCCTTAACGCAAGATATGCACAGGCGTCCGGGGCGTATGGGTCTCCCATTGCTTTGACAAGTGGTGTTTCTGCGGTAATAGGTGGTGGCCTCATAGGAGTTTCGACGTCGTATAAGGTTCTCATAACACTGACAGACGGGATAGGAAACGCGACAACGTATGAAGCCGTAGTGCCAACGGAGGAGGTCACATACCAGCAGAAAGATGGTGGCCACGGAGCTGCGTTCGGTAAATACGCAGAAAACGATTATGAGCTGGACATCGCTGAAAACTGGAAGCTCCATGTGCGTGGCGAGGTGAAGTTCGATAAATATCGGCTGTCCAATCGAAATCTTCTTGATAATCCATTCTTCACTATCAATCAGCGTGGATGGACAACAGGAACTGTTCAAAATGGAGGATACACAGCGGACAGGTGGTATTGCGGTGGGTACGAACAGGACATCACCATAAATTCAAGTGGCATATCCATTGGAAAACGCCCTTGGTTTATGCAGATGTTTGAAGATTGCACTGCGTTTATAGGAAAAACAATGACCGCAAGCATCAAATTTCAAAATGGGGAAATCTTGTCAGGAACATTAGACGTTGTATCCGGATCAAATTCGTTTTTCAGTTTCACGAATGGCGGCATAGATTGCAGCGTTGAGCTGAACACGCAAGATAAGTATTTCCGAATAGTGACATATTCGTCAAGCCTTATGTCTTCTCCACTTCCAATAAGGGCTGTTAAACTGGAATATGGTTCGGTATCAACTCTTGCGAATGACTCTGCACCTGATTATGCGACCGAACTTTTGAAATGTCAAACTGATTTGTTCGTTATCCCGTCCTACGGAGATTACATCGTACCTATTGCATCAGGGTTCTGCACTTCTACATCACGAGCCAGATTTGCCATTATTCTTCCGACAAAAATGCGTACAACGCCTGTAATGACAAGCACTGTAAACAGCTTGCGGATAAGATCAAATGGTTCTGTTTTTACACCAACAACGATATCCGTGCTTCAAGTAAGAAACAATATTCTGTGGATACAGGCAGACGCTACAGGGTTGACAACAAGTCAACCGGCTGTACTTGATGCGACAGGTGCCCCGTCTGTTCCCCAATACATCGCATTTTCAGCAGAACGGTGAGGTGCTTATGGACAAAATAAAATCAAAAGTCTATGCCCTGATAGATGAACAGGGAAGAATAACTCGCATTGAGGGGAGCTACACACTACCGGATGACCTCACCGGGTGGGAATACATTGATGAGGGTGTAGGAGACAGATATAACCTCGCTCAAGTGCATTATCTGCCGAAACCTCTCACAGATGATCGTGGAGTTTACCGCTACAAATACATTGACGGTGAAATCGTGGAACGCACACAGGCGGAGATTGATGCTGACTATGTTTCTCCGGCTGAACAGCCGAGAGACGGCGAACGCATCACTCAACTTGAACGTGCTATGGATATTTTGCTTTCGGGGGTGACTGAATGACGCTGGAAGAAAAAGTCCTTGCTTATAACCGGGAGATAAAAGAAGCCTTGCAGACAATCTATGATGCTCTCAATCCGGGTCAGAAAAAGCAGATAGTAAAAAACAAAGCTGTCAAAGCTCTGTTCACCCGGTACAGGGTAGAAACTACAGATGCAAATAAACAGGAGGCGAAATAATGGCAAGAAAATACGACACTAAGGCGACTCAGGTAACAGCCGGAGGTACAGGCGGCAATAACTCTTACGGAAATGTCGTTGCTGTAGATAAATCGACCTACAAGCCAACACCGAAACCTGAAAAACCTGATACGAATGACGATGTAGAAAAGGAAGAGGGCCAGCAGCAGTATGCGGGTGCAGTCGGCAGCGGTTCCGGAAATGCAACGCCTGCATCACCTACCCCTACAAGGGTAATCGCAGACTACAACGCAACGCCGGTGGCGCAGAGATATGACCCGGTATCCGATGCTGCATATCAGAACGCACTGTCTGCGCTCCAGAATGCGCAGAAGAATGCCCCCACCTATCCAGGCACCTATGACAGCCAGCTCATGGATTTGTACAATCAAATCGTAAACAGGGACAAGTTCAAGTACGATCTGAACGCGGACATGCTCTATCAGCAGTATGCACAGCAGTATACCAACCGTGGCAATATGGCCATGCAGGACACAATGGGACAGGCTGCGGCACTCACCGGAGGCTACGGGTCATCCTATGCGCAGTCCGTAGGCCAGCAGCAGTATGACGCATATCTGCAGCAGCTGAACGATGTTATCCCCGACCTCTATCAGAACGCATACAACCAGTACAAGGATGAGGGGGACTTCCTCCTGCAGCAGTACGGCATGCTCGGTGATCTTCAGCAGAACGAGTATGACAGATATTTGGACGATTATAACATGTGGCTTACCGAGCGTAATTATGCTCAGAGCGCCGCTGATACCGCCTATGAGCGCGGCTACGACCGTTGGAAGGATGACTACAACATCGGCCTTGACCGTGCTGAGATCCTTGCCAAGAGCGGCGACTTCTCCGGTTATGCTTCTTTCTACGGTAACGACACTGCAAACAATATGCTTAATAACTGGGCATCCGAGAACCCGGATATGGCATATCGCAATGGTGTTATCTCTCCCGAACAGTATTATGCTTTGACCGGAATGTATCCTGCCGGATATACTCCAGCCGGAACCGGTGGCGGCGGTGGTGGAGGATATGGACCCAACGCTGCAAACACAGCTATTGCAAACGGTGTAAATGCGCTTTATGAAAGTGCAAACGGTAATGCGAATGCCGTCGTGGGTGGCGTCGGGAATTATCTTTATAGCCCCAAAACTTCCACACAGCAGCCCAGCAACGAAATCCCGGATAACGCAACCATAGAAAATAAGAACGGCACCGGATGGGTAGCAATAGGCAATTCCAGATATAGCTATCAGGAACTTGAACAGATGGTAAACAATGGGTCTGTGGTGGAAATATATGACCCGAAAACAAATACAGTTCGGTATGTAAAGTAAGGAGATGTTCTATGGCCAGTACATTTTTGCAGAAAAAAGCAGCTGAACGTGCTCATGTAATTGACAAAACTTATGGCAGCGATGCCTACGGCGGCACACAGTATCGCAATAACGGTGGACAGGTCAATGTAAAGATATATAACCCGCAGGACAGAATCAATGTTCTGACAAAAGAGCGGGACGAGTATATCAAAAACTATACCGGTACGAAAAACCCGAATAAGGGAAGCAACTACCTTCAGACGGTAAAAAGCTACAACCAGCGTATAGGCGACCTCTCAAGGGAGAGGGACGATTATGCTGCAGCTATTGAGGGCGAAAAAGAGCGTCGGCATCTGGACGCTTATGATGTCAATTCCGGACAGAAGCGGGTAGACGATCTTACCCAGTTACTTGCTGATGTACGCTCTGCACAGGACAATGCACGACGCACATCCACTGATACCGGTTGGCTCACAGACGATCTCGCCATTGCTGAGTTTAACAGAAATGTAGCCAGTAAGTACCTGAAGGACAGAGGGTATGCAAAATACTCTACGGCTGAAGATGTTGAGCGTGATCTGATGCAAGAGAAGCAGACCCTGACACAGGCTTCTCGGCAGCAGAACGCTGCAAAGCTCCAGAGTGACGCTGATAGCGACGAGCAGTTCCAGTATTTCGCACAGATCGGCGCCGGAATGATCAACCCCGATGCAGCAGATGCCACTCCGTCGGTTCAGTTTCTCGGCATGTCTCTTGGTGGAGATAAAGTAAAAAACAAGGTTTCGTTTACAAGAGATAACTACAATGCACTTATGAGCGGGTCAAAGGCAGGATATGCTGTATCCGAAGCGTTCAACCCTGATTATATGTATATGACCGATCAGCAGGTCGATACTTATAACTACTATCTCGGAAAATACGGGGAAGAAAAAGCAGATGAGTATCTCGACAGCATTGAGTCCAGCCTCAAATATGCTCAGGCAAGAGAAATATACGAAAAGTATTACGAGGACAACCCGGGTCTTGAAATGACAATAGGTGCTCTTAACTCTGGCGTTGACCAGTTTAAGAGTGGTCTGAAAAGCGTAGTCAGCAATGAGGATTACATTGAGCCGAGCGTACGACAGCAGCTCGGTGGGATGATGAGGCAGAACCTCGCATACCGTGGCCCGCAGCTCAACAGCAACACATCCCTTGCCCAGGGCGTTTATGACTTCGGCACTACCACCGCGAACATGCTGCCGTCTATCCTTGCATCTTCTGCTATCGGCCTCATAAATCCTATCGCCGGTACCATTGCCGGTGACGTTCTCATGGGTGCTTCCGCAGCCGGTAACGCCTATCAGGAGATGCTCAACCTTGGCTATGATAAGAAGCAGGCAAGAGCTTACTCTACCTTGACAGGTATCTCTGAGGCCGCGCTCCAGTACGCACTTGGTGGTATAAACAAGCTCGGTGGTGCAGTATCCAATCAGGCTATTTCTAGGATCGTCTCCAAGATCGACAACGGCATTGCAAAGTTCGCTATCAACTACGGTGGGGAAATGTTGTCCGAAGGTATCGAAGAGTCTCTGCAGGAGATCCTTGACCCGCTGTTCCAGAACGCTATCCTCGGAACCGACGAGTCCGTTGATTGGGAACAGGTAGTATACTCCGGCCTGCTGGGCGCTCTCTCTGCCGGTGCCATGAACTCTGTTCAGATTCCCGGTGCCATCGCAGAAGCAAACTACTACGGGAAGACCTACGGCAACAGCGTAAACGACATTGTATCCGAAGCTCTTGAGGTTGACCCGGACAACGAGTTTGCACAGCGCATCAAGAAAAAAGTTGAAGCCGGTAAAAAGGTGGACGGCCTTGCCATAAAGGATATTGTTGAGCAGAACGTGGCAAAGCTCACCGAGACAGATAAGTTAAAGGTCCGTGACGCTGCCGCCACTCAGCTTGCACAGTACGGTGAGACCGGTGACGTAAATGCCATTGCGGACTCTATTGCAAAGTTCACAGCTGGGGAGCAGCTCACGCAGAAGGACCGCCGCAACATCTTCCAGAGCAAATATGGACAGCGCGTAGCAAACGAGCTTGACCCTCAGAATATCAGAAACGATAACTACAATACTGCATGGGCCGAGAGCATAGGAACCGAGGCCCTTAACGCGAGAGAATATAATCTGCGCGATAAACCCTCTGTGGGGGCCGTAGAGAGCACAGCAGCCGTAGACGAGGAAACTACTGCACCACAGCCTATAAACATTAATCGCGACCTTGTACGCTCCATACAGGCAGATCCTGCGCGGCTGGAGGAACTTGGCATAAGCACCACCGGTAAGGACGGTTCTCAGATCAGAGCTGAGATCCGCGCAGCGCTGGAACAACAGAATGCCAATATAGAGGCTGCAGCTGCAAACGAGCGTGCAAAGACAACCATAGCGGCAAATATAAAGGCTGCAACAGCGCCTGCACCGGAACCCATGCGTAACCCTGTAAAGGGCTTTACATTCGTTCGTGACGCAGAAGGCAACCTTGTATCAAGGGCCACATATACACAGCCGAAAGCAAGCACTACGCCCTCTGCAAAGGCGTCGGCATCAACCTCTACTGCGTCTGCACCATCTGCCTCCACTCCCGGCACCACATCTTCTCTCGATGAGGCCGCAAAAAAGTACGGTCGCCAGGCAGGAGCATTCAAGGCCATATTTGCCCCCGGTCAGAATGTGGAAAACTACGACTCCGCGTTCTTTACTGCATATACTCTTGGCAAGTCCGGAGCTCCTATTGAAACCGCGAAAGCACAGGCCAGCGTATCGTTCCTTACCGACACGCAGGTGGAGCTTGCGTTCGAGGCCGGGCGTGCTGCAGCAACAGATACCGCACGCGAAACCTCAGAACGGCGTGCGAATTCCGTTAACTCCGGCCAGAAGGTGAACGGTCGGCGCGTCGGTAACGTGTACTATACAGAAACCCCGAACAACAAAGGCCGCGAGCACTTGGTACGCCTTGACGGCATGACACCGAATGAGCTGAAAAGCAGGCTCAATACCCGTCAAAAGAGCGCATACAGATACTTCACCGCATTCGCTGCAATGACGGGAAGAGACATCATCCTTTATGACTCCAACGGCAATTTCAACATGGATAACGGCAGATTCAGCCGCAACACCGACGCTATCTACGTTGACATCGCAGCCGGTATAGATGATATCAAGAGCCTTGAAGACGCTGGCAAGTACATTCTGATTGAGGCATTCACGCATGAGTTCATGCACAGCACCGAGTATGACGCTCCGGAGGCTTATAACGAGTTCCGGGAGCTTATTCTCAGCGAACTTGACAAGCAGCTTCGCAGTGCAAGTACCGACGAGAACTCCCCCACCACCGTGGACGATCTTATCCGTATGCGAATGGACGAGTGGAACCGTCAAATCAAGGCAGCCAACAAGGCCGACGGCGGTAACCGTAAGCTCTTGGACTATGACGGTGCTACCCGCGAGGTCGTTGCTCAGGCCGTAGTAAAGATCCTCCCGCAGTCTCAATTCATAAAGAGACTCTATGACGAGCACACTGACCTGTTCCACCGCATTCTCAATGCGTTCAAAGAGTTTATAGAAAATGCCAAGGCGAACCTCAAAGCATACTTCAAGAATGCCGAAGCCGGTAAAACCTATGAATCCCGCCTTCTGATGCAGGATGTAAACGGAACGCTACAGTATGCGCAGGAGATCGTGGATGCCTTCGATAAGCTTGCAATGCAGGCAAATGAGAGCTTCCAGGAAGCGTATACGGACATGACCAACGATAACGGTGATACCGTCGGTATTTCCGATGACAACGGTCATTCTCAGTTGAGCATACGTACCTATGACGAGGGCGGCAGAGAAAAGCTCGATGCATTCCTCGCTGAAAGAGTAAAGTCCGGTGCTATCACGGAAACCGAACGCGGTGAGATGCTCGAACAGATGAACACGCTCTATGATATCTGCGAGGAATTCGCAAAACAGTACACGCTGTTCGGTGAGTGGAGCAGAGCAGATGTCGTTACAGATCCGGAGACCGGCAATGCTGTGTTCAGCGTTGTTAAGGCAAACGGCGAATACGCTATGAATCTGGACTTCTCCCTTATCTGCAAAAAGCGCCGTACTCTTGACGCCGTGTTTAATCAGATGATCGAGGACGGCATCATGGATGACTACGATATGGGTCCTGGCAGCATCGCCGCCATAAACGACATCATCCGCGAGAACGACTTCGAGACAGCATGCGCGCTCTGCTTCGTCGATGCCAAGAGATACAGACAGGCACTCGTCGCTGACAGCTTCGTCCGCATGTATAACCCCCTCGTCCGCAGCATGGCGAAGGAAGGCCAGCACATTGACGCGTTCAACTTTGGAGGCAACAGCGTAATAAACAACACCGGAAACGGTATTGACACGCTGCCGAACTCCGAGCTTGACTTCACCAAAATCAATGAGGTACTCCGCACCGCCGGTAAGAAAACTGTCGAGTACAAGATCGCCAAGAACCTCAAGGAACACCCCGAAGACAGAAAGCTTGTTATGCGTGGAGACTTCATGTCCTCCGCCGGTTTCGATAACCTGAACACCAACAACAAGCGCATCCTCGGCCTGTACAATTCCAAGAAGGGCGCTGGCGGGCCGATGGCAGCACAGACTGACGTGCAGTATCTCAGCGAAATACTCACCTCAAAGAAGTTCAATGTGGAACGGGCGTACTCCGTCGGCGGCGTTCGCATTCAGAGCTTTTCCGATTATGTTCCCCGCCTTGTATTTGACTACTTCCAGATGGTAGCAGACCTAAGCGCAAAGCAGCTCCCGGCACACGCCTATACAAAGGAGGCAATGTTTGCCCTCCAGTTCGGCCTTACCGGAATCAAGACCAACATGAGCCTTGTCCCGGAGGTCATTGATGGAGGCGCTGCACCCGGCCTTGACGCAAATGGCAACTATGCATGGCGCGATGGTCAGAGCTTTGGCTCCACCGTGTACGGCGGCAGCAAGGATTTTATCCGCAAGTGCTATGAGATCATCGGGAAAAAGTACAACGGGCAGGACCGTCTCACCGCCCAGGAAGGCTTCGAGCTTGCGAAGGCCATCCAAAGCGCTGACGGATACACCGCAAACTGCGGTACCATCGCTGTCGGTGTATCTGATGAGCATATCCGCAAGATGCTTGCAGACCCCGATATCCGCATGGTCATTCCTTACCACAAGTCCTCTCTGAACCATATCGTTGCGGTCATGACGAACATTGACCGTTATACCGACTACACCAACTCGCAGAATACACGCAATGCCGACGGTGTGAAGCTTGCCAAGAAACTGGATACATTCAACTACAATGAAGCACTCCAGCGCCTCGGTGACGCAAAAGCCGCAGCTGACGAATATCTTGCATGGTGTGACGAGCACGGATACATCCCCAAGTTTGATATGTTCCGCAGCGAGGAAGGGTACTACAAGCTCCTTGAAGACTTTACCTGCTACGACCTTGACGGCAACGCATCTGCACAGGGTGGCGTATCTCTCACTATGCCGACAGACACAAGCGCGTTCGGCGGTATCAAGGACATGATCCGCATGGGCCTTGAAGAGGACGCGCTGCTTCAGGCAAAACAGGACGCTGCCATTCCGGAGATCGTCAAGCAGATAAAAAATGTTCTGCCGCAGAAAGAGGCAGAACTTGGTAGCATCGGTGACACGGAAGACCAGCGTCTTGTAAGAGTATCCGATCCGGAAACGCTTTCCATGCTCAACAACGCTGAGGTGACCGGAGATGTCATAAAGGTTTACCGTGCAATGCAGATACAGCCTGTTGACGAAAACGAAAATGTTATCAAATCGAGAGTAATTCGCGTCGTTTCATATAATCCTCTCATGGTCGAGGCAAGAACCATCGCAACTAAGCGAAAACCGGCGGAGACCTTTGTGGCAAAAGCACAGCTCTACTCCCCTATGGCCGGAGCCGTAAGGGATGAGAAGACCGGAAAAACAGTTTGGCGTAACCCGATCCAGCTCAACGAGTGGGAAATGTCCGAAGGCCATCTGGAGAGAGCCACGCAGAAACGCTACAAAAACGGCAATCTCAAGATAGATGATGATCCCCGGAACGCTTCCTATGGCGAGGTAGCATACGAATTCGGCCTTGAGAAGGGTGGCGTCAACGATGACGGTACCGCGCAGACTCCTATCCCGGCAAGATATAATCCGTATATCCACACATCGCTGTCTGCGCTGAATGATCAGTTTGCGTCGGCAAACAAGAGGCCGGAACTCGTCACGGTGGAAACGCTTATTCCGAGATCCGAGCTTACAAAAGGCTTCCGCTTTGAAGGAGCAAAGGACCGCGTCGGTGCCATGAGCTGGCATTCCGGCCCGGCAAGCTCCAGACTCGCAGCAGCCGGTAAACCGAGAACCGTTATTCTTTCCCGTTATGATAAGCCCGTCAGAGTCGTTCCCGATGCCGAGGTGGCACGTTCCATTCAGAATTATATCGGTGACACGAAAGGCATCTCTCTCAACGGCAGTACGCTTTCCCCCAACCTTGCGCGTGAGCTTCAGAAGATCGGCGTAAGCGTCCTTTATAACGAGGACTGGAGTGCTTACGACAAGATCGGCAAAAAGCAGAGCGGCGGCAAGTGGACGTTCGATGCTGCGAGATTCCTTGCGGAAACCGGTAATGACCCCGTAAGCAATCCGTATGATTCCATCAGCTATCTCCGCGATATCCTTACCACGGAAGAATTCAACGAGTACATGGCCAATCATCCTGAAATCGAACGTGGTCAGGCACCGAATGGTACAAAAAAAGCTCCCAAGACCAGTAATGGCATTGAGGAGCAGTATGACATAAGACAAACCGCGAACGGAATGTTTTATGTTCAAGCAAATCGCCAGGTGCTGTATGGAAGTGACCCGGAGGAATGGGGAGAGCAACTTACAAATTATATCAATCGTGAGATTAGAAATGGTAATGACGTTGCTTTTTCAACAGCAGACGGGAATATTCTTAAACTGACAAGGGCTTCCGCAGAAAAGGGCGCATTTAGAAATGTCATCGTAGACAATGAAGGACACACAAGAGTTCTAACGGATTCCGAGTATGAGGCAAAGCTTAACGCCGAAGCCCATATTGACGAGCTTGTGCAGGTCTCTAGAGACAGATTTCCAAATATGCCGAACAGAGCGGACTACAACAAAATTCATGGTGACTTCGCAAAATATGGGTGGAGATACATGCGAGGGTTTTTCATGGATTTTGATGGTTCGTATTATAGAGCAACTATTTCCGTAGCATATAATGACGACGGGTCTATAGTTTATAACGTCAATGAAATGGAAAGAAGAGCCTTTCCCAAAATAAACGGCTCTTCCGGTGTTCCCGGCGCTCAGGGGAAAAACTCTTCTGGGCCTATTATAAGCAACAACGCGACGAAAAGCAATACCCAAAATAAAAATAATAATACAAATGCATCGACCGGTGGAAGTGACCAGTCTATGGTCCGCGATTCTGCCATCATGACGAACGACCGCATCGAAGGCCTTATTGAGGACAGCGGTGCCGGTAGGAAGAAGGACTACGCGCAGAAGTGGATCACATCCATCAACCCGACGGACTTCCTCAACCTTACCACTGACGAGTGGCAGTCCAGAGACGTATTCGATACACTACCCGGAGACTACGGCACAACCGTTGACGAATATGACTTCATTGAGGGCCTCAAGAAGCAGAGACGGCAGACACCGTACCTTGCCATTGATAAGAACTTCAACGTGGTAGGCCACGAAGGAAGACACCGCATGAGAGCGCTGGAACGTGCCGGAGTCACCAGAGCGGAGATCGTCATCGAGTTCCGCAAAGGCGGCACCGTCATAACCAATGCAAACGTGCGTGACGGCAGACTCGAAACTATCCGCGATGCCATACTGACAAATCAGTTCGGCACCGGGCAGACGGCCAACATCAGCAACGTCATTCCTCTCAACCTTGATCATCGCGATGAGGTCCTTGCAAGCTATGGCGAGAACCACGCTACCGACGGAGATATTCAGTATCAGATCCGCGAGTCCACGATGTCGAACCGTGATGTGCTTGAGCTTGCAGCGGCGAACGTGGAGAGCGAGAGATACGGAAAGCTGACCGCCGGGGAGCGGGATGCACTGCGTATCTTCCGTAACCGCCTTAACACCCTCTCAGAGGCCCAGAGCATGCGTCAGGAGTTTCTTGCGCAGAAGAAGGACATTCTTAACGGCAGAGAACCCAAAGCGCTCACAGAGGACGAGAGAGCCGCTCTGCGCAAAGTGCAGAACAACCTTGATACCATCAACTCGAAAATCCGCAGGGCAAACGATGAGGTGCTCAAGGTCGAAAACAGCAACGTGGCCAGGAAGATACTGAAACAGGCCCGTTCCGTAGTGGATAAGGACAGCCTTGCACGCAGCCGTGAAGTGCTCCGGCAGTACAGAGACGAGCGCAACGTCAGCGACTCCGTCAAGAAGTACCGCAAGCGCATCACAGAGACCGCCACAAAGCTTTCCGACTGGCTGCTGAAGAACTCTGACAAGGAGCACATCCCCGAAGCGCTCAAGGTTCCTGTGGCAGAGCTGCTCGACAGCATCGACTTCTCCTCCAAGCGCCTGCTGAACGGTGGCGAGATGACACAGAAGGACCGCAAGTTCGGTTCCATTCTTGCAGAGATTAAAAAACTTATTGATGGACAGCAAGGAGTCATCAACGGAAACGATAAAGCCGTTGATAAAGTCGGAGCCTATCTTGATATATCCGAGGAAAGCAGAGAGTTCCTTAACGAGCTTGCAAACACTATCCTGGATGCAGGCAGCGAGACATACACCATCAACCGCATGAACGCTGAACAGCTTGAGGCGTTCGACAAGTTCCTCCGCAACCTTGCCAAAGCAATCCGTCAGGCAAACGTAACCCTTGCCAATGCCCGGTACAAGAACATCCCGGAAATGGCCCAGAACAGCATGCAGTACTGGAGCGAGATAGGTTCCCTGAAAGACAGAAACGAGAACGTCGCCGGTGTTGAAGACTTCATCGAATGGAAAAACGCAACTCCGTTCTATGCTTTCAAGCGTTTCGGTGAAGCCGGGGAGGCACTCTTTGACGGCCTCACTCGCGGATGGGAAAAGTTTGCATTCAATGCCAAGGCAATTCAGGACTTTGCCGAGAGCGTATATACTCCGGAAGAGATCCGCAAATGGCGTACCGAGGTCAACTACTTCACGCTGGAAGACGGTAATCAGATCCGCATGAACACAGCGCAGATCATGGAGCTGTCACAGCTGATGAACCGTGAACAGGCACGTAAGCACATTCAGGCCGGTGGTATCCGCATCGGAAACTTTACTGAAAACGGAAAGACCGTGCAGAACACCACCCACTACCACCTCACCGCAAACGATATCAGCAATATCGTCGGCACCCTTACCGAACGTGAGAAACAGGTAGCGGACAAGCTCCGGCTTTACATGGCTGATCAGGGCGGCAAATGGGGCAATGAGATCTCGATGGCTCGATTTGGCTATGAGTTCTATACCGAAGGCAATAACTACTACCCCATCAAGACTGACGCAAATGAGCGCCCGATGAAGGACACTGACAACAACGCGAACAGCATGTTCCGCCTGCTGAACCTTAGTTCCTCCAAGAGCCTCAACCCGAACGCAAACAATGCTCTCATCGTCGGTGACATATTCGACACCTTCGCTGATCACATGAGCGATATGGCAAAGCTGAACGGACTTGGCCTGCCGCTTCTGGATGCTATCAAGTGGTTTAACTATACCGAGCGAAACACAAACACTGACGGCACATTTACTGCTGACGGCATAAAGAAAGCAATGGAAGACACCTTCGGCCCCGCCGCCGGGAAGTACTTCCGTACACTGCTTCAGGATGTTAACGGAGCTGCCGACTCCGGTGATCGCGGTGCGAACATATCTCAGATGCTGACAAGCAACTATAAGATAGCAGCCGTTGCCGCCAACGTCCGTGTAGCCCTTCTCCAGCCTACCTCCTATGTCAGAGCAATGTACGTCCTCGACCCGAAGAACATGGCAAACGCATTGAAGTTCAAGCGCGGTTCCCTTAAAAAGGCATATAACGAAGCTCTTCAGTATTCCGGCACCGCCGTGTGGAAAAGCCTTGGTTATTATGACACGGATATAGCAAGAAGCTTGAAGCATAAGATCGAGCACGACGAGACAACGCTTGACAAGGTCCGGGACAAGTCAATGATACTTGCTGAAAAGGGAGACCAGCTCACATGGAGCGTACTCTGGATAGCATCCAAGCTTCAGGCAAAGGCAGACAATCCGACCCTTGCAGGTGAGGAGCTTATAAAAGCAACCGCAGATATCTTCCGCAAGGTCATCTACGGAACCCAGGTCATGGACTCTACTCTGACACGCTCCGAGATAATGCGCGGCACCACGATGTTCACAAAGGCATCCACAGCATTTATGGCAGAGCCTACGCTGTCCGGTAACATCATCATGGACGCAACATCGCAGTTTGTTCTTGACACCAAGAGGACCAACAAGTCCGAAGGATGGAGACTCAACAAGGACCATATCGGGAGAATGGTGGTAACATACATCGCATCCGCTGCGGCCTCCGCGATAGCAGAGTCTATCTGGGACGCCGTACGCGATGACGATGACTATGAGACTTTCCTCCAGAAGGTATGGCAGGCATTCGCCGGAGAAGGCAAAATCCTTGATGGCAACTTTATGCAAGACCTTACTGTCATCGGCAAGATCCCCATTCTCAAGAACATTGTTGCTACTCTTCAGGGCGACAACAGCGCTGACATGAGCGTGGCCTCTCTCAAGACCTTCAAGGACGCTGCTGCCATTTGGATCGAGACCTGGAAACTCGCCAACGGGACAATCGACAAAGCTTCCAAGACCACCTACTACGGCAAGATGACCGAGTGGGGCAAGATCTACAAGAGCCTGCAGGCTTTGTCTCAGCTTACCGGTATCCCGGCAGCCAACCTCACAAGAGATGTACTCGCCATCTGGAACAGCACCGTCGGTTCGTTCGTCCCGACCATGAAGGTCAAGACATACGATCCTGGTCTCAAGAACAGCCTCAAGTACTCTGTCCAGGACGGCAACATGACCAAGGAGGACGCGGTCAACGAGCTTGTAGCAGCCGGGGAAGCCAAGGATGAGAACGAGGCATACTGGACGGTAAACAGCTGGGAGAACGGCGGCAAGTACAACAAGCTCAAATCCGCGCTCCAGGCAAATGACGGTGACGCCATCGCTGCCGCTGTCGAGGAGCTGAAAGCTCACGGTGTAACCGATAAGGAGATACGCTCCAACACCCGCGATAAGATTGGTGAGCTCTACAAGGGAACCGACGATGCTGCTCCTGTCATTGACCAGCGAACTGCAATCAGCCTGCTCACCAATTACGGTGAGATGTCTGAGGCCGAGGCTATCAAGAAGGTCAACGAGTGGAGCGCAAAGCGCAACACCGGCATCAGATACGATGGCATCAGCGATGCACTCGCTGAAGATGTTATCTCTGCGGAAGAGGCTGAGAGTATGTGGCAGAGCTACGGTGGGCTCACCGCCGAGCAGGCCCACAAAAATGCTCAGGGTGTTATTCTCAACAGAGATTATCCCGGCTGGGGAACGGCAGACGCCGGAAACGCCTACACCGCATATCAGCAGTATGGCAAAGTCGTTGGAATGAGTGAGAAGTCGTTCTACGATGCCAGATACAATATGGACCAGATGAACGGCGTCGATGCCGACAACGACGGAGTGACGGACCGTAATTCTCTCAGGGATGTCCGGTGGGCGTACATTGACTCGCTCCCGATCTCCGATGAGCAGAAGGACGCGCTGCATCTGTCCTACTACAAAGGAAGCACCCTTGTCGATGCGCCCTGGAACAACTGAATAAGGACGGCGCCGGGGTAGATAATCCCGGCGTCGTTTCTATATACTCATAATCGAAATGGGGGGGATTCACATGAATAATTTACCAAACACAGAAGTAAGCCCAAGAATAGTAAACGGTGTGCTCCGCTGGTATGCCGGAGATACCTTTGATATCCAGATTGAGATAGACCTGAAAGATCAGGACGATGAGCCAATAACGATAGGCCCGGATGATACTGTGGAGGTCGTGTTCAAGGACAAGAGTCTCGATGTAGTCAAGACATTTGAGTTTAACAACATCGAAGACAACACTGTAACACTTGAATTTGACGAGACTTGTACCGCTCTATTCCCAGCCGGTAAGTACACCTATGACGTGTATTATACAGGTGAAAAGAGGACTACCATTGCAAACGATAACAAGGTTCTTGTGGAATGAGGTGACAGAATGAACGTAGTTATACACAATTCAATAAACGCCAAGCTGCACGGCCTAGTATCTCGCGGCATAAAGGCTGCCGAGATAGATGACAACGGGCACCTCATCTTCACCCTGACCGACAACTCCACTGCCGATATAGGGAAGATCGTCCCTGAAAAAGGAACTGACTACTTTACCGAAGACGATAAGGACGAACTGATACAGCGCGTCCTTGATGAGATTAGGAGCTGACGTATGAAGATAGCTGATAGGGCCGTATCCTTCATTCAGGCATACGCGAACGATAACTCCCACGGCTATGATCAGGCAAAAAGATGGGGCCCGGACTTCGATTGTTCGTCCCTCGTCATCCAGTGCTATGAGGACGCAGGCGTGCCTGTGAAGGCAGCCGGGGCTGGCAATACCGAGACCATGCGCGGCCCGTTCCTGCGCTGCGGCTTTTCCGACGTGACCGGCAGCGTGAACCTCAAAAACGGCGAGGGGCTTCTCCCCGGTGATGTTCTGTTGAATTATGTGCATCACACCGCCATGTATATCGGCGGCGGCAGGGTGGCGCAGGCCAAAATCAATGAGCTTGGTACTGTCACCGGCGGGAAGCCCGGCGATCAGACCGGGAATGAAATATCTATCCGCAGCTACTACAATTACCCGTGGAACTGCGTTCTGCGGTACGTTGCTGAGGACAATAATGTCCCTACCAACGTGTCGGAAATTCCGAACAGTTCGGAAAAACCGAACAACTCAGCCGATGGAGGCGACGAAGTGAAACTCAAGATAATCCGCAAAGGCGATAAAGGCGATAACGTAAAGGCCGCGCAGATCCTGCTCATCGGCAGAGGATACTACTGCGGTGTCTTCGGGGCAGACGGGGACTTCGGCTCCGCAACAGAACGTGCCGCAAAGAACTACCAGTCCGATCACGGCCTTGAGCCTGACGGTGAGATCGGGCCTCTGACATGGGCGGCACTGCTGGGGGTGAGCTGATATGCTTAATGACTTCGAGCTTATAACACACAAATACCCGGACAGGAAGGATGTCACAATCATCCCCATATCAGATGTTCACCTCGGAGCCAGAGAGCACCGGGAGCGGGACTGGCGGGACTTTTGTGACAGCGTACTCAAAAAGCCAAATATTTATGTGACGCTCGGCGGTGACCTCATTAACAATGGAACGAGGACAAGCGTTTCCAACATCTTTGACGAGACGATAAGACCACGTGAGCAGAAGAAACTCATGGTGGAATACCTCACACCGATAAAAGACCGCATACTCTGCTGTGTTTCCGGTAACCATGAGCGAAGAAGCGGAAAAGACGTTGACGATGACCCGACCTATGACATCATGTGCAAGCTCGACCTTGAGCATCTGTATCGTGAGAACATGGCTTTTGTTAAAATGCAGTTCGGCAAAATAAACGGCCACGGTGGAACCAACCCTACATATTGCGTTGGAGTCATCCACGGGTCAGGTGGCGGTATCCTGACCGGTGCATCTGTAAACCGTAATGAAAGGTTCGCTTATGTGTTCGACGGCCTTGACGCTCTGATCGTAGGTCATACACATAAGCCAGCTATCACGCAACCGTCAAAGATCAAGATTGACATGCATAATAATCAAATCAGCGTCAGACCCTTCAAGGTCATAACATCAACCGCGTGGCTTGACTATGGCGGCTATGCGATGCAGAAACAGTTGCTCCCGGCAAGCTTTTCACCGCAGACTATTACTCTCTGCGGAAATCATAAAGAAATCATAGCTACAATGTGAGGATGGCAAACATGGACGAGATAAATGTAAAAATCAAGCAGTATGAAAAAGAGCATGAGGAATTCTACGCACGCCTGGATTCCCTTGAAAAACGGATGGCAGAAAAGGACACCCAGTTTGCCGTCATCAACACGAAGCTCTCTGCAATTTTGTGGGGAGTCGGTGTCATAGGAACCGCCCTCGTCGGCGTTCTTATAAAACTGCTCTTCGGAGTATAACTTTAAGGAGGTATCATTATGGAAAACAACTACTGGAAAAACTGGATTAAGGCAGCGGCTATTCGCGCTGTCAAAACTGTAGCTCAGACCGCCGTTGCTACCATCGGAACCGCCGTTGCGCTCGGTGATGTCAACTGGATCATGGTGGCAAGCTCTGCTGTCCTTGCCGGTATTCTTTCACTCCTGACATCTGTCGCGGGCCTTCCGGAAGTACCGAAGGAAGAATAAGAAAAGAGAAAAGCCGGGTGAGATCAATGCTTCCCCGGCTTTTTCTTCGAGTAATCTGCAAGTAATTTGCAAGTAATTTTGATGGTTTATTTTGTGAAAATAGGTTCACAATGTGAAAATACAGAAACAGAATTATGCTGCAAAGAGTGCCTGCAAACCGTTGATAGCACTAATAAAATAGAAAAAATCCCGAAGCATCAAGCACTCCGGGATTTCCTTAATTTTGGTGGACGATACAAGACTCGAACTTGTTTCAAAAACGCTATAACCATTGAAAACACTACATTCCTTAATACTCGCAAGTAATTTGCAAGTAAATTTACTCTTTTTCGCTCGATGATATTATCTTTTCGAAGCGGCTGTCTATCTTCTTGTCGGCCTCGATACGGTCATTTTCAAAGGCAAACATATATACCTTTTTCATCGTGTCATCCGTTTTCCAGCCGCCACGTTGCTGGGCGATGATGGTTGGAATGTTCTCTGAAGACATGACAGACGCAGCGGTCTTTCGCAAAGAGTGAAAAGTGATATGCGGCAATCCGGCACGGGCGATCTCCGTCTGGAGCCGCTGATTGATCGCGTGGGCCGTTCTTGGTTCTATAATGTCACCGTCCACGTTATCGATAAGCTGCCGAATGTACGGTGGGATATCATAGCACCTAGGTCTTTCAGACTCCTTGCCACCCGCTCTTCGTTCATCAGCTCCATTGACCCGGACTACCGTCTCAACGATATATAGCTTGCCATCACGGATGGATTTGCTTTTCGTCAGTCCTCGAATCTCACTTGCGGACATACCGAGCCACATTGCCAGCAAGCACGGAAGCTCGATATCCGTCCCTTTAATTGCCGGGAATATCTTTTCCGGCGTGAGTACCACCGGGAACTTGCGCTGTTCCTCAAGGTCTTGAACTTCAAACGCTTCCTTTGTATACTTTCGCAGAACCGTCTTACAAAGCCGCAGAGCGTCGTTTACAGTATCCGGTGAAATCGTACCACCCTTTCTGGACTTCTTCTTGAGTTCATTCTCACGCGCATTCTCAAGGTCATCAGGAGTGATATCCCCGATTTTCTTTTTCATAAGACTTTCAAAGCGATTATCTTTGATGTAAAGGTAATTTTGCTTTGATGTGTTCTTAAGGGATGCCTTTTCGGAAACGTACTTTTCAATAGCCTGAGCAAGTGTTATGCTCTCCGGTCGTGGCTTGACATCAATCTTACCGCTCTTGATGCCAGCAGCCTTGGCATAGTATTCAGTCTCTGTATGCTCAACAACTCGCACACGCTCACCGTCAACCATTATCTGCCCGGAATAGTCTCCGCTCTTGAGCCTTGTTGGTTTTGGAACGGAGACCTTTGTTTTATCCTTTTTCTGCTCCTTGCCACACCAACAGCAAAATATTGAATTGTCTGGAATGTCTCTTTTACAAGCTCTACATTTCATACTTTAATCATAACGTAAAACGACACCCAACACACACGGCAAGGAATATCACACTAAATATAATTCCGTCCTTTCTCCTATCGGAGCACTTCTCTATCCTTGCCTCCCTGTGCTCTATATAGTACTCAGTACGTTTTTTCTCTTCCTCGCAATAGTTGATGAAAATGGTTATGTCCGGAAACTTATCATAGTATTTGGGCTTTGATATTTCTATATCCTTGTTGTCAAATTCACCTATCCGGCTCTTTACAATCCTTCGTATCAGTATTCCCCATAATATGTACGCCGCAAGCGTTACAAGCGATGCGACAAAACCATGTTTCCATTCTAAAAACACAGCAGCAAATAAAGGAATATATAAGATAAAAAGGAATAGGCCATCGTTGTCACCTTTATCGACCATTTTTCGAAGAGAATAGCTTTTTGCTCTCCGCAAGTTAAATAGTTCCTTCTGCTGTGAAATATAACGTGCTCTGTCTGGATATCTATCAATCAAATCGTCAACGTAGAAACTTGACAATCCTACTGGCTCGAATTCCTCCCGGCTGCAGCTGTATGCCGACTCCCCATAAATGTGCGAAATAAGTGCTGCTATACCGCTTACAAAAATAATTTCTATTGTATAAAAAAGAATATCTATTCCCATCACCACAGCCCCAATCTTTGTGACAGCTCCACAATGCGTTTGTCTTTGCGCTCAATGTTTTGTTCTGCCCTGTCCATGCGTTCAATATATCTATCAATTTGCTCTTGCTGTTTTTCAATAGTTCGTGTAAGTGCTGTGTTTTTATCAATTAGTTCTTCGTAACGCGTTTGAAGAAAATCCCTTGATTTGATGGCATCTTCAAGCTGTTCCCTGTACCGCTCTGTTTGTGTTCGGTATTCTGATATGTCACCGGACATAAGAGCCTCTTTGCTCATCTCGGTATCAATGCGAAGATCAGCACGGATTGCATCTAACATCAAAAGCAAGGTTGATACTTTGCAATCTGCTTCACCCTTAAGGAATGCCATAATAGTATTCCTGGCAACCTTCCCGTCCAGCGCGTTGATAAGCGCATTCTGAGAGTACCCGGATGTCTGCATTATGGTTCTGATCTGCGCAACTACATCATTTAATTCTTGCATGTCTACCTCATGATATTCACACATATTATCCTCCCTTTCTGTCAGTCCATTGATGCAAACTGTCAGTCCATTGACATTAAATGTCAGTTTGCTGACACGCAATGTCAGTTTGCTGATAAAAACTGTCAGTTCATTGACATGGAATATCAGTGCACTGACACAAAATGTCAATAAACTGATATGCAATGTCAATGCATTGGACCTATGCAACAATGAAATTTTCTGTATACTATGTATCAGAAAGGAGGAATGCTTCACAACTGATATTAAAGGCATGGGAGCGGGTCGCTTCCGCTCCTGTGCTATTATAAGTTTTTCTTATCGCCACTCTGTGTCTTGCGAAACGCATGAAATTGCGTTACTATATGCATATAAAGAACAACGAAGGAGCTTGATCAATATGCTTAATGAAATAAAAGAAAATGTAATAAATGAAATAATGAATTTGACAGAGGTTGAAATTGAGCTTGTCATAATGCTTTTGTCAAAACAAGACTCGTTCGACACTGTCGAATGTGCTTCTTAAATATCAAGCCCTTTTACTGCTTCAATAACACGAAGCAGTTTTTTTATTTCTTCTTCACTCATATTTTCTACAGCGTCAAGAAGCTTTTTCCTTGCAGGAGATATATCATCCTGGTTGTCAAGACACATCAAATAAGCCGGGCTTACATCCAGAGCATCTGCAAGTGCTGCTATGGTGTCACGCTTTAGATTCACAACTAGTCCATTCTCATATTTATGGATAGCTGAAAATCCAACGCCTATACTGTCACCAAGCTCTGCCTGCGTTAATCCGGCCTTAATTCTTGCATCTCTTATTCTGCTACCTGTGTTATTCATTGGAATCACCTCTGTCTTAATTATACACAAAGAATTATTAAAATCAACAAAAATTTTCTTGACAAGACAAAACAGCTGTGCTATATTGCGATTGTCTTAAAAAGACAAAAGAGAGGAGGTGCAGTTACGAACTCAAATCTTTTGAAAAGCGTCATGATAAAGAATGGGGACACACAGCAGGATCTCGCTGACGCTATAGGAGTATCAATATCTACTCTGAACGCGAAGATAAATGGAAAGAGGTCTTCATTCCGCCAAAGCGAGATTATAGCTATAATGAACAGGTATAATCTCGAAGCATCAGAAGTCGTGGCTATTTTTTTTGCTGAGTGATTGTCTTAAAAAGACAAAAGAGAGGAGGCCCTGATGGACGCAAAGCAGAAACTGCTACAGATTGCCAAAGGAATGGACGAAACGCAACGCGCGGTGTTTGCGAAGCTGCTTCCGATTTACAACGCATTTTTTGAAAACCTCGAAGCAGCAAAAGGAAATAAAGAAGCTGTCAAGGCGATCGTAAAGTTTGCCATAGACGGCGGTCTTATTACCGAATCATATGCAATCGACTGTGCGATTGATTACTCAGGATGAAGAAAGGAGAAGAAAATGGCAAGACCCGAAATGCTCACGGATGAGCAGGTAGAAATGGAGATCAAGCGGCTCTGGGCTTCGGATGCTGTGAAGCTTGCGAAGAAAGAGCAGCAGATCAAGTACCGCCGTCGGCAGCAGCTCTATCAGCTGCGGTGCATGGAAAAGCGCGGAATGGAGCTTATGGCCCAGGGCGTTGACATGGACAACATCGAGGAAGAGCTGTTCGACATCGCGGAAGAGTGAGGAGAGCGGCAATGCCGAAAGTAAAGTACATACCGGTTCCCCCACGAAAGCAACTGCACGACCTGTTCAGTCATTATTGCCGTCAAAGAAAAATCACAAGCACGGATCTGGCTCCGGGAATGGACACAACACCGGAAGCGCTGCGAAAGCAGATGAACAGGCCGGACAAGGCATGGCGGATCGATGAGATCCAAAGCTTCTGCAAGGCGCTGGACGTCAGCGTGACTCTCACGGTTACGAAGGGCACGGTGACTATCGCAGAATAAGAAAAGCCGCTCCCGGAGCTGCCACTCCGAAAACGGCAAAGGAAAAAGATGCAAGGCCATTATAAGGCCGGAAAGGAAGAAATGTCAATGGTTAAGTATTCACCCCTTCTTCTCCTCCTGTTTGGGAATGAGATCCTCAGTCTGGCGGTCATCACTGTTTACACCGCTGTCGCCGCCGGTAAGCTTCTCAAGGAAACCGCGAGGTACTGAGCATGCAGATTTTTAAGACCCGCAAGCAGCTTCTGCATGAGATCGATATCCTGCGGAAAGCTCTGGACGCTGAACGCTCCTGCTCCGCTGTTTATGAAGACGAACTGAAAAAGGCATACGCTACCATCAACGTGGTATGCGATGCGCTCGGCAAGGCCAAGTGGCCGCCTAAAGATGAAGGAGGAAAAGCATGATCACCAGAATATCCACCAAGGAAATGAGCCGTGAAGAGTGGCTCGAAGCCCGCAGAAAAAGCATCGGAGGCTCGGACGCGGCAAGCGTGCTCGGCCTGAACACATATAACAGCCCCTATGCCCTTTGGGCAGAGAAAACCGGCAAGGTCATCCCGGAGGATATTTCAGATAAAGAGGCCGTCAGGCTCGGCAACGATCTTGAGCAGTACGTCGCAGAGCGCTTTGCAGAGGCCACCGGGAAGAAGGTCCGCCGCGACAACTTCATCATCTATAACGATGAGCTCCCCTTCGCCCACGCAAACGTTGACCGTCTCGTCATCGGAGAGAATGCCGGTCTTGAATGCAAGACCACAAGCTCCTGGGACATCGGCAAGCAGCTCGAAGCCGGTAAGATCCCCGACTACTGGTACTGCCAGATGGTGCATTACATGATGATCACCGGCGCTGACAGATGGTACCTCGGAGCACTCGCCTTCGGCAAAGGCTTCTATCACTTCACCATCGAGCGCAACGAGGCCGAGATAAGCGCTCTGAGAGCCGCAGAAGAAGAGTTCTGGCGCGGGGTACAGAATAACACCCCTCCCGCCGTAGACGGTGCTGAGGCCACCACAGAGGCTCTCAAGACAATATACCACGAAAGCAGCCCCGGAAGCAAGATAGACCTGACCGCCGTCGGCCATCACGTAGAGATCTACAATGCCATCGGCAAGCAGATCAAGGAGCTTGAAAAGACCCGCTCCGAACATGAAAACGCCATCAAGGAGTTCATGGGTGCCGCCGAGAAGGGCACCTACGGCAATACAACCATCAGCTGGAAGACCGGCAGCCGCCGGACCTTCGACAAAGAGTCCTTTGAAAAGATCAACGGCGCTATCCCCGAAAGCTATTACAACACCACTGAGACCCGCACATTCCGGGTCACTGAAAAGAAAGGAAATTGATCATGGATCAGAACACCACCAATACCATTCAGAAGGCCGCAAGCACGACCGCAATGACCAAGAAGCCTGCAAAGACCATGCAGGACTATGTCAAGGCGATGGAGGGTGAGATAAAAAAAGCTCTTCCTTCCGTCCTCACTCCTGAGCGGTTCACCCGCATGGTTCTCTCCGCTATCAGCACCAATCAGAAGCTTGCAGAATGCACACCCCAGTCTTTCCTCGGCGCGATGATGACGGCCGCGCAGCTCGGAGTCGAGCCTAACACCGCTCTCGGTCAGGCATACATCATCCCCTACCGCAACCACGGCACGATGGAGGCACAGTTCCAGCTCGGCTACAAGGGCCTCATCGACCTGGCGTACCGCTCCGGCGAGGTAAGCATCATTCAGGCTCAGGTCGTATATGAGCATGATGACTTTGAATATGAGCTCGGCCTTGATCCGAAGCTGAAGCACGTTCCCGCCACCAAGGACAGAGGCGATGCCATTGCTTACTACGCAATCTTCAAGACGAAGGACGGCGGCTACGGCTTTGAGGTCATGAGCATTGACGATGTAAGGGCCCACGCGCAGAGATATTCCAAGAGCTATGGTAACTCCCCCTGGCAGACAAACTTCGACGAGATGGCCAAGAAAACCGTCCTGAAGCGCGTTCTGAAGTATGCCCCTCTCAAGAGCGATTTTGTACGCGGCATCACCGCTGACGAGACCATCAAGACCAAGATCGACGAAGACATGTACGACGTCCCCGATGACACGATCTACGCTGACTATGAGGTAGACGCGGAGACCGGCGAAGCGAAGGAGGTAAATGCCAATGCTTAATTCCGTGGTTATCATGGGGCGGTTCACCGCCGCCCCGGTTCTCCGGTATACCCAGAGCAACACCCCGGTGGCATCCTTCACCCTTGCAGTTGACCGGGACTTCTCCGGCAAGGACGGCAGCGAAAAACAGACAGATTTTATCGACTGCGTAGCATGGAGGAACACCGCAGAGTTCATCAGCAACTACTTCGACAAGGGGTCTCAGGCAGTCGTTCGCGGACAGATCCAGACGAGGAATTATGTTGATAAAGACGGTAACAAACGTCATGTCTGCGAGATAAACGTAGAGAAAATTTATTTTTCCGGTGAAAAAAATAAAAAAATCAATCAGGAAGTCGAAGAGTTTTTAGAAAAAAACTCAGAAAAATTTGACGGGTCTCCGTTCAAAAATATTTCGGACGAAGACGGCGACCTTCCGTTTTAAGAGGACAGATTTATGGCATATATCTCTTGGGTAAAGATCAATGTCGATATGTTCGACAATAAAAAAATCAAATATATCCGCACTCTTCCCGATGGCAACAACATCTGCCTGATCTGGATAATGCTGCTGACAATGGCGGGAAGATGCAATGCCAACGGCACCATCTTCCTGACAGAAAAAGTTCCGTATACCTTGAAAATGCTGATAGATACGCTCGGTTTCAAGGAAAAAACTATCAAGGCTGCGCTGTCAAATCTTGAGACGCTCGGAATGATCCATACCGACGGCGACGGTTATATCACCATCACCGGATGGGCAGATCACCAGAACGTAGACGGTATGGAAAAGATCAGAGAGCAGACAAGACAGCGGCAAAGAAAGTTCAGAGCAGAACACAAAAAGTCCATTGGAATAAACCCCGATGACAAATGCGCTTACTGCGGAGACGTAGCGACAACAATAGACCATATTGTACCGGTATCAAAAGGTGGGCTGGATGTTCCTGAGAACGTTGTTCCAAGTTGCTTGCAGTGTAATCAGCAAAAAATAAACAAAGACTTGGCTGATTTTCTTAACTGCACCCTCATGTTCCCGTTGCAATTCAAGGTTAATCATTCACTTGTCCAATCCGATGATCGCTTGATGAAACACGTTACATATAACGCAAGCGAAAAACGTTACGTAACGTTACAGGTAACGCAATGTAACGCAACAGAAAAAGAAAGAGAAAAAGAAAGAGAAGAATTATTATATCCTTCCTATCTAGCTGAAAAAAATTTTTCTGATTCTGCCAAAAATGTTGAAAAACCTGTTGAAAACTGCGAGGACCCATTAGCACGCGCAAGAGAGCACTGGGAGGCACTTCGGCAGAAAATGGCATCCGGCAGCGATCATGCGCTTTGACCGAATAGGGGGTGTATGACAATGCCGAGCGGAAACTACAAATCCGACATTAAGTGCCCCTATTACAGAACGGACAACGGACGAAACACGATCGGGTGTGAGGGACTCCTACCGGACTCGTCAATGACGCATTACCTGAGAACCACAGCATCATTCGAACGCCAGATAGAGGTCTTCTGCTCGGATAAATACTACTGCTGCGAGATATGCACTGCGCTCGACAAAAAATACGAAGAGGAGGAAATATAAATGCCTATTCCTGTTATCGAGCTTCTTTCTACCGGCGGAAGATGGACCCGCGATGAGCTTGTGTTCAATTCCGGCAAGGATGACAGAAGCGTAAGAGACGAGATCCGGACGCTCCGGAGAAAAGGTTTTCCGGTTCTTGGACTTCCGGGCGGTGGGTACAAGCTTGCCGCAACGGACTTTGAGAAGAGCGAGATGCTCCACCAGATAAAAGGCCGGGCGTTGGATCTCCTGAAGACATACGCCCTCCTGGAGCGAACGATGGACGTTGACGGGCAGATCACCCTTGACGAGCTGCTCGGCGCTCTGGAGCCGCCGGAGGTAGTCCAGTGAAGGAATGCTTCAGGATTCCATACCCGAATACAGACAGCGGTAAAAAAGCCTGGAACAAAGAGTACGGCATGAACTCGATTTATGCAGGCAAGCACTGGAGCAAGCGCCGGGAAGACGCACAGTTATGGCACGCACTTACAGTTTCAGCCATGAATAAAGCTCAGGTTCGACGCAAACCGTTCGATAAGCCGGTTGTTATTACGTTCCTGTGGAACGACAGACTCGATCTGAGCAATCATGCTTACATGGCAAAGCTGATAGAGGACGGTATGAAGGGCAGACTTATCATGGATGACTCAAAGAAGTTTGTCAAGGGCATGGAGCATTTCTTCCATGATGAGCCGTACATAAAGGTCATTGTTACCGAAATCGTGGAATGATCCACAAAGGAGAAGAAAGGAAAGAAAAATGAACGAAAATATAGATGCACCTGTCATTGAGCATGATATACAGGCAATTCAAAAGTACAAAGGGATTGCCCCAAAGAGGACATTCCCAACTATAGCGATCTGCAGTACGACAGGCTATTTCAACATCGCATGCGAGACGATCCTCCACGAAGGATACTACAATGTATATGCGAGCTCGGACTACATCGTTATCCTTCCTGCCACAGAACGGGAAAGGCATTCGCTCAAGATCTGCCGTAGATACGATCGCGGATACGCCATCTGCACGACAGGGTTTATGAAGGCGTTCTCCGTGAGACAAGGCATTTACAAGGTCTATAAATACAAAAACGGCATTGCATTCAAGCGAAAAGAGCCTCTGGAGGTTAGGTCATGAAAGACATAACAAACCTGACCGATTATCTTCTCGATAGCGCAGATGTCATCGGAGGCAGCGAGGGGCGGCTCCTGAAACGAGCCGCCACCGAGATAAAAAACCTCAATCTGCAAATCGACTCTCTCAACCTCTTGATAGAACAGCATCGAAGAGTCATTGATGACCTTACGCATAGGCTGGCGTTGAGCAATGCGGAGAGAGACGCTGTGTGCCGGGGTATGGTTGACAAGATGATTAAGGGGGAGCTTGCATGAGACTTGTTATTCAGTTCTCCAACGGGAACTACTGCAATATTCCGGCTGACAGACTTGCACGTGAGGATTCGCTCATATATGTTTTTTAGGTGACAAGCTGATGGGAGTGATCGACCTCGCTACGATCGAGTATATGTATCTTTTTGGGGTGAAAGGAGACCGGGAATGAGGCTGATTGACGCTGACGCTTTAGAAAAAGACGCTGAGTGGAGCAAATACGAAGACGGGTTTGTATCGTACTCACAAATGCAGATTGATAACGCCCCCACCATTGCCGTGGTTCCGTTAATAGAACTCCTCAAGCTTCGAGATTGGCTGTATGAGAGTGATGGAATAACGATGGGCGGCTTACGTTCTCTGAATGAGCTGGTATCAAAGTTCTCACAAGACAAGCTTCCGAAAATAGAAACGGGATATGAGAGATTTGTGTTAAAAGGCGCTTATGATCAAGTCCGGTGGGAAAGAGACCTGGCAATATGGCAGCTTCAAGATGACTACGGCGTCGGCTTTGGTGAAAAGAAAATATTATGCGCAGATTGCAAATACAGAGATCCCGAAGACGGGAAATGCGATCACGGCGGGTTAGAGCATCAGGGCCTGATATTCAAGGTGGCTGACGATTATTATTGCCGTGACGCGGAAAGGAGAACAAATGACCGAACTTGACCTTGAACTACAGCAGCTGCGGCGGGAGAATGCCGAGCTACGGAAAGAGCGTGACCTTTCACTTCAAGCTCATGCGGAGATGTGCGCGAAAGCGGAGAGACTTCAAGCAGACTATGAAATCCTTGCCAAGATGTACGCAAAGGTAAACGAGGACTTGTGCGTGAGGACGAATGAGTGTGATGCTCTCATGAAAGACCTTAAAGCCACGGCAAGTTGCGATGTGTGTAAGAACGCAAACAGCAAGTGCGAACAGTATTTGGAAATAGGTGAACTGGGGCTGAACGGTCTTTGCGGCGGTGAACATTGGGAATGGAGGGGCATAGATGGAACTTAAACCTTGTCCGTTCTGCGGGGGATACGCTGAAATGAAAGTTGAAAAACATACTCCGTCTGGGTATGACTATATTCCGAGGTGTTCAAATCCGTCTTGTGCAGGACGTTTAACAAAAAAATGGTTAAATAAAGAAGCCGCCATAGTTGCATGGAACAGGAGAGTGAACGATGAGACCGATTGATGCGGATAATCTTAAGTCCGTTGTATGCCAAAACTGTGAGCTGCAACTGGAAGGGCTGTGTGCGAGCTATGGGGAAGTTGCTGGGTGTCTCGCCGGAGAAATAGACAACGCTCCCACCATTGATGCCGTGGAAGTCGTGAGGTGTGCTGATTGCAGGCGCTTTAAGTATAATCTTACTCCTGACGGCTATTTACCAGAAGGGGTAAATGAGACGGAATGTATGCTTTTCCATTGCGGGATGGATTATACAGACTACTGCTCATTCGGAGAAAGGAGAACAGAATGCGGTTCGTAATTGGAAAAGGGACATATACGATGTTCGACATTGCAACACAGGAGGCTGAATAACATGAAAAGCAACCCGATGTATGAACCGTGCCCTATATGCAATAGCACTTGGAATATCAAGACCGCTCATAAGATAGCCGGTCGCGGCCACCCGTATGAGCTCATGTGCGATGGCGACGGATGCCAATTCTA
>JAZRWD010000300.1:0-8312 GCA_045599525.1 Candidatus Limivicinus sp. | reverse complement strand
CTTCATGCTGCTGGCAACGTTTCTGTGCTTTTTCGTCTTCTCGGGCAACCTGGGCCGCATCCCCGCGGTCGACCGTCTTCTGCGTTCCGCCCTGGAAGGCCGTGAGCTGCTCATCGGCGCAGGCGCCAGCCAGGTCATCAGCAATGTCCCCGCTGCGCTGCTCCTTTCCGGCTTTACGGAGCGATCCGGTCCCCTTCTGCTGGGCGTGAACATCGGCGGTCTGGGCACCCCGGTGGGCAGCCTGGCCAGCCTCATCAGCCTGAAGCTCTATTCCCATGCGGAAAACGCCCACACCGGGCGTTACCTGAAGGTCTTCCTGCTGGTCAACTTCGCCCTGCTGGCCCTGCTCCTGGCTGCGGGAATGCTGCTATACTGAAAATAATGAACGTGCTGCAAAGTGTTCCGTCTGCAGCACGTTCTGTTTTTTTGTGGTTTTGTCGTCTGGGAAAGGGACAGGTGCGCTGCTCACACGCCCTCTTGACAAACGGGTACGGCGATATAACAAAACGGAGCACGGTTCACCGTGCTCCGTTGCTGTTCTATTTCAAAAGGGTTTACTGTGCGGCGGCCATCAGGGCCTCAAACACCGGCAGGCAGTCCAGGGTCTCCTCCACGACATGCCATTCGGGGTGGAACTGCACGCCATAGATATAGGTGGCCTCGGTGTAGATCATGCCTTCGACCATGCCGTCCTCAGCCAGGGCAACGACCGTCAGCTTATCGCCGACATCCTTCACGCCCTGATGATGCCAGGAATTCACGGTGTATTCGCCCGCACCGCCCATCGCGTCGGCCAGGATGTTGCCGTCCTGCACGGTTACGGTGTGGTAGGTAAAGTCCTCCAGCTCGGGGTCTCTGTGGTCGATATCGGTATCATACTGCGTAAACAGGTCCTGGTACAGGGTTCCGCCGCATACCACATTCAGCATCTGCATGCCGCGGCAGGTAGCCAAAAGGGGCATATCCAGCTCGATGGCTGCCTGAATGTAGCAGTAGTCCGAAATGTCGCGCTCGTCGTAGGGTTCCTCGCATTCCGCGTCCATCTCTTCCCCGTACAGCGCCGGGTTGACATCCTCGCCGCCGGCCATAATGATGCAGTCTACGTCAGCCAGATATTCCTTTGCGCTCTCCAGGTCCGTTGCCTGCGGCATATAGACGGGTTCCCCGCCGGTCAGCAGGATCGACACCACATAGGCCTGGATGTCTTCATCCTGAGCGGCGTCCTCTTCGTCCATTGCCCAGGAGATGCCGACCCGGATCAGGGCCTCGCTTCCCTCTGCTTCGGCGGCCCATGCGCCGCATCCGAAAACGGAGACGACCAGCAGCAGGCTCAGGCAAAGTGCCAGTACTCTTTTCATGTTCTATTCCTCCCATATCGGTATTTTTTGCACAGTGTGCAATACAGAATCTGAATATGCACGAATTCTGCCCCGTTGTCAACCGGAAATTGCGGCTGCGCTTTTTTCTGCCGGAGATGTGTGCATAGCCTGCTCTGCCGCGGCGTACCTTGCCGCCGCGGAAGCCGTGCCGAAGTCCTTCGGGCGGAAGTAGGCGGCGCTGGCGTTATAGACCGTAACAAAGGCCTCCGGGTCTTTTTTCATCAGCCAGTTGATAAACACACGGTATTCCCGGGTCGTCAGCATCACATCGATCTCCATACGCTGCTTTCCGCTGTAGGCCCCGATCACGGGATACAGGCTTGCCCCGCTCTTCAGTTCATTCAGAATATAATCCACGATCTCCTCGTGCTTCCGGGAGATGACGCAGACCCGCTTGTGCATGTTCAGCCCAAAGATAAAGTGGTCGATAACCATGCCGGAAAGATAGGTGTACAGCAGGCCTAGAACAACGATCTCGCCGGAGGAGACCAGCACAGACGACAATGAGGCGGCAAACCCGAGCGCAGAGAGCGCCGTACCGATCTCGATCTGCAGATACTTGTTCAGGATCTTTGCGGGAATATCCAGACCGCCGGAGGAGGAATTCATATGGAAGAGCACGGCAGAGCCGATGGCGCCCAGAAACAGCGCCGCCGCAGCATCCAGGATCGGCTGCCCGGTAAGGGAAGCCTGGTTGGGGCAGACCCGTTCCAGTACCGCCAGCGTCAGCGGGAGCAGGAGCGAGACATAGACCGTGCTGGCCGTAAACCGGCGGCCCAGCAGCACCAGGCTCACCGCCAGCAGAATGAGGTTCAGCCCCAGGCTGATGGTGGAAACCTTCAGCGGGAGAAAAACGGACAGGACCAGGGAAAGCCCGGTCACACTGCCGGTAATAATATGGAAGGGATAAAGGAAAAAGTATGTGGTGGCTGCGAGCTCCACTGCGGCCAGCGTGATCACCAGCCAGCGCCCCAGTGTGCAAAGAGAGAACTGCTTCATCTTATCGATTGACTCCTGAAAAAACGCTCCCGAAGAGCAAATATATTAGCGTTTCTAATGACGTCATTAGAGGCTCTAATTATAGCACCGGTTTTTCGAAAAGCAATAGGTCCGAAAAGTTTATTCTCTCACATGCAGGCAGCGAACAGGGCCCCGAAGGAAGAACGCTCCCCCTTCAGGGCCCCGGCAAAGGTGCAAAGGTCAATGTTTGTCGTTTAGGTGGATGAAACAGGCTACCGCAGCAGCTCTGCGGCGGTCTGCGGCAGGGCGGGCAGGGAATCGATCACTGCATCCGGCGCATCCGCCCGGCCAAAGCCGTAGGAGGCCCAGACAAAGGGGATGCCCGCCAGACGGGAGGCCTGCTCGTCCCCTGTCGTGTCCCCCACATAAATTGCCTTCTGTATCCCGTTGCGCTCCATCAGCAGGCGGATATTCGGCCCCTTGACCATTCCTGTTCTGCCGGACATCTCATAGTCCTGAAAATAGCGGCCCAGCTTATGCGCCTGCAGGAAGGCCTGCACATAGCCGTCCTGGCAGTTGCTCACGATATACAGGCCGTACTGCCGGCTGAGCTGTTCCAGTGTCGCCTCCAGGTCCGGGTACAGCACCGCGCCGTGTTCGGCCAGGTACGCATTTTCCTCTGTGCTGAGCTCATTCACGATGATCTGCCGCGCCTGCGCGGAAAGGGCGGGAAACAGGATATCGCCGATCTCGTCCATCGTCTTTCCCATCAGGGTGCCCAGCAGTTCCTGCGTCATCCGCACACCCGTCTCCGGGTGCCGGTCAAAGACCCGGTTCCAGATCGCACAGACGCTGTCGGAGGAGTCCCACAGTGTCCCGTCCAGGTCAAAAATAATGGCTTCCGTCATGGTTCGTTTTCCCTCTCTCTGTTTTTTCTGTTCTCCCTGTTTTCTGTTGGGCATAGTTTAGCATGTTTTCCGCCCGGTTGCAATTCGATTGACATTCCCATTACATATTGTTATAATGTCATGAAAGAAACGTAATGATGTTAGACATATGCTGTGCTTTTGTATAGTTTTCATACAATTGCCCGCCCGGAAAGAGGTTCCTTATCATGCCACGTAACCCCATTAAAGACGCCCTTGTTCAGGAAAACCGCAAACAGCAGCTGGTCGCCTCCGGGCTCCGTCTCTGCTCCCTTTACGGCATCGACAATGTCACGATCCAGAATATTGCCGATGCTGCCGGTATCCCTTCCGTAACGGTCTACAAGACCTATAAAAACAAAATGAACATCATGGTCGAAATCTCCACCTCCATGTGGAAGGACATCTGGGAAAAATCCCAGAAGGAGATCGGCATCGAGTACCTGCAAAGCTGCAACGCCTACGAGAGCATGGAGATCTACGATAACATGATCCTGGACCTGTACAAGGAGCATCCGGAGGTTCTCCGTTTCAGCGGCTACTATAAGGACTATATGAACCGCAACGGCGCCGAGGAATCCCAATACATCTCCCAGCTGGATGCCCTTCGGCCAATTGAGGCCCTGTTCACGCAAAAGTACGAACGAGCCAAAACCGACCACAGCATCCGCACCGACCTTCCCGCACAGGAGCTGTTCACCACCTGCTGCCTCACCATGCTGGCCATGGCTGAGCGTTACGCGCTGGGCATCATCTGGGCCGACTTTACCCCGGGCAACCACCTCCACGAGCTCGAGCATGTAAAGGAAATGCAGCTGGCCTGGCTGCGCGGCTGAATCCGGTCGGAAAATATTGCACAATATTCTGCCATCCGTATGGGAAACGGATGGCAGTTTTGCTGTTTTCGGAGAATCCTTCGCGCTTTGCTTTACAAAAACATTGCTTTTTTCCCTGCTACTGTATATTATACCAATACTATATGGGCATTTTGTTTTTTGTACACGTTTATCCTGTTGACCCATAACCGAGAAGTGGAGGTCCGTCCATGGCTGACAGACAGCAATTCCGCAAAACACAGAAGGAGCTCCTGGCCAAAATCGAGCCGGAGGCCCTGCAATACGACGAGAACGATTTTCTGCTGGTCCGTTCCCTGTATGAAAAGATCGCCTTTTTTGCCGAGAGCCGCGGGCTCATCAATACGGCAGTGGCCCTTCCCCTCGCGCGCGGCCTGCACAGCGGGGCTTACCGGAAGAACAGCATCCTGCGCCGTGGTGTGGCTGTGCGTATGCCCTATGTGGTGCACCCTCTCGCGGTCACCCGCCTGCTGGTGGACGCTGCGCCCGCCCTCTCCGATGAGGATCTAGACATCCTGCTGGCCGCCGCTCTCTGCCACGACATGCTGGAAGACATCCCCTTCCCCGACGGAGGGCGTGAGCTCTACACCCGCTTCCCCCTTGACCGCCGCGTGTATGACACCGTGGCCAGGCTCTCCAAGCGGACCGATTTCACCCCCGAAGAGGAAGCTGCGCACTTCCGCGGCATTCAGGAGGACCCCCTGGCCCTGCTGATCAAGCTGTCTGACCGGGGCAACAACGTTGAGGACCTGTATAATATGCGCATCGCCAAGGTGCACGAGTACGCCGAAGAGACCGCAAACCGGATCTACCCCATGTGCGCCTACGGCCGCGAGGCCTACCCCGCACTGGAGATGACCATCAGCATTCTGGAGCAGAAGATCCGCACCCTGGTGGACGCCGCCGTCACCCTGACCGACCGTTACGATGCCCGCATCCGCAGTCTGCAGGAACGCCGCGAAGCACTGCAGGCGGAAAACGACGCGCTGCGCGCCCGTCTGGCGCAGCTGAGCGCAGACTAAGGAGGGCATAACCATGGAAGAAAGCTTTGAACGCCGCACACACCGCACCAATATGGATGTCCTGCTGGCCAACCCCGACCACGACGAAGTCCGGCGTGAGTGCTGGGAAATGCAGGTACGTCTTTCCCAGGCTGCCCGCGGCCTGCACTGCACCAACGAGGCGCTGGAGGGCGTCAGCCACATCGTCCGTGGCGAACGGGGTTACTGGACCTACCGCCGTGACGAAAAGGGCCGCTGGGAATGGTGGCACCATGGCCTGACCATGGCCCTGCTGCTGTCCGACCTGAAGCTGCCCCTCTCCACTGCCGAGCTGGACAATGTCCTTGCCGCCTCCCTGTGCCATGTCGTGCGCGAGATCCTGACCCTGAGAGACCCGCGCGCCGAGCTGCCGTGCATCCTCCCGATGAACGATGCCATCTGGGATGCCGTCATGCATGTGACCGGCGACAGCGGCTGGTCCGTGGAGGAGCACGAGCAGTATTACGCTGAGCTTCTGGAGGACCTGCCCGGGCTTCTGGCCAAGCTGGCCGGCCGCGGCGATGTCGTCGGCCGTCTGAGCCATCTGCCGCTGGAGGAATCCATGCGTCTGGCAAGAGAGACACGCAAATACTTCCTCCCCCTCTGCGTCCGCGCGCAGGAGCGGTACACCGACCTGAACGGTCCCATCGGGATCCTGATGGGCAAGCTCCGCTGCCTTGTCACCGTAGCGGATATCCTGGACCAGCGCTTTGCCGGCCAGGAGAAGGAGCTGGAGGCCGAGATCCTGGACCTGTCGGAGGACAATGTCCGTCTGCAGCGCATGATCCGCAAGCTGGAAGCGCAGTGCTGAGGCTGCCCTCGAAAACCCGATAAAAGTACAAAAAACGTGCGCTCGCCGAGCGCACGTCTTTTTTCTGCCCATCTGTTTTGTTGGCCGTTCTGCTTTGTCCGCCTTCTTTTTCTGTTAGCCCTGTTTTTCGTCGGCCAAGGTTTTCGTCGGCCCTTATTTTTTTCGGATGAGGCTGCCGATGGCTTTCACCGCCTTCGGCCCCTTTGTGAGCACAAAGCCGCCCGCGGCAAACAGGCTGCCGGCCACGATCCCGGCCAGCTTCACGTTCTCGATCGTTTTGTTCAGGCCGCTGTAATCATTTGCCTGGCTGCTCCGGTCGTCCATTTTGATCATGCTGCAATACCTCCAAAAGCTGTTCTCCGGTCAGTGCGAGGGAAACCCTGTCGTAGCGGGCGGTCTCCGCCTCGAGGAGGAGGGCCTTGTCCTGCGTAAGGGTGTAGCGCGGGTTAAAGGACCATTCGTTGGAAAAATCCACCTGCCGGTGCATGTTCTGTATCGTGCGCAGGCGGGTAAAGTCCAGCGAATCCCAGAATTGCTCCTGCAGACGGTAGACCTCATCGGCCAGCGCCGGTTCCCCGGCCATGCGGTAGGCCGCGGCCTTCAGCCGGTCTGCCGTGCGGAGAAAGTCTGCGTATTCCTTGATCTCGTTGTATTCCCGGTCTTTTTTATTGGCGTAATTCTCCGGGCTGGTGAGCATGTGAAAAACGAGCTTGCCTGTGCTTGACGGCACCGGCTCAAAGCCCTCAATGCGGGAGGCCAGCGCAGTCTGCAGCTTGCCCGTGGCTACCGAGAGCCGCTCCACCGCCGAAAGGGAAAGGCGCTTCTGCGTCTCCGGGTCTTCGCAGCGGGATGCCATATAGAGCATTTCCTTCGCGCCGCGCACCTCACCGAACCGGTCTTCCTTCTGGCCCTGCTCGATGCGGGTGATGGCCTCGTGCTGCTCGGCCAGCTCGGCCGCAAAGGCCGCCATCTGCTGCTGTGTCGCCAGGTGCTGCAGACTGAGGTTCAGCTCCTGCACCGAGGCTTGCGCGGGCAGGTTTCCCGAAGCCGTCAGGCTCCGGCGGAAGACCCTGTCTCCGCCCACGAGCTCAGACAGCGAACCGAGCACTTCTCCGCTTCCCAGCTTCTGCAGTGCGTCCAGGCCGCCCTTGCCCTGCAGCAGGGAGCCGGCCAGGTCCAGCACGTAGGTGCTGTTCGGGTCCACCGCGGAAAGCAGGTCCAGCAGGTTGAGGTACTCCCCCATATCCGCCAGCATCTTCAGCACCAGCACATCGGCCATATTGTCCCCGGTCAGGTCAAAAAACGCGTTATTCTCTTTGTCGGGCAGCTCCACCGCCGGGATCGGCGTGGAGAGCTCATCCCCGTTTTTGCGCATCAGGTCACCCATCGTGCTCTCCCGTGTTTGTGTTTTTCCTTATTGTACCATCGGAAGCCGCCGAGGACAAGACGCATTTCGTCTCTGCGCTTTCGCTTTCCGCCGGCGATTGCTCCCCGGCCGGTCAACGTAAGCCCGCCCTGTCCCGCACCTTCAGTCATACGCCAGACCGTACGGCCAGCCTTCCAGGCCGCCCATGTCCAGCACGCGGGTATACCCGAAGCGGACCAGCGCCTCCGCGGCCATCACGCTGCGGCGCCCCGTGCGGCAGTACACCAGCACCGGTGCGTCCTTTCCCGGCAGCACGGCGTCGGCAAAGGCCTCCCCCTCTTCCGGGGGCACGTCGATCAGCGCGGTCAGCGGCAGGTTCACCGCGTTTTCCACATGCCCGGTGGCAAACTCCTGCTCCTCCCGTACATCGGCGACCCGGACATCCGGGTCCCGCTCCATCATTTCCTTCGACTCGGCAAAGCTGAGCTTCTTCATGTTGTTTCCTCCTGTCCGGTGCGGATGCTGCCTTTCCTCCGCGGGCCTGCCTGTTCATCCTTCGGTTTTCGTATTGCCATTATAACATAAAGAAAACCGCACTGTCACGGATCAGGAAGGGTTATTGGGCCAAACCGCAAGGGAGTCTTTGCTTTTTCGGCGTTCGCAGAGCCGTCCATCCGCAAATCTGTTGCCGAAAAAAGCCATTTGACCGAAACCTGTTGCGGGTAACGGCCAGGGGCGTTTGCTGTTCGTTCTGCGGGCATGAGAACATAAAGTGCTTCGCCTTGTTTTTCCGTTCAGGCATGCTATACTGTTTGGGCAAGATTATGCGCTAATTCTTTGGAGGTTGATGATATGAAACGTAGAAGAAGTATTGGTGCGCTGCTGGGCTGTGCCCTGCTCGGCGCTTCCCTGCTGGTTGGCGCGGCCTTTGCGGAAAACGAGGTTGGCCAGGACGGTCAGGAGGTTACGATTCCTT
>JAZRWD010000299.1:0-8453 GCA_045599525.1 Candidatus Limivicinus sp. | reverse complement strand
CTTTCGAGCATGCTCCGCATGCTGCTGCGGACGTCCTCCGGCCCGCCGATTTCCATTGCGTCACCAAAGCCGAAGACCCAACCAAAGAACTGCGGACTGACAGACACGCTCACGCGGGTACGGAAACAGACCACATCCCTGCCGTCCGGTCCTTTGACTACCTCAGGCTTCAGCCTGATCTCTTCCCCAAAGCGGTCCACCATTGCAGTCAGGAGGAAATCCCGGAAACGCAGCTCCACGGTCTTTTCCCTGCCGCGGAACATATGGAAGATCTTCGAGGTGTAGATGTCCCGGAGCTCCGGCTTGGGCTTCGCCAGCGTGCCCTCCGTCAGCTCCACGTTTGTCATGCGGTCCACGCGGAATGTTATCTCCTGTCCGTCAACTTCCCCCGCCGAGCGCCGATAGGCAATCAGGTAGTAGTTCTGGTCGGTCCAGAGGAGGAAGTCCGGGGTGACAATATGACGCTTTGGGCGTTCCGGGTGCTCGGGCTCCGTCTTCAGCTGGCGGGATACGCGACTCTTCTCCTTGGAGAAAACATAATCGTAATAGTTGAAGGCGAGGATCTTGTGGTTGTTGATGGCCTCGGCAATGGTGTTCAGGTTCTCATAGACCTCGGTGTTGGTGGTTTTCACCCGGTTGCTCATCTGCACCTGGCTGTGGTAGAGGCGGGAGGCCTCATTCGTGCTGAGGAGGGTCTTCAGCTTGGCGATGAGGCGCGAGCTCTCGTCCATAGGCAGAAAGTTGGAGCTGGCCACCATGTCCGTCAGCATCAGGATCTCTTTCTGGGTGAAGACCCGCTTATCCACATAGTACTCGTTGCGGCGCCTGCGTGTGTCTGGGTCTTTCACGATCCTGTGCCGGATAGACAGACGCCACTCACGAAGTCCCTGCTCGTCCACCTCTGTCTCCGTAGCTTCGTTTTCCGAAGCCTCCTCCTGAGAAAACACGTCAGACTTTGTGCCCTCCCACCCCAGGGTCCGCAGGTTCGCGTACACCGTGCGGCGGTCATAGGTGCCTCCACCCAGATGCAGGCTGTCGATATAGGCAACGATTTCCTCAACCGTTTTGCCGTGGTCGGCGTCTGTTTCATTCAGCAGATAGTTTCTGAGCGCAAGAAGTTTTATTTTTTCTCCGGATGATCTGACCATAGGAATCTACCTTCCCTTGTGTTGTTTTTTATAGGAGAAGCAGCGGCGCGTACGTCGCTGCTTCTTCCTCTATTGAGCGGCGTGTCAGCCGTTTTCCGCGCATTGCTGCAGATAATCGCAGAAGCCGCTGAGCGTCAGGGGGCGGGAATAGTAATAGCCCTGGACGGTGTCACAGCCCATACGGCGCAGCAGCGCAAGATGGGTCTCTGTTTCCACACCCTCAGCAGTGACCGAATAGCCCAGTGTGTGCATCAGGTGGGTCACGCTGTCCACGATGGCGGGCTGAGCCTCCATGTTGCGGATGAGGGCGATATCCAGCTTAATCACGTCGAAGGGCAGCTTTGAGAGGATGCCCAAAGAGGAGAAGCCGGAACCAAAGTCGTCCAGCTCGATCCGGTAACCCAGGGAACGAACCTCACGCAGGATGGGCGAAAGCAGCTGGGCATCCTCCATGAAGATGCTTTCCGTGACCTCCAGGTGGAACAGCTGCGGGTCCAAACCTAAGCGCCCGACCGGCTCCTGCAGCGTCTGCAGGAACCCGGTGCGCAGAAAGTCTCTGCGGGAAACGTTCACCGACACCGGTACGACCGGGCGGCCCTCGTCCAACAGCTGCTTCATATCGGCACAGACGCGGTTCCAGACAAAGGTATCCAGCCGGGAGATAAAGCCACTGCTCTCAAAAAGCGGGATAAATTCGTTCGGCGGCAGAAAACCGTAATTCGGGTGCTCCCAGCGAACAAGGGCTTCCGCACCAATCACCTGCCCGCTCTTCAGGTCGTGCTTGGGCTGGTAGTAGACCATAAACTGGCCCTCGTCAATAGCCTGCTCCATCGAGTCCAGGATGCGCTGCTCACGGTTAAAGCGAAGCTGCAGCTGGGCGGAATAGTAGGCCAGCGTTTTGCCGTAGTGGTGTTTAATGGTCTTTAGGGCCATCAGTGCACGGTCGCACATAATGGAGACAGGGAGCGTCTTGTCTAACTTATCATAAATGCCGAACTTGACCTCGAAATGCTCCACCGGAGCATCGTCGTACATTAGCTGAACGGACCGGTCAATCTGCTCAGGATCCGGCTCCGGCCCATCCTTTGGGTAACGGAGAAGGCTGACAAAGCGGTCGCCTCCGTAACGGGCATAGAGGGAGTTCTCGTCCTTGATAAAGCTCAGCCAGCCGCCCACATAGCGGAGCAGCTCATCCCCTCGGGACTCACCGTAACGCTCATTGATCAGCTTGAAGTTTTCGATGTCTGACACGATGAGCATATAGTCCGCCTCCGGTTGGCTGTAGATCATCTCCGCAGCTTTTTGGTAGAAGGCATTGATATTAAACAGCCCGGTCAGCGGGTCGACGGTCACGCCCTGCAGCCGACGTTTGGAGGCATACAGCCGGATCGCCGTTCCGATACGCCGGCTGACCAGAATTGGAGGCGTACCCATCTGCACCAGATCAAAGGCACCCGCATCGACCCACTTCTCGGGGTCTTCCTTCGCGCCGGGGCTTTCCAGCAGGAATATGGGGAACAGGTCATCCCCCACCGCTGCCCGTAGAGCCTGGATGTCGTCCGTTGTGACCAGGCAGCTCTCGATCACGACACCATTGATATCCCGGTCTGCCGCACAGAGTGCGGGAAAATCCTGCAGATCTACGTCGCAGCGCAGTTTATAGCCTGTCTGCACATGGTGCTGCAGCCCTGCCTTCAGGTCGGCATCTTCCAGTTTGATCAGCACAGTTGACATTGGCTTGTCCTCCTGTTTGTCCGCAGTGGGTCACTGCAGAATCGTCTGTATTTTTTCCCCGTAGCTTGCCCGCAGGCCTTCCACAAAAGTCTCCAGCTTCTGCACCTCTGCGGCGGGCGCAACCATCTGCACATCCGGATGAAGGCCGATGATCCAGCCGTAAAACTGCTTGCTGGGGTAAACGTCTACCTCAATGGTGAAGGTCCCGTCCCCCTGGGGGACCATGATGCGGTCACGGCCAAAGGTATCCACGATCACATTGGCTATGCTTTCGCTGCAGCGAAGTTTAACGCTCGTAAGGCTTTCACCGCCGTACATATTAAACATGCCGGCAATAAACACCGATGGAGTACAGAGGGAGGGATGGTCCGTCAAAGTTGCCGGCTCCTCCAGCAGTTCGATGTCTTCCATCTTGTCTACGCGGAAGTTTTTCACCTTTTCGTCTGCCTCATCATAGGCAAACATATAGACCTTGTCGTTGGCACTGACGATGAGATAAGGACTCGCGGAATAGGGCGCGCCGCCATTGCGGTAGGCCTTTTTCTTATGCATGTCCCAGGCAAAATAGCGGAAGCGGATCTTTCTCCGGCTTTCGACCGCCTCATTCAGAACGTCAATGGTGCTGTAAACGCTTTCGTTCGTGGTACGGACGCGGCCATAAGCCTGCATGCCGGTATAGATGCTGCCTGCCTCATGCAGGGAGACCAGCCCCTTCAGCTTATTCGTCAGTTCACGCACCTGCTTATCCGTCAGGTAGCGGGAGGACTGAACGGAAGCGGCCAGCAGCTTTACCTCGGCAAGGGAAAAGTCCCGCTCCGTCATGGCAAAGTATGTGGCGTTCTTTACCCGTTTTCGGGAGATGGTAAAGCCGGCCTTCTGCAGCTGCGAGAGGCTCTCGCTGACGGACTTTTCCTCAAGATCAACGCCGTGCCCGGCCAGCCTGTCCCGCAGCTCGGTGAGCGTATAGCCATGTGCCCTGTCGGTCTCCTCGTGCAGGATGCGGAGAAGGATCAGCAGGCGGAGCTTCTGGTTTTCAAAATCGTCTTTCCTGCGCATTGCGTCTGGTGCCTCCAAAAGTCAGGTCGACGCCGGAGCGTACTCTCTTATAGACAGAATAGCAAAAATGCACAGAAAAGACAAGGACAATCGGACAATTGGCGAAGGAATGCCTGCTTATGCCACCAGTGCCTGCAGTGAAGGCTGCCCGGCCAGTTTTGCTCTGGCAACCTTCTCAATCTGGCGGACACGTTCCCGGGTGACACCGACAACCTGGGCGATCTGCTCCAGGGTGTGAGGAACGCCGTTTTGCAGACCATAGCGGAGCGACAGGACAAGACGTTCCCGCTCCGTGAGGCGGTTCAGTGCCTCCTGCAGAGTGTCACGCACCTCGTCCTCCGCGGCCTGCTCCTCCACGGGGAGCTGACGTCGGTCGGGCAGCAGGTCGCCGAGGGTAGCGCTGTCTTCATCCCCCAGGGGCAGATCCAGGGAGCTGATCTTATGCAGGCGGCAGGCGGTCTCCAGCAGCTCACTTACCTTTTCCTTCCGCAGGCCCATGGCTTCTGCCACCCGCTGCAGCACTTCCTCATCGCTGAAGCCCCTCGCTTCATATTCCGTACTGAGTTGCACAGCCTTCGAAATACTTTCCAGCAGATAGACCGGCATACGGACTGTGTAGCCCGTTTCCTGCACCGCACGCTGAATCCGCTGGCGGACCCAGTTCGTCGCATAGGTGCTGAAGCAGTAACCAAGCTCAGGGCGAAATCGCTTTGCCGCATACAGAAGGCCAATGTATCCCTCCTGCATCAGATCCTCCAGGTCCAGGTCGTTGCCGCGGGCACCATAGAACCCCATAGCGCATTTCATCACCAGCCCCTCATTGCAGCGGCACAGGAGAGCAGCCGCCTCGGTGTCCCCTGTCTGCAGGCGGACGCACAGTGACTCGTTGATCTCGGCCGCAGAACGGTCCTTGTGCATCGCGCACCCGGCCGTCCGTTCATTTTCGCTCAGCATTTCATTTTTTCTCTTCATCGCATCTCTCTCCTTAACGTTCTCGCAATTACACGATCCACTCGTACACTGTTCATTCATATACTCAGTCTTCCAGATAGGTCCGGTAGTCCGACTCATCCGCAAACAGCAGATAACGGCCGTCCACATAGCCCATGTATCCATCCATAACGTAGAAACCCTTCATTTTCCGTCCTTTCTGCTGCTGTACTGCAGCCATACGGGAGACACATCCGGGATGTTCCCCCCCTCGGTGTTCTTCGTTCTATAAGTATTATACCAAAATGGTACGGCAAAAGTTTGGATTTCCACTTTGTGAATAAAATATTTATTCGGTTTTTGCGAATGAAAAAGGCAGGGCCTCTGCTGATGAGGTCCTGCCCAACTATATGCGCAGTCACCGGAAGAATTCCCGACCGCATATAAAGAAAGAACGTGGGCCACTGATTTCACTTCAGCACCCCACATTCAGCTCTATATTCCTGTTTCTTTGTTCCTCTATGAAGCCCCTTACCTCATTTCGTCTTCCGACCAAAAAGAGGCACACGTCTTTTTCGCGATCTGCTTCTGCACACATTTTTCGCGGAATTCCAGAATGCCCAGCATCTCGTCCGCAACCTCTTCCATCGTCCGCGGACAGGCGTCCCGCAGATAGCCGAGCATCATCCGCGCAACGAAGTCCGTGTTCATCTGTTCCCCGACGAGTTCCGCAAACTCCGGGTCAAAACCAAGGCTCAGCAGCTTTTCGCTTACGGCAAAACTCATTTCGGTACGATGAATGGCCACGTTTGTTTTCCTTCCTTCTGCTTTATTTCTTCAGCAGAGGCGCTATTCCTTTGCGCTCCCTTGCCCTCTGCAGCAGCTCTTCGGCTTCCCGCAGGGCATCCGGCAGATAATCTGCCTCCCATTCCCTGCCGGCCTTTTCCTGCTTTTTGATTTCCGCCCAGTTGCGGATGACCTCGCCGCTGCCGTCTACCACCGTGCTGCCAAACACATGCGGGTGGCGGCGGACCATCTTGTCCGCTATGCCGCGGCACACATCCTCCATCGTAAACAGGCCCTCTTCCTCAGCAATCTGCGTCTGCAGGACCACCTGAAACAGCAGGTCGCCCAGCTCTTCCTTCAGGTTGTCTGCCCTGCCGGTCTGCTGCAGGATGTTGATGCCTCCGATAACCTCTGCCGCCTCCTCCACACAGCCGGGCTTCAGACTGCTGTGTGTCTGCTCACGATCCCAGGGACAGCCGTCCGGTGCCCGCAGGCGGGCGACAATGGCTAAAAGCCGTTCGTATTCACGCATTGTCTTTTTCTCTCCATCGCTAAAAGGCCGTCCCACAGGTCATCGCCGTGGGACGGTCTTGCATTAACAATTGGTTTTCTTCTGTTCCGCTGCGGTCCCGCTTTGCTTACGCATAGAGGACGCGCCAGTTGGCATCAAAGCAGATGTGGCTGCCGCCGCCCAGAAGGCTTTCTGCAAGGGCCTCATCCAGAACCGTTGCGAGGGTGCCATCCTCGGCAGCAAGTACATACTGCAGCTGACCGTCGGTAAGCATGGTCTTGAGGGTGCCGTCCAGATCCTGCAGCTGTTCTTCCGTGAGTTCATCCACCGCTGCCAGCTTCAGGGTTCCGGTGATTGCATCGGCTTCCACAACGATAAAGCGCCCGCCGTGCATGGTAACGGTTTCTCCAGCCTGCCAGAATACAAATTCTTCGCCGTATACCTCTGCCAGCTTTTCGAGGAGAAGCTCGAAGTTGAGGTTACCGCCGCGCTGAACATCCAGCGTGTAGGAGCCGTCCGCGTTCTTTACCGCAATGTTGGCGTACTCGCCAAGGTCAATGCCGAGGATCTTGTAGCCCGCAATACCACCTTCCGGAGCCTTAACGGTAATGGTCGTGCCTTCGCACGCCACGCGATATTCATGATCTACGATCGGGCTGCCAAGGGTTGACGCACCATCAACGACAAGGCCATCCGCATGAATAATGTACAGAATTTCCTGAAGAAGCTTTTCAGCGGCAGCTGCCTTTTCTTCTTCGGTCATGGAAGCATCGTCCACAACGGCCAGCTCCAGCCCGCCTGCGTTATCGAGGATATTCACCGCCACGGTGCATGCGGAACCATCTGTCGTCAAGGTCGCAGCCCCGGAATTGGTCAGCGTGCCGTTCACCACAAGGGTTCCTCCTGCGGAAACCGTTGCCCCCTGCAGCAGGTCTTCTTCGACCGTAACGGTCGCATTCGACACAGAAACACTGCCCTCTACGTTGCCTTCCACGTTGACTTCGGCTCCTGTTGTTGCCGCAACAGTACCAACGACATCGCCACAGACCGTGACCTGTCCCTGATCCGCCACGTCCACAGAACCAACAGCATTGCCGGAAACCGTTACTTCTGCATTTTCCCCTACGCTGACACCACCGTTCGCATTTCCGCCGATTTCAACGGTTCCTTCGTAGGAAGCCGCTGCCGTTCCCTCGACGTCGCCGTCCACCCGAACCAGCCCATCCGACCTGGTATCGATGTTTCCGGTCACACCCCCGATGATATGGGCTTCTCCGCCGTAGACCGTGACGTTCTGCTGCGCCTGACCACCGATTTCCACCTGGCCGGCCTGTTGCATCCACAAGCTTCCGGCCAGATCTCCCTCGACTTTAATGTCAGTCGTAGGAATCTCTTCCCACTCACCTGCATAGTAAACGTCTACATTGCCGGTTACACTGCCGCCAATCTCAACTGTGCCGCCATTGACCGTACTTATCCCGCCGGCATCGCCTCCGATGGTGGCCTCAGCCTCTGCCCGCACAAATACGACGCCCGAAACAGAGCCGCTGACCGAAACCTCACTGCCATCAAACGCCCAGACCTCGTTTGCTGCATCGCCTCCGATGGTTACTTCACTCTCGTTCGTTACATAGACCATGCCCGCAACGCTGCCCTGAACAGAAACCGTCGATTCGTATCCTGCCATAAGCTGTCCGGAAACATCGCCCCCGACACTCAGTTCGGCTTCGCTGGTTTCCATATCTCCCCCGACACTGCCGCCAACACTGACCGTTCCGAAATAGACACGTGCCTCTCCACCGAGATTTCCGCCGATTTCCATCATTCCGGACTGGTCAAACAGATTTCCGCCTACGTCACCTTCTACCTTTACGTCGGTCACGGGGAGCGTTTCCCAATCGCCTGCGTAGTAAATACTTGCATCGCCCGTTACACTGCCGCCGATTTCAACCGTGCCGCCGTTAATGACATCTACCCCGCCGGCATTGCCCCCGACGTTGGCTTCAGCCTCTGCCCGGACGAATACGGTTCCGGCAACATCTCCGGAAACCTCAGCCTCACTCCGGTCAAACAGCCAGAGGTCATTTCCTGCGCTGCCGCTGATGGAGATGTCAGACTCCTGGGTGAGATAGACCATATCCGCAACATCGCCATTCACGACCACGGTGCTGCCCTGATCACCCTTGATTTCTCCGGTGACATTTCCGTTTACCGTAACATTTGCCGACTCTGCCGCGACAGAGTCAACATCTTCGCTGACCGTAATATTTTCCCCCGGTCCGGCGTCG
>JAZRWD010000298.1:0-2280 GCA_045599525.1 Candidatus Limivicinus sp. | reverse complement strand
GAGAAGGATACCTTCGTCGGGGGTGCCTGCGCTACCGGCCCGATGTACACCATCGACGCCATTGCTACTGGCCGTGAGGGTGCAGTTTCCATCCACCGCTTCGTGAACGGTGGCCAGTCCCTGCCCATCCACCGCAATACCCCCATTTTCAAGGAACTGGACAAGACCAACATTGTCCTGCCCACTGAGAAGGTCCGCAAGCCGGCCCGTGCCGAGCATGCCATCGACCCGACTAAGGTCCGTACCATGCAGGACGACCGCTGCACCTTTACAGAAGAGCAGATCAAGTCCGAGGCTTCCCGTTGCCTGAGCTGCGGCAGAAGTGTCATCGACCCGAACAAGTGCATCGGCTGCGGCATTTGCACCACCAAGTGTGAGTTTGATGCCATCCACCTCAAGCGCACCCGTCCGGAGAACAGCAACATGGTCACGGCCGAGGATAAGTTCAAGAGCATCGGCGCCTATGCACTCAAGCGCGGTGTCAAGATTGTTCTGAACGGCAAAAAGTAAAAAACAGACCGCCTCTCCGGCAGGCCCGTGTTTTTCACGGGCCTGCCCCGGGGCTTTTTCAGAAAAGGAACACCCGTATGCACGAACTCAATATCGTCACCTACGTGATCAAACAGGTCGAGGAAATCGCGAAGGACAATAATCTGAGCAAAATCAGTTCCGTTACCCTGCAGTTTGGCGAGGTTTCCGGCGTGGTGCCGGACCTGCTGGTAGACTGTTGGAACTGGTACGCAAAAAAGACCCCTATTATCGAGGGCGCTCAGCTGATCAACGAGACCATCCCTGCAATCACCTGGTGCAACACCTGCAAAATCAAGTACCCCACCGTCAAATTCGGAAAGACGTGTCCGGAATGCGGGGGAAGGGAGACCTGGTTGCTGCAGGGCAACGAAATGAATATCAAACAGATCGAGGCCTGCTGAACCGGCGGTCGCGTCTGTTTTTTTCGAAGCTGCCTTGTTAAATCGCAGTCATGCGCAGGCAGCTTTTTCTACACATAACAACTGGAAATTATTTACGCCATCCGTTACCGGATGACAAAGGAGACAAGACAGCATGAAAGACCTGAAGCATCTGATCTATCTGGAAAATCTCCTGCAGGAAGCGAAGAACGAACTGATCGAGCAGGCACAGGCCGAAGGACGGATCTGCGTGGCCCAGGTGTGCGAAAACACCCCCGAGCCTCTGCTGAATCTGCCGGGCGCCTTTTCAGTCCGTCTGCGGGCGCCCCGCACCGGCTCCATGGAAATGGCCACATATTATATGACCAGCTTCCTCTGCGAATACAGCCGTGCCCTGCTGGAGCGGGCAATTGAGGGCGGCTACAGCTTTACTGATTGCCTCATCGCCCCGGACGGTTGCTCCATGATGAACCGTTGCGTAGAGAACATGGAGCTGCTGAAGACCATGGGCGCAGACAAGCCTAATTTCTTCTATCAATACATGGAGATTCCCATGAAGGCCGACGACAACGGCCTTAACCTCTATATTCTCCAGTGCAGGAACCACATTCTCAAGCCTCTGCACGAGAAGTATGGTATTCCCGTCTCCGATGCGGCCATCCGCCGGGCCGTGGCCGAGCATAACCGCGTCTGTGAGCTTATCCGTGCCATCGGTGACTTCCGCAAGGAGGAACGTCCCCGCATCACCGGCTATGAGTTTGCGGTCCTCACGCTGGCTACCTATGCCGCCCCAAAGGACAAGCTCATTCCCATCCTGGAGGAGACGCTGGAAGAACTGAAGACCCGTGAGCCCGAGCCTGCCGGCGCCTACCGTGCCCGCCTTCTGGTGGTCGGCTCGGAGGTCGACGATGTGGACTTTATCAGGCTCATCGAGGATACCGGCGCCTATGTCTGCGCCGACCGCTACTGCTACGGATCACTGCCTGGCCGTGATCCCATCGTCCTCAACGACGAGGAGGATGCGCTCGAACAGATCTGCCGTCAGTATATGTACCGCGCCCAGTGCCCCCGCTATATGGACATGCCCAAGATGATCGGCCGCCGCGATTATGTGGCCAAGCTGGCAGAGGAATATCAGGCCGACGGGATCATTTACCAGCAGATCAAGTTCTGTGACCCCTGGGCCTACGAGCGCATGCTCGGTTCTCATATCCTGCGGCAGGAGCACGGTTACCCGGTCCTGTCGGTGGACCGACCCTACAGCATTTCTTCGTCCGGCCAGATGCGGACCCGTGTCCAGGCCTTCATCGAAAGTGTTGAGATCAAAAAGCTTCGGGGAGGTACGATATAATGGCAGTTAAGCGAACCG
>JAZRWD010000297.1:0-4111 GCA_045599525.1 Candidatus Limivicinus sp. | reverse complement strand
AGGCTCTGTGCACCATGGACCCGGAAAACGCGGCGGATTACCGGGCTTCTCAGGCGGCCTACCGGCTGGAGCTGGAGAACCTGGACCGGCAGTTCCGGGAGGTCGTTGCGGTTGCACGCAGCCATACGCTGATCTTTGCCGACCGTTTCCCGGTACGGTATTTCACCGAGGAATACGGGCTGGACTACTATGCGGCCTTTTCCGGCTGCGCAGACGATGCGGAGCCTTCGGCAAAAACTGTCGCGTTTCTTATTGACCGCGTGCGGGAGGAAAAGGTCCCCGCCGTGCTGTATATTGAGTTTTCCAATCAGAAAATGGCGGACGTCATCTGCGAGGACACCGGCTGCGGAAAGCGGCTGTTCCACTCCTGCCATAATGTGAGTGTAGAGGATCTGAGCAACGGAGTGACCTATTTGGAACTGATGCAAAAGAATGTGGAATCGGTAAGGGAGGCACTGGGCTGATGGCAATTCTATCCTGTGAGCACGCATCCTTTGCCTATGAAGGAAATACCGTCCTGAAGGACGTGAGCTTCCGTGTGGAGGCAGGACAATATCTCTGTATCCTGGGGGAGAACGGCTCAGGAAAATCGACCCTGATGAAGGGCATCCTGGGGCTGAAGACACCCTCCGCCGGAAAAATCACCTACGGAGACGGCCTGAAACAGAACATGATCGGGTATCTGCCGCAGCAGAGTGCCGCACAGAAGGACTTTCCCGCCTCGGTGGGGGAGGTGGTCCTTTCCGGCTGCCTGAACAGTATGGGCCACCGTATGTTTTACGGGAAGGCGGAGAAGGAGCGGGCACAGCTGAACATGGAGCGGCTGGGCATCGAGGGCTTTGCGGACCGCAGCTTTGCGGCTCTGTCCGGCGGTCAGCAGCAACGTGTGCTGCTGGCACGTGCGCTGTGCGCGACCGGCAAGCTGTTGCTGCTCGATGAACCCGTCACCGGGCTGGACCCGGTCGCGGCGGGGGAGATGTACAACCTCATTAAGCTCATCAATCTGTGCGACAATATTTCGGTCATCATGGTGTCCCACGACATCCATGAGGCGGTGCGCTATTCCACCCATATCCTGCACCTGGAGCATTCCTCTATGTTCTACGGAACGACAGCCGAGTACCGTGAGAGCGGCATGGCAAGACGCTTTGTGGGAGGGGGAAGAGTATGAGCCAGCTGATGCAGATGCTGTCCTATCATTTTATGCAGCGTGCGCTGCTTGTGGGCGTGTTGGTGTCCCTCTGCGCCTCACTGCTGGGGGTGACCCTGGTGCTTAAGCGCTATTCGATGATCGGCGACGGCCTTTCCCATGTGGGCTTTGGCGCACTGGCAGTAGCCTCGGCCTTCAACCTCGCCCCGCTGGCTGTTTCGGTCCCTGTGGTGTCAGCGGCGGCTGTGCTGCTGCTGCGCCTGCGCCAGAGCAGTAAAATTAAGGGAGATTCGGCAATTGCGCTGATCTCCAGCTCGTCCCTGGCCATTGGTGTGATTACAGTCTCCGTCACCTCGGGAATGAATACGGAGGTCTCGTCTTATATGTTCGGCAGTGTCCTTTCCCTGAGCCGGGCGGACACGGCGCTGAGCGTCGGCCTGTCCGCCGTTGTGCTGGTTTTGTATGTGCTGCTGTACACCCGCATTTTTGCCGTCACCTTTGACGAGGAATTCAGCCGCGCGACCGGGGTGAAGATCGAACTGTACAATACCCTGGTGGCCGTCTTAACGGCAGTGACCGTCGTATTGGGTATGCGGATGATGGGCGCCCTGCTGATCTCCAGCCTGATCATCTTCCCGGCCCTCACGGCGATGAGGGTCTGCCGCTGCTTCCGTTCGGTGGTCATCTGTGCGGCGTCGGTGTCGGTGGTCTGCTTCCTGCTGGGCGTCACGGCCTCCTTCTTCCTGGAAACACCGACCGGGGCCAGCATCGTTGTGGCCGACCTGCTGCTGTTTGCGGTGTTCAGCCTGATCGGCAGGCTGCGGGCAAGGCCAGACAAAAGCGTCGGAATGACCAACGGGAAATAAACCGGCACTGGTAATCCGGCAGACCCGGCGTTATAATGTGCGCTGAGCAAATATGCCCGCATCCCCCCAAAAAAGCTTAATCTGCGGCAAAAGCCCCCGCCCGCAGGACGAAGGGCTTTACCGATTGTATGAGAGAATAAAGGAGAATAATTTCATGGCTGAAGTACAGGTCAAAACGCCCTGGGCAGCTCACCTGGGCGAGATTCCCATGCATCTGGATTACTTTGAAGGCACGATGTTCGAAAAGGTCTGCTCAATCGCCGACCGCTACCCGAACTACACGGCCTTTACCTTTATGGGCAAATCGACCAGCTATAAGCAGATGGTGGCGGAGATCGAGAAGTGCGCGAGAGCGCTCCGTACGATTGGCATCCGCGAAAATGACTGCGTTACCATTGCTCTGCCGAACTGCCCTCAGGCGGTGTATATGTTCTATGCGGTGAATGCAGTCGGTGCGATTGCCAATATGATCCACCCCCTGTCCGCCGAAAAGGAAATTGAGTTTTATCTCAACGAATCCAAAAGCGTTACCGCCATTACGCTGGACCAGTTCTACGATAAGTTTGAGCACGTCCGCCAGAACACCAGCATCGTCAACATTATTATTGCCAGCGTTAAGGATGCGCTGTCTAAACCGATCCGCGCCGGCTATATGCTGACCGAAGGCCGTAAGATCAAAAAGATCCCGGCGGATGCCCCGGTCATCCGCTGGAATGATTTCCTGCGCCTGAGCCGTTCCTGCTTCTATAACCGGTTTAAGGTTGAACGAAAGTCGGAGGACCCGGCGGTCATCCTCTATTCGGGCGGCACCACCGGCACGACCAAGGGTATAGTGCTGACCAACTTCAATTTCAATGCGCTGAGTGAGCAGGTCATTGCGACCAACCCCATGTTCCGTCCCGGTGATAAGATGCTGGCAGCGATGCCGATGTTCCACGGCTTCGGCCTGGGTGTATGCATCCACACGATGCTGGCCGTAGGCGGTCACTGCATTCTGATTCCCCGCTTTACCCCGAAAAGCTATGCAAAGCAGATCACGAAATACAAATGCAACTTTATTGCCGGCGTGCCGACATTGTATGAGGCCCTACTTCGCCTGGAAGGCATGGAAAAGGCAGACTTCAGCAGCCTGAAGGGCGTGTTCTCCGGCGGAGACTCCCTGTCTGTCGAACTGAAGAAAAAGTTCGACAAGTACCTCTATGACCATAAGGCCTCCATCCAGGTCCGTGAGGGCTATGGCACTACCGAGACCGTTACGGCCTGCTGCCTGACCCCGCCGCATATGTTTAAGGAGGGCAGCATCGGTCTGCCGTTCCCGGATACCTATATTAAGATCGTTCAGCCCGGAACGGATATTGAACTGCCCTATGGTGAAGAAGGAGAAATTCTGCTCTCCGGTCCCACAAGAATGAAAGAATACATGAACCACCCCGATGAGACTGCCATGACGCTGCGCACCCATGCGGACGGCCTGACCTGGGTCTATACCGGAGACCTCGGCATGATGGACGAGGAAGGCTTTGTATATTTCCGCGGCCGTGCCAAGCGCATGATCATTTCCTCCGGCTATAACGTGTATCCCGGTCAGATCGAGAATATTCTGGATGCCAGCGAGTTGGTACAGATGAGCTGCGTGATTGGTGTACCCGATCCCTACCGGATGCAGAAGGTCAAGGCTTTCGTCAAGGCAGCGGCCGGGGTTTCCGCAGACGAAAACACAAAGCAGGAGCTGCTAGCCTACTGCCGGAAGAATATCGCCAAATACGCCATGCCTTATGATATTGAATTCCGCGAGGATCTGCCGAAGACGCTGGTGGGTAAGGTCGCCTACCGTGTGCTGGAGGAAGAGGAACTGGCCAAGATCAAGGCGCAGGAGGATAGTGCAGAGTAAGCTGCTTTGAGAAACAATGCGTCGGAACCGGATTGCATCCTGCATATAGCGTAACGGACGACAGGATAAGCCAAAGCAATACAAGATATGCCGGGCTCCCTCTGCCGCAGGGCAGGGGGAGCTATCCGCTGCAAAGCAGTATTCCGGAAAACGTTACGAAAAAAACAGAAAAAAGCGGTTGACAAAAGAAAATAGCGGTGCTAA
>JAZRWD010000296.1:0-3046 GCA_045599525.1 Candidatus Limivicinus sp. | reverse complement strand
AGCTGCAGTGCAGGCTATGATAGCCGGACCAGATGTTCTTCTGCGCGGTGTGCTCCTCCATGCTCTCCAACCGGTGAGCTGCTTCCTCGCGTAGCTTTTCGGCCGATTCCCGAATCAGCTCCTTGCCGGAACTGAAGCCATGCTCCTTGAGCAGTTCCTTACCGGAACTGAAGCCATGCTCCTTGAGCAGTTCCTTACCGGGACTGACGACATGCTCCTTAATCAGCTCCTTACCTGGGCTGACAACGTGGTCTTTGAGCAGCTCCTTACCTGGGCTGACGACGTGCTCCTTTAACAATTCCTTACCGGCACCGACCACCTGCCCGGTGACCTTTTCCAGCTCTTCTTTCATATTCTGTTCCTCCTCGTCTGACTGTTTTACTTATCCTACTGCATCGGTGGGCGGAAAGGATGAAGTTCCGGTGAACAATTACCGGCCAATTACAATTCCCGGTTGTGAATTGACAAACCCTCGGGTTTATGCGAAACTAGAAAAAAGGAAAAAATCGGGAAAAAGCTGCTGCTGTGCGGCACCAAGTCCGGAAAGGATAGAAACGATGGAACTGAAGCAACTGAGCTATTTTCAGAAAATATGCCGATGCGGGAGTCTGTCCCGTGCTGCGGAGGAGCTGTTTGTGACCCAGCAGGCCCTGTCCCGCTCCCTGAGCCAGCTGGAAGCCGAGTTGGGGACGGACCTGATCCGCCGTAACACCCGTCGCATGGAACTGACAGATGCCGGCAGCCGTCTGCTTACACAGGTTGAACACATCCTGGAGGAGGTAGAGGCGATTCCCAGCCTGGTTGCCGGGGAGATAGCTCCGCCACAGAAGACCTGGCGTATCGGCTTTGGACGCGGGATACTGGGCAGCAACGGTGGCCTGATCAGCATTGCTGCGCTGAAGCAGGCGGAAGAGATTTTCACCGAAGTGCATTTCCAAATCGAGGAAGGGAATAGTGACACAATGGCAGATGCCCTCGTTGAAGAAGAGCTGGACGCTGCGGTGATGGTCACTTCGGTAGACTATGAAAAGTTCCGGAACCTTCGTCTGGTGGCGCCGGAGATCCGTCTGGTAGTGCCGAAGGGGCATGCCCTGCAGGGAAAGACGACCGGCACCCTGGCAGACATCCGCAGTGATACGATCTTTCTGCCTTACGGCGCAGACGAGAATCGCGCAATGGTCCGCAGCCGCTTCTTTGAGGACAATGTCCCGGTGCCGCCCGAAAAGCAGTTCCGGCTGCCGAACTGCAGCCTGTTCACCCTGCTGGATTATGTCTACGCCGGTGAGGGCGTGACTCTGCTGTCGGAGACCTACGAGCCATACATGGACCGCAGCAAATGCACTGTGCTGCATCTGGAACCCGAGATGACTCTGCCCATCCGCTTCTGCTATCGGCGGGACCACCCGGACGCCGAGCGGCTGGATGCCTTCGGTGGACAGCTGAAGAGCATCTGTGAGGCTTTTCTGCAGGAGCTAAGGGAAGCCTGAGAATCCCTGTCGCCCGCGGCAGGCAAACGCGCCGGAAGGTGTCGAGAATAGAATAGAAAAGTCCCTTGTCCGGGTTTGGTCGGATGATGACGAAGGCCTGCCCGACAGGGGACTTTTGTGCGATTCGGTTTTTCGTTCTCCGGCTCCGTTTCGCCGTTTTTCCGTTGCAAAGTGCAGTGAGAAATGGTATCTTTTTTGGTATGAAATCGTGTAAATTGGGCAGGTTTGCTCCCTGCCGGGGCGCTGTTCCCGGCAGACGCATGGCTATCGTGCGGCTGCACTGCCTGATTACCGGATAACTGGAGGGAACACAAATGAAATCATGGCATACAAAAGCGGTCGGGCTCCTACTCCTGGCCATGCTGCTGTTCGCTATGCCTGCTGCCGCCTGGGGCGAAGCTGCGCCAACCGGCACTGCACGTGCGGCGGGTGACTCCGTCTTGTACGGCGTCCTGTCCGGATCCGTCGTGGATACGTCTGGCAGGGGCATTGCCGGTGTGAGCGTCACTCTGTTTGACCTGACCTACGGCGTTCAGATGGACCTCGTTGAAACGGACAGCAACGGTGTCTGGCAGAATGACCATGTCATCCAGGGCAACCGCTACGAGGTCCGCTATTACAGCGCGTACTATAGCTTTGCGGATGCGGATAACTACCATGTCTACACCATGGCGGATGCCGCTGTCTCTGCGGATACGGTGATCGCCTCTGCCCTGCACGCGCAGAGCACCACCGAGACCTCTGTCTCTGCGTTCCGCTGGTCTGTTCTTAACGGCACCTATGCCTCCATCGACAGCTATACCGGCAACGCCGCGTATGTCGTTGTGCCGGCAGAGATCCAGGGCTATAAGGTCCAGCAGATTGGAGACCGGGCCTTTGCCGGCAATCTCACCCTAAAGGGCATCATTTTCCCGCAGGACCTGTTGCGTGTCGGTGAAAATGCGTTTGACGGCTGCACTTCCCTGGAATATGTCGCGCTGAATAACCGTATCGAGTCCATTGGGAAAGCTGCATTTCAGGGCTGCGTCTCTCTTGGCTCGTTCAACGCGCCGGACTCCCTGCTGAGCATCGGCACCTATGCCTTCAGTGGTTGCACTGCTCTCGTCCACGCTACGCCCGGCAATGCGGTCCTGTCCATCGGCTATCGGGCCTTCTATCAGGATACGGCTCTTGTGCAGTTGGATTATCCCCGCGCCTGGGCCGAGACTCCCTATAGTCCCAATCACGGAGCAATCGTGGAGGGCTGCACCGCCCTGAAGACCGTTACTATTCCGGAAGGCACTGTGCGCATTCCGGACTGCGCCTTCCTGAATTGCACCAGCCTCACCACCGTCACCTTCCCTGAGACTTTGACAGAGATTGGCGAGCATGCGTTTGAGGGCTGCACCGGCCTGACTGCCATCGGCTTTGCCGAAACCGAAAACCTTGCTGTCATCGGGGATTTTGCCTTTGCCGGCTGCACCGGCCTGACGGAAGTGGAGGTCCCTGCCGGCGTGACCACGCTTGGCGGTCGTGCTTTCCAGGGCTGTACCGGTGTCACCGGGTTCACGCTGCCTGAC
>JAZRWD010000295.1:0-22165 GCA_045599525.1 Candidatus Limivicinus sp. | reverse complement strand
CCTGCTCAATTTACACATCAGGGTTACGATTGCCTTTTGGACTTTGCTGTCATTTGCCAACTTATCCGCCTGATGCGCCTTTGTATTGAGTTTCTGTTCGTCAGGCCACGATTTCGCTATCCCTTCTTCTCGCCCAAACCTCGCGATTTGAACCTTGGGAGTCGCTATCGGGTTCGTCGGCAACTACGCCCCTTGGGACTTCCACCCAAGCTTCGGGACATGCCCGTCATACAAATACCGGGAATGCAGCACGAACTGCGTTCCCGGTTTTTGTTATGGTTTTTTCCGTTCAGGGCAGGTACAGCCCCTTCCGGTGTGTTCGGTGCGATCAGAACAGACCCGGATACAGGGGGTACTTGATGCAGAGCTCGAGGACCTTTTCCTTGGACTCGGTGATGGCTTCCTCGCCGCGCTCAATGATGTCGGCAATGATGTTGCCCACGAGGACAAAGTCTTCTTCCTTCATGCCTCGGGAGGTACCTGCGGGAGAGCCGAAGCGCATGCCGGAGGTCAGCTTGACCGGCTGCTTGTCAAAGGGGATGGCGTTCTTGTTGGCCGTGATGTGGGCACGGTCCAGCAGGTCCTGAACTTCCATGCCGGTGCGGCCCTTGCTCATGACATCGGCCAGCATGAGGTGGTTGTCGGTGCCGCCGGTGACCAGGCGGATGCCGTTCTCGGAGAGGACACGGGCCAGAGCGGCAGAGTTCTTCAGGATCTGCTGCTGATAGGTCTTGAACTCGGGAGAGAGGGCTTCCTTCAGAGCAACTGCCTTGGCCGCAATGACATGCATCAGCGGGCCACCCTGGGTGCCGGGGAAGACTGCGCTGTCGATCTTCTTGCCCAGCTCAGCCGTGCTGAGAATGATAGCGCCGCGGGGACCACGCATGGTCTTGTGGGTAGTAGTAGTAACCACGTGAGCATAGGGCACGGGGCTCGGATGCAGGCCGGTAGCAACGAGGCCACTGATATGGGCGATATCGACCATCAGGTAGGCGCCGACTTCATCGGCGATCTCACGCATGCGCTTGAAGTCGATAATGCGGGGATATGCACTGGCGCCGGCAATAATGATCTTGGGCTTGCATTCCTGGGCAGTCTTCTGCAACTCGTCGTAGTCGATAAGCTCGGTCTCCGGATTGACACCGTAGTGGACAGCATTGAAATACTTGCCGGAAATGGAGGCCTTGGAGCCGTGGGTCAGGTGACCGCCGGCGCTGAGGTCCATGCCGAGGATGGTGTCGCCCGGCTTAAGCAGTGCCAGGTAGACAGCCACGTTAGCCTGGGAGCCGGCGTGGGACTGGACGTTCGCATGCTCGGCACCAAAGAGGCGCTTGGCGCGGTCGATGGCAATGCGCTCGACCTCGTCGACATATTCGCAGCCGCCGTAGTAACGTGCTCCGGGATAACCCTCGGCGTACTTGTTGGTCAGATGGCTGCCCATGGCTTCCATGACAGCCGGGCTGACAAAGTTTTCGGATGCGATCAGTTCGATGTGGTCACGCTGACGGTGCAGCTCGCGCATCATCGAGGCGTAAATTTCTTCATCCTGCATAGCAAGATTTCTAAAGTCCAGAGACATGGTCTTCCTCCCGTTTTTGTATTGGTGCGGTTTTGTGATTGTCCACCGGCTTGTGTCCGTGTGTAGCGAACAGATGTTCGTACTTTTGTAAAGTGGCGTCATTATAATATAAGTCTTCGTTTTTGGCAATTGAACGTTTTGACAAAATGTGCTATGCTGACGCCAGAGAAAAGGGGTGTTTTGCATGAAAAAAACGTTGAAATTCCTTTTAATTTTGCTTTCCGCGGTTTTAGCCGCAGTTTGTCTGTTTTTAGGCTGGCTGACGGTTACGGAATATAAACCCGACGCGCGGGAAAGCGTCGCCGTCACGGGCAGCGGAACCCGCACCCTATCCGCGGGTGACAGCCTGACCATGCTGAGCTGGAACATCGGTTACGCCGGCCTGGGTGCAGAAAGTGACTTTTTCATGGATGGCGGCAAAAACGTTGCTGCAGCGGATAAAGCCACGGTGCAGCGCTACCTGGACGGCATTCAGGAGACGGTTGCCGCAGCCGATGCGGACCTGATCCTGCTGCAGGAGGTCGACCGGAACAGCCGCCGCAGCTACGGCATCAACGAAGCCGATGCTCTGGCGACAGGCAGTTTCAGCTTCGCCACCAATTTCAAGGCCTTTGTCCCTTACCCGGTACCGATGATCGGCAAAGTCGACAGCGGCCTGCTGACCTGCTCCGCAGCCGACATTGCGCATTCCGAACGCATCGCCCTGCCCTGCCCCTTCTCCTGGCCGATACGCACAGCCAACCTGAAGCGCTGCCTGTTGGTCAGCACCATTCCGCTGGAGGGCAGCGACAAAAACCTGGTCGTGGTCAACCTCCACCTGGAAGCCTATGACAACGGCGAGGGCAAGATCGCCCAGACCAAGGTGCTGCACGAGTTCCTGCTGAATGAATACGAAAAGGGCAATTATGTGATCGCGGGTGGCGACTTTAACCAGGTCTTCCCCGGCACGACGGACCTCTGGCCCATCGAGTCGCCGGAGCTCTGGCTGCCCGGCACACTGGATACGCACCTGTTCCCCGAAGACTGGACCTTTGCCTACTCCTCCGATGTCCCCAGTTGCCGCCTGCTGAACCAGCCGTATGACCCCGCTGCCGCAGGCACACAGCATTATGCGATTGACGGCTATATCGTGTCACCGAACGTGACGGTAGACAGCATAGAGACGCTGGACCTGGGCTTCACCAATTCCGACCACAACCCTGTACAGCTGAAGCTGACCCTGCAGAGCTGAGAGGCAGTCCCGCTCCCAAAAAGAACGAGAAAAAATAAGAACGGTTTCCCGCACGAAAAATGCAGGAGTCCGTTCTTTTTTTGGTATTCGATGTGTTTCTGTTCTGCCATCCCGCTCCGGATTTTGGTCCGCCCGCCAGACGGGTCGGGGGCGAAAAACCGGAATCAGTGAGACTCGGCAGAAAGGAGGCTGTCGATAGCCTCGGAGAGGGAGGCGATCTGCCGCAGACAGGCTTCCTCCTCCGGCGTCAGTGCGGGGACCTCTGCCTCCGCAGACGTCATCGCTTCCCCGCCGGGGTTCGCCTGTTCGCCGGGTTCAGCGCCTGCATCCGCTGCGGACGGCTGTTCTTCGACAGCCTGCGGCTCCGCCATGGCGAAGATCTCCCGTATCCAGGCAAGCTGGGCATCGGTCAGGGCGTAGAGCCCCAGCTCCACATCCTTCTCCAAAACAAGCGTCATGAAGGGACGTTCGGTGGGCTGCCCATCCGCGTCCAGCGCAACGTCCCCATCATCCAAAAGCTCATAGCGCGGTTCGGCATAGTGCTGAAGCTGCTGCTCCAGCAGGTCCGCGTTCGTGGGGAAGGTAGAGACCTGCTCCTTCTGGTAGTCCGCCGTGAAATACCGCTGCAGGAACTGCCAGGCAGCCTCCTTTTCCCGTGAGGCCGCACACATGGCAAAGCGTTCCTCGGCGGGGATCAGGGTGACTGCTGCCGCACGCAGGGTATAGCCCGCCAGGTTCTGCTGCACGGTCGCCAGGCGGTAGAGCGCCTCCATGCTGCGGATGTCCAGCTCCAGGGTCAGGGGCTCTGCCTGCACGGTTTCTGTCTCTGCCCGATCCGTCCAGGCGTCCTTCTGCGGTTCCTCTTCGTCCAGGGGCAGCGCCGCAAGGGTCAGGTGCAGGGTAAAGTCGGTGCAGGTGCCATAGAGGCCGCCGGTCTTCCGCACCGCATCGGCGATACAGGGGGCAAGGGAGATCCCGCTCTGCGCAAGCCAGGGGCTGAGCTCCTCCAGCAGGCCGCTGTGCACAAGGCTATCCCGGTCCAGCTCAGGCAGCTCGACCATATCCGGGCTGGCGCTGTCCATCAGATCACTGCGGAGCCGGGTGAGAGCCATGTTCCCGTAAACGGAATAGTCCCGAAGGATAATGCTGCTTCCGGAGAGGGTGCGGTTAAATTCGGCGACAAAGTTGAGAACACCCCGGTCCGCCTGCAGAGAGGCAAGGGTCGCCGGGAGAATGCCGCTTTCTTCTGCCGGCAGCCGCTGTACCGTGGCAATGCCGGAATTGCAGGAACGGAAGCCGCTGCGCCAGAGGGTGGACACACAGGTCACCGTATCCTCCTGCAGGGCACAATATTCCACAAAGGAACCGTCCACCCCGCAGTCAAGCCAGCGGAAAAGCTTTTCCCGCTCGCCCAGCCACGAGCCACGGTAGAGGCAGCCATCCGCCAGGTCGGTGTACAGGAAATCCTCGCTGCCGTTGCCCGCGCAGACGGCATAAGCCCCGGCGGGCAGATAGCAGGTCTGGCCGGCGCTGCGGGTCTCCATGTTCAGCAGCTGGAGGCGGCTTCCTGCCTCCTCCCGGAAAAGCACGGCATAGCCGGCACCCAGGCGGACCAGCTCTGCTGCCTCTTTGTCCAGGGGGATGGTGTAGAGCAGCTTGCCCTCAAAATCGTAGGCGCAGACACCAATGCCGCTGCACAGGGTCAGGGCCGTGCCGTCATCTGTCAGCAGCAGGCTTTTCATCAACGGGAAGCCGGAATCGGTGGGGTCTTCCAGTTGGGCGCAGGAAAGCTCCCCCCCGTCCGTGCCCAGCCGGCGGAGGTAATACTGCTCCGTCGCGTTATACTGGGCGTACCACGGCTCGCTGTACTTGGGGACATTGGCCGGCGCATCGCTCCAGAAGCGGTATTCTTCCTCCAGAACGGCCAGATTGCCGCTGCTGTCTGCCCCAAAGGCCTCCATGGAAAAGCTGCCGTCGTGTTCACTGGGCAGGTCCAGCGGTTGGAACTTTGTGAGCTTTTTTGCCCTGCCCGCAGCATCCACCCGGTAGAGGCACATCTGAACGGTCTCCCGCTCGCGGCCGGAGGCGTCCATCGTGCGCAGGATCTCTTCCCGGGAGACATAGTAGCTGCCCGCTGCAGCGCAGCGGAAATCGAAGCGATTGCCCCGGTTATAATCGATGGGGGCAAATGCCGTAAGGTACCAGCCCTTGACCGGCTCGACCGTCACGGTCAGCTCGGGCACGGGTTCCGGCAGGACAGGGGCCGGCTCTGTTTTGTTCAGGCTGCCGCAGGCGGAGGCAGAGACCAGCATGCCCAGCGCCAGGCTCAGGGATAGAAACGTTTTTCGGCTTTGCTTCATATGGTTCACCAGGTATTCATTCAAACAGTTCTATTATGCGGAAGGCCGGAGGGGAGCATGCTCCGATCCGGCCCTTGTGTTCATTTTTCGGTATCTTGCGGGTCAGGAAATACCCATATGTTTCTTGATTGCCTCAAAGGTGGTCTCGCTGATGACATGCTCGATCTTGCAGGCGTCATCCTCTGCCACGGCCTTATCCACGCCCAGGCGGATGAAGCACTCCGTAAGCACATTGTGCCGTTCATAGGTCCGCTCAGCGATGGCCAGGCCCGCTTCGGTAAGGTGCAGGAAACCGTTATCGTCCATAATCACATAGCCTGCGTTGCGCAGAATGCTCATCGCACGGCTGATGCTGGGCTTTGAAAACCCCATTTCCGCGCAGACATCAATTGAGCGCACGTGCGGCATTTTCCGGGACAGGACCAGAATGGTCTCCAGATACATTTCGCCGGATTCCTGCAGTTGCAGTTGCATGAGAGATTCCTCCGAAAACCAGTATTTTTACAACATTTTCCAATGTTTGCCGTTCAAAATGCTTGTTTAAGGCTAACACAAAAGCACGGTGTTTTCAAGGTCCGTTTTATGCGCGCCGCTTACACCACCTGGAAGATGTAGAACTTCAGGTAGTCTGTCTCCGGGACATTCCAGAGGATGGGATGGTCCGGGGCCTGCTGCCGTGCCTCAATCTGGCGCAGCTCCACGCCGGCATCCCGTGCGGCAGACTGCAGCATCTTGACGAAGCGCTCGGAGGGCATAAAGTGGCTGCAGGAGGCTGTGGCAAAGTAACCACCCCGGGGCAGCAGCTGCAGGGCGCGGAGGTTGATCTCCTTATAGCCGCGTTCGGCACTGTCCGCCGTTTTGCGGGACTTGGTAAAGGCAGGCGGGTCCAGAATGATGAAATCATAGTCCGCATGCTCCTCCTTCAGGCGCGGGAGCAGGTCAAACACATCCGCGGTGACAAAATCCATGCGGTCAGCCAGGCCGTTTCTCTCCGCGTTGCGGGCAGCCATCTCTGTGGCCGTAGCAGATACATCCACTGCAGTAACATGGGCTGCGCCGCCCATCGCCGCATTCAGGGCAAAGGAGCCTGTGTGCGTGAAGCAGTCAAGGACACGGCGGCCCTTTGCCAGCCTTGCCACGGCAAGGCGATTGTATTTCTGGTCCAGGAAGAAGCCGGTCTTCTGGCCGTTCTCTACATCTACCTGATAATATACCCCGTTCTCACAGATCTCCGTCTCTGTGCTCGTTGGTGCGGGGCGGTCAGCCAGGGGGAACCAGCCGGTTCCCTGCTCCAGGCCCTCCAGGGCGCGGATGGCAACATCGTTCCGCTCATAAATGCCGGCGATGGGATGGCCGTCGGCCTCCAGCACCTCGACAAGCAGTGGAAACAGAAGCGGCTTGAGCTTTTCCATGCCGACAGACAGTGTCTGCGTGACGAGAATGTCGTTAAATTTGTCAACCGTCAGGCCGGGGAAGCTGTCGGCCTCGCCAAAGATCACGCGGCAGGCGTTCCGGTCCGCCTCACTGAGGACCGTCTTGCGGTAGTCCCAGGCGTATTGCACGCGGCGGCGCCAGAATGCCTCATCAAAACGGTCGTTGGCATTGCGGGAGACCAGACGGATACGAATCTTGCTGCTGCGGCTGAGGAAGCCCGTTCCCAGATAGCGGCCCTTTTCACTGACCGCGTCCACCAGGCTGCCGTTTTCGGCATCCTCCGGCCCGGAAATCACCTCAGCCTCATAGAGCCAGGGGTGGCCGGACGCCGTCCAGCGGGCACCCTTTTCGGTGATGATAAACCGGGGATAGTTTCGTTCTGCTTTCATGTTGCCTCCCATATATACGCACTCTGCAGGCACAGCTGCAGAGTTTTGTGTCTTATTTATTCTGCGTTATGCTTATCTCGCTTATTGATTATTGCGTCATTGCGCCTTTGTATGCTGCTTATTGATTCTTGCGTCTTTATTATTGCGTCTTTTTCTTCTGCGTCTTTTTCTTACAGGCTTTCCTGTACCTTCATAATGACCCTGAGCCGTTCTGCCGCACGGCCGGCCTCAAGCTCCTCCAGGTCCATCACGGCGATGCCCAGCTGGGCCGCACGGTGACGGGCTGCGGCGTTGCAGGGCTCCGTTGTCACAATGGCCGCCTTTGCCCCCTTGCCGCCGAAGCGTTCCTTCAGGATGGACAGCTCGTTGAGTGCCTCGGTTTTGACCTCGCAGGTCTTGCAGCTGATAAAGAGAGGCACGATTCCCCGGGAGGCTACCACGTCAATTTCGTTGGAAACGCTGCCATGACCGTTGGTCCCGTCCCAGTCCACGATGGCGGAGCTGACCACATCGTCGAAAATGCCGGCATCCAGACAGGCCTTATACATATACAGCTCCAGTACGCTGCCAACATCCCGCAGCCAGGCCCGGCGCTGCTCGTCCGCGAAGGTGAAGGACACGCTCTCTTCATTCGGGAAACGGAGCGCCTTCAGGAAGCCCAGCTCTTCCAGTTTCTGTAAAAATGCAGGATCTGCATGCACGAGGCCGCCCCGTTCACCCTTCTGCGTCCGTTTTCCATTGACCTGCAGGGGCACAGGCCCTCCCTTTTCCCCGCGCGAGATGCGCTGGAAGAAGGTGATCTGCTCCGTCCAGGAAGCACGGTATTGCAGATAAAGCCGGAAGAAGGGGTCAAAGCCCGGCAGGTACTGCCCCAGCGTTTGGTTATCTACGCGACCCTTGCGCATGGTGCCACCTGCCATGGCAAAAAACTCCTCCACGCGGTAGTGCAGGTCGCAGGGCAGGTCATCGGCAAAGGGCGCATGGGCGATCTCGTAAAAGCGGTTGCGCCGCCGTGACCAGGTAAAGGTAGGAACAGAGGACTCGCTGCAGAACATGCCTGCGGCGACGAGGGCCGCGTCTGTCCCGCCGGTGACATCCATGGCACAGTCAGGATAGCGGGCGGCAATTTGCCGCAGCTGTTCCAGAATACGGTCCGATTTATACTGGCTGACGCCGACAAATTCCGTTTTCAGGTGCAGTCCGCGGCTTTCCAGAAAGCGCTGCAGCGTTTCCCGGGCTTTTTTGTCCTGCGCGATCTCCACAGGGCAGAGGTATACCACCCGTCCGGGGGAGAATACTTCCGGGCCGATGATGTTTTCAATTGCACGCTCGTCATACAGCTCGATGAGTGTTTCCATGACCTTACCTCACTCCCCCTGCCATCCGGCAGCAGGCACTGACGTTCCAACGCGGTGGACAGGCAGCGATTCTTTACTGTATCATTATAATATGAACCCGCATTTTTCTCAACACCTTCCTATTTTCGGTTTTTTGCGGCTCACAGGGGAAGAAAATCGCCGGTTCCGTGCAGTGGAGCATGAAAAAGAGCTTGCAAATCTTATAATTCTAATGTATTATGACAATATTAATATTTTTCATGGTTTATGTATGCGCAAATGACATGGTTCGATGCGCACCCACAGGTTGAAGGAGGTTCCGGGATATGGAAACAAAAAAAGTTAAGGCGCTTCTTGCCGCCGTGGAATGCGGCAGCCTGACGGCCGCAGCCGAGCAGCTTGGCTATACGCAGTCCGGCATGACGCACATGATGAACGCGCTGGAAGAGGAGCTTGGCATATCCCTGCTCATCCGCAGCAAGACCGGTATCCGCCTGTCCCCCGCAGGCCAGCTGCTTCTGCCGGAGATGACCTCGCTTGTTTCCGCAGCCGACGCCCTCGTGCATGATGCCGAACGGCTGCACAACCGCAACCACACCCGCATCCGCATCGGCTCCCACTCCTCCATTGTGCGTGAGTGGCTGCCCGAGATTCTGGCGGAGTTCCGCAGCAAGTACCCGGATGTCGACGAAAGCATCACCCTCAGCAGCATTCAGGGGCTCTACAACTCCCTGCGCACAGGCGACCTGGACTGCGCCCTCATCAGCTATGACCGTATGCTGTGCCAGCACCTGACTTGGACGCCCCTGCGCCGTGACAATTATGTTGCCGTCATCCCGGCCGATTTCCCGGTAGAAGGGGATGTGTTCCCCGTCTCCGCCTTCGACAACACCGATTTTCTCATGCCCACCTCCGGTTTTGACACACTGGTCTATAAGATCTTCCAGGACAGCGGGCACGAAGTAAATGCCAATATCAAAAACACCAACATGGAAGACGCCGTGATCGTGTCCATGGTTGCCCATGGCCTTGGCGTCACCATCCTGACCGACCTGATCATGCAGGGCATGCGCACAGAAAACGTGCGCGTTCTGCCTCTGGACTTCCCCTGCTACCGTGAGCTGGGCATTGTCGCCAGCGACATCAGCCAGAACGAAAAGAGCGTAAAACACTTTACCCAGTGTGCTCAGGCAGCCATCGAAAAGCTGTACGGCAGAAAGGCCTGAGCATGGCCCGCTATGTCGTCGTCGGCGGAGCGCCGATCGGGGATTACGACAGCGTCCGCCGCTATCTGCGGCCGGATGACTTTGTCGTGTACTGCGACTGCGGCCTGCGCCATATGGACGGGCTTGGGGTGCCTGCGTCGCTGATCATTGGCGACTTTGATTCCCATGAGCAGCCGGAAACGACCGTGGAAACCATTGTGCTGCCCCACAAAAAGGACGACACGGACACCGTCTTCGCGGTCCGTGAGGGCCTGCGCCGCGGGTACACGGATTATCTGCTGCTGGGTGCTGCCGGTGCCCGTTTTGACCACACCATGGCCAATGTTTCGATCCTGCTGTGGCTGGATACGCTGGGCAGGACCGCCCTGCTGGTGGACGATTACTCGGAGATGGAGATCATCAGCCGGGAAGAGAAGACTGTTGATGACCGCTTCCCGTATTTTTCCCTGGTCAATCTGGCCGGCCCGGTCAGCGGGCTCACCATCCGCGATGCCCTGTATGAGCTGACCGACGCAGACCTCAGCTGTGACTACCAGTACGCTGTCAGTAATGAGCCTATACCCGGGAAAACAGCCCGCATTTCCGTAAAAAACGGCAGAGTGCTGCTCATCCGTGACCGATAGGCAATCGTTTTGGGAAGGAGAAATCCATGAAACGCAGTGAGATTAACAAAGCCCTGAAGGAGCTCGAGGCAATGTGCGCGGAGTACCGCTGCTACCTGCCGCCCTTCTGCCATTTCACCCCCGAGCAGTGGCAGGAAATTGGCCACGAATACGACGAGGTCCGTGACTGCATGCTTGGCTGGGACATTACCGACTACGGCCTGGGCGACTTTGACCGGGTCGGCTTTTCGCTGATTACGATCCGCAACGGCAACCGCTCCATGGCAGACAAATACCCGAAGGTCTATGCGGAAAAGCTCCTGTACCTGAAGGAGAGCCAGTACTCCCCCAACCATTTCCACTGGTACAAAACCGAGGATATTATCAACCGCGGCGGCGGTAATGTACTTATCCGCGTGTATAACTCCCTGCCGGATGAGGCCATCGACTACAGCTCCGACGTGACCGTACACACCGACGGGCGGACCTATACCGTTCCTGCAGGCACGCAGATCCGCCTCACCCCGGGAGAAAGCATCCACATTCAGCAGTATCTGTACCACGACTTTACCGTGGAGCCCGGAACCGGACCTGTTCTGCTGGGCGAGGTAAGCCAGTGCAACGACGACAACACCGACAACCGCTTTAACCCGCCGGTCGGCCGTTTCCCGGCCATTGAGGAGGACGAGCCGCCCTACCGGCTGCTCTGCAACGAGTATCCCCCTGCACGGGACTGAGCAAGGGGCCGTTTTCTCCCTCGAAGGCGTAAAATTTCCCGGATAATACAGCAGGAGACACCGTTTTGCTAGCGTCTCCTGCTTTTTTTGTTCTTATTCCTGCATTTTTCGCCGCTGCGCCCTCCGTGCGGGATGGGCAACGGCTTACGCCGCAGAGGTGTCAGTCCGCCGCGCGGTACAGCACAGTGCCGTCCGGTTCCGTGCTGCGCAGGATACGGCCACCCTGAACCAGATGATCCAGATGGGCCAGCGTTTCCCCTACGGCAAAATACTTCTGGCCGGCGGGAAACTCCTCCCAGCTCGTGCAGCGGATCTTCCAGGTCATCCGGCCAGCAATTTCATACGCACTGCTGTTGGCGTGCGTGCGCACGACACTCTCGCACTCGTCCAGGCGCACCTGATGATGGCGGAGGAGCGCATCCACACGCTCACGCACGGTGACGGTCCCCAGGCTGCGGTGGGCCGGAAAGGCCTTTTCGATGGGCAGCTCACGGATCGTCCGCAGGCTGTTCAGGTAATCGCCCAGAGAATCCTGCACAAAATGCCACACCGTAATGTTGGGGGTAATGTCAAAGAGGACATGGTCCCCCAGAAAGATCAGCTTCTTTTCCCGGTCGTACAGGCAGATGTGGCCGGGGGTATGGCCGGGCATTTCCAGGCACTCCAGGCGAAAGCCGCCATACTCCAGAATGTCACCCCCGTCAACCAGCTGCGGTTCAAAGTATCCGGGGGCATATTTTGCGCCCGGATTGCCCGCGAACACCTTTTCCAGCACGTTGGGAGGCATCCCCTCCTGCAGCATCCGTTCCCGGTTGACGAGCCGGTACAGGCTCTTCATGGCATTGCCGTCCGTCCGGCCGATCAGGATACGATATCCGCTCTGGTAGAGAAGACCCGCGTTTCCGGTGTGGTCCGAATGCAGATGCGTCAGGAAGATATCCGTATTCTCCGGGGTCAGCCCCAGTTCGTTCATCCCGTTCAGCAGTGCCTCTGTGCATTCGGGCTGGTTGAAGCCCGTATCGATCAGCAGGTTCCGCTCGCCACGGATCACATAGCAGTTCAGCGACCGCAGGGGGTTCCCCGGCAGCGGAATCAGAATGGTATAGATATTTTCAGCCAGCTCTTGCATCCTTTTCTCTCCCGTATGGCTCTTTTTCTTTTCGTCCCGCACAGTATAAGCGTCCTTCCGACGGACTGCAACGAAAAAACCACCAAAAATCCAAGCCAATTTTTTAGCATTTTGACAGTTTACATTTGTTTGTCACAAGTGTATAGTATGGACAACTTAAATAGTTCTTCGGGGCGGGGTGCAATTCCCCACCGGCGGTATAGCCCGCGAGCGATCGTCTATCGGTCCGCATGACCCGGTGTAATTCCGGGGCCGACAGTTACAGTCTGGATGAGAGAAGAAACCGCAGCATTTTTTATGGCCTTGCAGTTTTCGCCCGGATTTGTTTCCGGGTTATTTTTTTGCTTTGTCACGCTGTGCTTCCACTTTTTTTGTGCCCCGCTTTTTCAGCGGGGCGCTTTTTTGTTCCCCGGGAAAGGAAAATATGACCGATCAGGATTATATGCGACGGGCCATTCAGCTGGCCGAACGCGGCGCCGGCTGGACCTCGCCCAACCCGATGGTTGGTGCGGTAGTGGTCAAGGACGGCCGCATTATCGGCGAAGGTGCCCATCTACGCTGTGGTCAGCTGCACGCAGAGCGCAACGCACTGGCCGCCTGCACAGAGGACCCCGCCGGAGCAACCATCTACGTTACGTTGGAGCCCTGCTGCCATTACGGCCGCACGCCGCCCTGCACAGAGATCATTCTGGAAAAGAAGCTGGCACGGGTAGTCATCGGCTCCCGGGACCCGAACCCCAAAGTATCCGGCAAGGGTGCCGCTCTGCTGCGGGAGAAGGGTGTCGTTGTGGAAGAAGATTTTCTGCGGGAAGAATGCGACGCGCTGAACCCGGTGTTCTTCCACTATATTACGACCGGGCGGCCCTATGTTGCCGCCAAATACGCCATGACACTGGACGGAAAAATTGCCACGCGAACGGGTGCTTCCCAGTGGATCACGGGTGAGGAAGCCCGCCGCCATGTTCACCGTCTGCGTGCCCGCTATTCCGCCATTCTCGCCGGAATCGGTACAGTCCTGGCGGATGACCCCATGCTGAACGCCCGCATAGAAGGCGCACACCAGCCCCTGCGGGTCATTGTGGACAGCCATCTGCGCACCCCGGCAAACAGTCAGCTCTGCCGCAGTGCACGGGAGATTCCGGTAATCGTAGTCTGTGCAGAAGATGTACCCGAACGGCGAACCGCGCTGGAAGCCCTGGGTGTGCGGGTACTCTGCCTCCCCGGCAGTAACGGCGAGGTGGACCTGAAGGCCCTGCTTCTGCAGCTGGGCAGTGAGGGTATCGACTCGGTATTCATCGAAGGCGGCGGAACGGTTCACGAAGCAGCCTTCCGTACCGGCATGGTCAACCACGTATATGCCTATATCGCACCGAAGATCTTCGGTGGGAAAGACGCCAAAAGCCCGGTTGAGGGCAGCGGTGTCGCCCTGCCGGCAGAAGGTGCCCAGCTGAGCAACCGGAAGGTCTCGGTCTTTGGCAACGACGTGTTACTGGAGTTTGACGTAAAGGAGGCTATGCAGTGTTCACCGGAATTGTAGAAGAAGTCGGAACCGTCAAAGCGGTGACCTTTGGCAGTATCACCGGTCAGATCGAACTCAAGGCCCGCACCGTACTGGAAGGCACAAAGCTTGGCGACAGCATCGCGGTAAACGGCGTCTGTCTGACCGTCACCCGGCTTTCCGCCGATGGCTTCACGGCCGACGTGATGCCCGAAACGCTTCGGCGGACCAACCTCGGCGCACTTCGCCCTGGCGACCGGGTGGATCTGGAGCGAGCGATGGCAGCCGGAGGGCGCTTTGGTGGCCACATTGTGAGCGGCCATATCGATGCCACCGGAACGATCACCGAGCAGCGCCATGAGGGCAACGCGACCTGGGTGCGGATACAGGCCCCGGCAGAGGTTCTTCGCCTGATCGTAGAAAAGGGATCCATTACGATCGACGGAATCAGCCTCACCGTGGCAACCGTCAGCAAGCAGGATTTTCAGGTTTCCATCATCCCTCACACCGGCAGTGAGACGATCCTCCTCACCAAGCGCCCCGGCGATGCAGTAAACCTGGAAAACGACATTATCGGAAAATATGTGCAGAAGCTCCTGCAGCCGGCAGAGGTTCCTGAGAGAGCAGAAAGCAAAATCTCTCTCGCCTGGCTGGCAGAAAACGGCTTTTAAGCACACCTGAGCAATATACAGCACTTTTTACAGCACTATTGGGAGGAAAAAGGAAATGGAAGATTTTCGTTACAACACCGTTGAAGAGGCGCTGGAAGCACTCCGCGCAGGAAAAGTGATCCTGGTCACGGATGACCCGGACCGAGAGAATGAAGGCGACTTTATCTGTGCCGCCGAGTTCGCCACCACCGAAAACGTAAACTTCATGGCAAGCGTCGGCCGCGGCCTGATTTGCACGCCCATGAGCGATGAGATTGCCCACCGGCTGAACCTGCCGCAGATGGTCAGTGAGAACACGGACAACCACTGCACCGCATTCACCGTCTCGATCGACCATGTTGACACCACAACGGGTATCTCCGCCCTGGAACGCGGCTATACCTGCCGCGCCTGCGCAGACCCGGCAACCAAGCCCACCGACCTGCGCCGTCCCGGCCATGTTTTTCCGCTGACGGCCCGCAAGGGTGGTGTTCTGGTCCGCAACGGCCACACCGAGGCAACAGTTGACCTGTGCCGCCTGGCCGGGCTGACCGAATGCGGCCTGTGCTGCGAGATTATGCGGGAAGACGGCACCATGATGCGCACGCCTGAACTGCAGGAGCTGGCCGTAAAATACGGCCTGGTGTTTATCACCATCACGGATTTGCAGGATTATCTCCGCCGCCACGAGATGCACATGAAGCGTGAAGCCTGCGCAAAAATGCCCACCTGCCACGGCGATTTCCAGATTTATGGCTATGTGAACGACATAACCGGCGAGCACCATGTGGCTCTGGTATGCGGCGACATCGGAGACGGCGAAGACGTTCTATGCCGCGTCCACAGCGAGTGCCTCACGGGTGACGTGTTCGGCTCCGCCCGCTGCGACTGCGGTGCCCAGCTGCAGACCGCCATGGATATGGTCCAGAAGGAAGGCCGCGGTATCATTCTTTACATGCGCCAGGAAGGCCGCGGCATCGGCCTGATCAACAAGCTGAAGGCCTACGAACTGCAGGAAAACGGCCGTGACACCGTTGAGGCCAACGTAGAACTCGGCTTTGCCCCGGACCTGCGGGAATACTGGAGCGGCGCACAGATGCTCAAGGATCTTGGGGTTAAGTCCCTGCGGCTGATGACCAACAACCCGTTGAAGATTTACGGTCTGGAGGGCTTTGACTTCACCATTAAGGAACGCGTCCCCCTGGAGATTGCCCCCGGTCAGCACGACGCCTTCTATCTGCGCACCAAGCAGGAGAAGATGGGCCACATTTACAAGACCATCACCTTTGACTGAGTCAGACAAACATAAAACACAAAAAATAATAAAAATAAAAAAATAAACGATAAAATCGGAGGAAAAGAAAATGAGTATCAATCTGCTTGAAGGTAAAGTTGTTGCCCCGCAGGGCATGAAGGTCGGCATTGTTGCCTCCCGTTTTAACAGCTTCATCGTACAGAAGCTGCTGGACGGCGCAGTTGACGGTCTCGTCCGCCACGGTGTTGAAGAGAGCAATATCGATGCCGCATGGGTCCCCGGCGCATTTGAGCTGCCCCTGATTGCTAAGAAGATGGCCAAGTCCGGCAAGTATGACGCCGTCATCTGCGTTGGCGCGGTTATTCGTGGTTCTACCTCCCACTATGAGTTGGTCTGCAACGAGACCGCAAAGGGTCTGGCCATGGTCGGCCTTGAGACCGACGTCCCCGTGATGTTTGGTGTGATCACCACCGAAAATATCGAGCAGGCAATCGAGCGCGCAGGCTCCAAGGCCGGCAACAAGGGCTATGACTGTGCCCTGTCCGCCATTGAGATGGTCAACCTGGCAAAGGCTCTCTAAACCACACGCTCTTCTGCTCTATTCGCGGGCGTATGCGCACGATGTGCACACCGTAGCAAAACGATCTGCAGTATGCTTCACCCATTCCCCCGTCTGTTTTCCACAGGCGGGGGATTTCTGCGTTTGCGCTCTTCCAGCAGGCAGAGAAATGTGAAGGAATAAATTAATTGACTTTTCCAAAAGGCATGATAATATACGCTTGTCAGGTGTCAAGACACTTGTCAATCGTATATCACAGGAGGTATTCACGAATGAATAAATGCAAAGCGTTCTGCGAACGGAAGAACATTGTTTTCTCTGCCAAGCGCTATGGTATCGATGCTCTGGGTGCAATGGCACAGGGCCTTTTCTGTTCTCTGCTGATCGGCACGATCATTAAAACGCTGGGGCAGCAGCTTGGCGTACAGCTGCTGGTAGACATCGGCACCTATGCCATGGCCGTTTCCGGCCCGGCTATGGCTGTCGCCATCGGTTATGCACTGCAGTCGCCCCCCATGGTTCTGTTCTCTCTGGCAACCGTAGGCTATGCCGCAAACGCTGAAGGCGGCGCCGGCGGTCCTCTTGCCGTTCTGATCATCGCCATCATCGCCGCAGAATGCGGTAAGGCCGTGTCTAAGGAAACCAAGGTTGACCTTCTGGTCACCCCGGCCACCACGATCGTCGTTGGCGTTGCGCTGGCAAAGCTGATTGCCCCGCCCCTAGGCACGGCCGCAAATGCTTTCGGCATTCTGATCGACAACGCCACCAAGCTCCAGCCCTTCTGGATGGGCATTCTCGTTTCTGTTCTGGTCGGCATTGCCCTGACCCTGCCCATCTCCTCCGCAGCGATCTGCTCGGTCCTCGGTCTGACCGGTCTGGCCGGCGGTGCTGCCGTTGCGGGCTGCTGCGCACAGATGGTCGGCTTTGCTGTGATGAGCTTCCGCGAAAACCGCTGGGGTGGTCTCGTCAGCCAGGGCATTGGCACCAGCATGCTGCAGATGCCCAACATCGTCCGCAACCCCCGCATCTGGATCCCGCCCATTCTCGCTTCCGCGATCACCGGCCCCATCGCCACCTGCCTGTTCGGCATGCAGATGAACGGTGCACCTATCAACTCCGGCATGGGTACCTGCGGTCTGTGCGGCCAGATCGGTATCTGGACCGGCTGGCTCAGCCCCAGTGAGATGGCCATCAGCCGCGGTGCCGTAGCAATCTCCCCCACCGCTTTCGACTGGATCGGTCTGATCCTCGTGTGCTTCGTTCTGCCGGCCATCCTCTGCCCGCTTTTTGCCTCGGTGTGCAGAAAGCTCGGCTGGATCAAAGACGGCGACCTGAAGCTGGATTGATTCTGCTTTCCTTACCCTGCTGCGTTCCCGCAGCAGGGTCTTTTTCTGCCCCGATCTCTCCTTTATGCAAGATATTCTTTTGCCCCAGGCGCTCCTTTGGGCAAGGTATTCTTTTGCCGTCCGTGCTTCCCGGCAGCATTTTGCTCCGGGGCATAGCCTGTGCTTTCTTCGATATTTCTGCGGTATAGGAATGCCGCTTGACAGGCTTTGGGAAAATGTTATGATAGAATAAAGATAATCTGATATTTGTCGGATTCAAGAAAGGAAAAGGATATGGAGTTCAAAACAGTCGCACTGGTCGGCGCCGGTGCTGTCGGTTCGTTTTTTATCAGCAGCCTGATGAAGCTTGGGGACGATTTTTGTCTGATTGCCGAGGGTGACCGGAAAGCCCGTCTGGAAGAAGACGGCCTCTGCATCAACGGGCAGATGGTCTATCCGCCGGTGAAGACCCCTGACGAGGTCGGGCTCACTGACCTGATCATTGTTTCGGTAAAATATACCGCGCTTCGCGAAGCCCTGCGCCAGGTCGAGCATATGGTTGGCGAAGACAGCGCTGTTTTTGTCGTTCTGAACGGCATTGACAGCGAGTCTATTGCCGCAGAATATGTGGGCGCCCGCCATGTGATCCCCTCCTTCATGCGTATCGTTTCCGCACGTTCAGGCAGCACGGTCGTGTACGATCGTGCCGCCACAGAAGGCATCGTTTATGGCGAAAAGGACGGCAGCATCTCCGAGCGAGTCACCGCAATATCCACTCTGTTCACCCGCTGCGGGCTGAAGCATGTTGTCTCGGAGCGCATACTGGAAGACCAGTGGGGCAAGTTTGGCATCAACGTGTCCAACAATCTGCCGCAGGCGGTCCTCGGCGTCGGTTTCGGCGCCTATTACGACAGCGAACATGTGGGCTTCCTGCGCGAAAAGGTGATTGAAGAATTTACCGCGGTTGCCGCTGCGGAAGGCATCCGCATCCGCAACCTGCCCACCAAGCGCAGTGTTGCCCGAAACGACGCACGTTTCTCCACGCTGCAGGATATCGATGCAGGCCGCAGGACCGAGGTGGAGATGTTCCTCGGCGTGCTGCTGAAGCTGGCAGAACGTCGTGACATTGCCGTCCCCTTCTGCGAATATACCTATCACGCGATCCGCGCACTGGAAGAAAAAAACGCGGGTAAGTTCGATTACCGGGATTAAGCCGTCCCCTTATCCGTCGGTTATTTGCCGTCTGAGAGGAGGAGTTCATTCTGAAATTCCGTTCGTTAGCTTCCTCCGCACTGTTCCGCCTGCTTTCGGCGGAATCCGCTCCGCTGTCTTCGTCTGCGGATGAGTGCTCCGCCGTTCCCGCCGGCAACGAACGCCCTTCCTTCGCCCCGGTAGCAGACTGGTTGGTCTCCCCCGGCGCGGAAGAGCAGTGGAACAGCAGCTTTCTCTGTGTGCGGGATACCGACTGTTTTGTCGATCCCTTTTCCCGGATTCACCCCACCGCGCCCGTTTTTACCCTGAAAAAAGACACTGTCGTCGAAGTCATCGGGCGGGACAGCGGCCTGTATTTCTTCCGGCTTGCCGATGGGCGTACGTTCTACTGTGCCTGCGAGGATCTGGAAAGTCTCGCCCGCCGTGTCCATGTTCCCCATGCGGTGGACCTGCGGGAGTATATCCCCGCGCTGGAATTTGAACTGCTGTTTGCTTCTCCGCATAACATCACGGGTGAAGCGCTGTATGCGCCGGTTCCCCTGCTGGAGTGCAACACGGCCGAGCTTCTGCTTCGGGCTGAAGAGCAGTTTCTCGCAGACGGCTGCACACTGAAGATCTATGATGCCTACCGTCCGCAGTCCGCACAGTTCCGGCTGTATGATCTCGTGCGGGACGCCCGCTTTATCGGCAATCCCTACGAAGGACTGTCCATGCATCAGCTGGGCCGCGCTGTGGATGTTTCCCTTGTGGACCTCAGCACCGGCATGGAACGGGAAATGCCCACCCCAATGCATACTTTTGCAGAGTTGGCCTGCCGCAGCTCCGTACAGCTGTGGTCTGCTGAGGCTAAGGCAAATATAGAATACCTGACGGCAGTCATGCGCTCGGTCGGTTTTTCCACCATCCAGACCGAATGGTGGCACTTTCAGAATGAGACCGCCTACGGTTCAAGTTTAGCCGTCAATATGGACCTGACTGCTCCGGAGTACACCGTCCCCGTTTTCCCGGCCGGCGACGGGTCACGCAGCAACTGGAACAGATAACATACGCTCCGCAGATGCCGGAATGGCATTGCGGAGCGTATTCTGTCTTCTTTTGCTTCTATTCGGTTTTCCCGGCTTCATCCCTTGCAATTCCGGGTAAAGCGGCAGTCCGGGAAGCCGCTGCAACCCCAGAAGGCCCCAAATCTTCCGCTACGTTTCTTCAGGGGCTTTCCGCAGTTTGGGCAGAGCGGTTCTTCGGCCGCTTCCGGCGCTTTCTTCATTTCCTCCGCCAGACGTTCAAAAACCAGCTGATTCATGCGGCAGTCGTTCAGGGCACGGTGTGCCCCCCGGGTGGAGATCCGGTAGTACTCGGCAAGGTCCACCAGACGATGATGGGCCAGCCCTTTCAGCAGTTTCCGGGACAGTTGCAGGGTGTCAATGTAGTCGTTATCCGGTATTTTGCCCCAGTAGCTTTGGGCATCGCGGTACAGGAATTTCATGTCAAAGCTGCTGATATTGTGCCCAACCAGAACCATATCCCCGGCAAAATCCAGAAAGGCGGCAAGTGCTGTCGCAAAGTCCGGTGCATCCGCCACCATATCATCGGTGATTCCGTTGACCGCACTGGCGAAATACGGAATCCGACGGCCGGGATTGACCAGTGTCGTAAATTCATCCACTGCCTGCCCGTTCAGCACCTTCACCGCGGAGATTTCCACAACCGCATCCGTGTTCGGTGAAGTGCCGGTGGTTTCCAGGTCGAAGACCACATAGTCCGGCATGTATTGGTATAGTTTCTTTCCCTGATGATCTGAAAGCATAGTTTTCTCCGTTTTTCCGTAATTTCTCCCGTCTGTCACCCGAACCAATCTACCGTCGGGCAGCCCGTTTTTCCGGTTGCACAGCGTTACCGGCCGATATTTCGACCGCAGTTCCTTCAATTTTTCAATTCATAAATCTGTAACAGAATATTAGTAATCTTTTCATCCAAAGTGTCAAAATCTGCGTATAATACAATTCACAGGAAGCAAATCTCCGGTGATCCTTTCCCGGAATGCTCCCGATAAATATTGATCATTCCTTTTTCTCCTCTCTTTTCTCTCTATTACGGCAGACCCGAAGCCCTGAACAGGCTTCGGGTCTGTCTGTTATTCTGCGGTTTCTTCCCGTATGGGATGAAACGCCTCAGCCGTAATACGGAGGGGTGTACAGGTGCCCTGGTAAAACACATAGGGTTCACCCAGGATTTCCGCACCCAAGCGCAGGAGAATGTGAACGGTAGTCTCTCTGGCGTCCATATAGATGACCTCTACACCATGGGAGAACAGATCCGCTAACGCTGCCGTCAGAATCGCCGAGCCGAAGTGCTGCCCCCGCAGGGAACGCTCCACGGTCATGCGGCCAAGATGCCGTTGTCCGTCCTCGACATAGGAGGCAATCGTCCCCTTCAGTTCTCCATCGCGAAAAAGGCCCCACCAGATCGGGCTGCGCTCTGCCGGGAGTGGGTTCATCCAGCGGGGTATGCCCTGTTCATTCTCAAAGACATCATCCACCTGGGCCATAGCCGCAGGCATATCCTCATCCGTCAGCCTTCGTATCTCTGCATGTCTCATTCCGTAATCTCCTCAAATTCGTGGAAGAAGGACATCTTGCGGAAAGGTCTTCCGGATACACAGAGCAGACGGAAAAAGTTTGTAACTGCCTCAAGCCCGTCAAAGGCACCAACCAGGACCTGCTGTTCCTGCTCGGGTGCTTCCTCAGACAGGTCATAAACGACCGCAACGCTGAAGCCTTCCTCTGCCACACAGGCCTGTACCTGGGCGATGGGATCTTCCGGCAGCAGCTCGTCAAAATCTACGCTCAGAAAGAGCTCCGGCTCATCCTTCAGCTCCTGCAGCAGACGGGCAATCGTCTCGAAATCCGCCTCTGCCATATCACGCTGCGCGTTTACCGACAGGCAGTTTTCAAATTCGTCCTCGTATTCATCGTCTTCATCTTCGTATTCGCCGTCTTCGTATTCTTCTTCAACTTCTCCATCGAATTCCCCGTCTTCTTCCGTCTCATCGAATTCGGTGAATGCTGCTTCTTCGGCATCCTTTATTTCTTCAAATTCTTCCGTCAGCATAGTCCTGCTCCTCTTTTCCCTTTTCGCCCGGTATCCTGTCCCGCAAATTTCAGCGAATTCTCTTTACAGCGAATTCTCTGCAATTTCACCGGCAGCGATCTGTTTATCGATCCACAGCTGCAGATCATCCAGTGAATCACTCAATTGATTCAACAGACTCTTGATGCGCCGGAAATCTTCATACTCATTGGGATTGATCTTCCCATCCTCGGCAATTTCCAGCAGGCGTTCTTTTTCCCGGCTCAAGCGGTTCAGGGCAACGAGGATCTCCACTGTCGACTGCGTCAGATCCTTTTCCCTTGCCTCATGCATCATATCCTGAAAAAAGCATTCGTTGGCGCAGTAATAGTTGTACAGCTCCGGGCGCCGATAGGCTTTGGCCATCAGGGCAATATCCTCCGGCTTCACGGCAATGCGGCCGTTTTCAATTTTCTCCAGCCGGTCTGCTGTCATCCCGTCCATCTGTTCACAGGTCTGTTCACGGGTCCAGCCCAGGCTCTCCCGAATCGTCTGATAAACCGATTTGTTTTCTTT
>JAZRWD010000294.1:0-6591 GCA_045599525.1 Candidatus Limivicinus sp. | reverse complement strand
AGCAGATCCTGAAGAACTCTGCCGCTCTGGCCCGTGTCCTCTCCGAGAACGGCATCCGCCTGGTCACCGGCGGCACCGACAACCACCTCATGCTGGCCGATGTCATGAGCAAGGGCCGCACCGGCATGGAAGTTCAGGACTTGCTGGACCGTGCCCACATCACCGCCAACAAGAACGCCATTCCCTTTGATAAGCAGCCGGTCAAGCTGACCTCCGGCATGCGCTTCGGTTCTCCCGCAGGCACCTCCCGCGGTATGAAGGAAGAAGACTTTGTCCTCATTGGCAACATCATCGCCGACATCATTGAGCGCGGCGAGGAAGCCATCACCGAGTCCAAGGAAAAGGTCCTCGAGCTCTGCATCAAGTACCCCCTGTATCCGGGCCTGTTCTGATCGCGTGAACACACCGTAAGGGAAGCCCCTGACGCTGAACATAGAGAAGCTTAGCCTGAACATTTCGCCTGAACAGGTGGAAGGGCTGTACCTGCCCTGAACGGAAAAACACATAACAAAAACCGGGAACGCAGTTCGTGCTGCATTCCCGGTATTTTTTCTTATTAAAGCATATTGGTGTAGCCCATCAGGAAGCGGTCCACCTCTGCGGCGGCTGCGCGGCCTTCCGCAATGGCCCACACAACCAGGGACTGGCCGCGGTGCATGTCGCCTGCGGTGAAGACCTTTTCCACGTTGGTGCGGTAGCTGTCCTTTTCCGTGGTGACGGTGCGGCCCTTTTCTACGCCGAAGGCCTGACAAACGCCCTCGGTGCAGCCCTCGAAGCCGGTGGCGCCGATTAGCAGCTCACAGGGCAGCTCCTCACCGTCTGTGGTACGGATGGCGGCCAGCTGACCGTTTTCATCGGCCAGCAGTTCGGCCACACGGGCGCCAAAGCATCTGGGGTCACTGCCGAACACCGCTACGGCCTCTTCTTGGGCGTAATCCTGTGGAAGCTTGCCGGAGCAGTCCATATAGTCAGACGCAGGGCGGCGTACCAGCTGCGTTACGGAGCGGCAGCCTTGACGGATCGCCGAGGCTACGCAGTCGCTGGCGGTGTTGCCTGTGCCGATGATCACCACGTTCTTTCCTTCGGCTGAGGGGACTTCCGAACCGATGCCGTAGCAGGTACGGTCCGCGGAGGCATGCAGGAAGGGCATTGCGTAGCACACGCCGGCAATACCGGCGCTCTCCACGCCGATGTCTCTCGGTTTTTCCGCACCGCAGCAGAGGATCACCGCGTCATAGTCGGCCAGCAGCTGAGCTGCAACAGCGGGGTCAGCGGCATCGGTGCCGGGCACAAAGTTTACGCCCTCTTCCGTCATCAGCGCAATGCGGCGGTCAACAACGGTTTTCGGCAGTTTCATGTTGGGGATGCCGTAGCGCAGTATTCCGCCGGGCAGCGGATCCTTTTCCACAACGGTCACATCGTGGCCGCGGTGGTTCAGACGGTCGGCGACAGCCAGACCGGCAGGCCCGGAGCCGACTACCGCCACCCGCTTTCCGGAGCGGTGGGCGGGAATGCGCTTTTTCATCGTCCCGGTGGCAAAGGCGTGCTCAATAATGCTCAGCTCATTTTCATGCACGGTGACCGGCTCACTGCCGTACAGGCCGCAGATGCAGGCCTGCTCGCAGAATGCGGGGCACACACGCCCGGTAAATTCCGGGAAGTTGTTGGTCTTCAGCAGACGGTCCAGGGAATGGCTGAAGTTGCCGTCCATGATCGTGTCGTTCCATTCGGGAATCAGGTTGTGCAGCGGACAGCCGAAGTTCTTCCCTTCAAATTCCACTCCTGCCTGGCAGTAGGGGACGCCGCAGTTCATGCAGCGGGCGCCCTGCAGGCGGCGCTGTTCATCGGAGATGGGCAGATGGAATTCTTCCCAGTCCTTCACGCGCTCCAACGGCGGCCGTACGGTGTTTTCCGTGCGGCTGTATTCCATAAATCCGGTAGGCTTACCCATAAGTCCAACCCTTTCTCCTCACATCGATTTATGCGCGGTGGCATAGAATGCGGCAATCTCTGCCTGCTCGCGGTTCATGCCCTTTTCCTCCATCTGTCCGATGGCCCGCAGCATACGGTCATAATCCCTCGGCATGATCTTCTTGAAGCAGGGGATATATGCCGCAAAGTTTGCCAGGATCTGCTTGCCCTTTTCCGAACCCGTGGCTGCCACGTGTTCTTCAATCAGGCCCTTCAGCTCCTGAATGTCGTGGGATTCCTTCAGCGTGTCGATAAATACCTGCCCCTTGTTCATGCGGGTGTACAGGTCGTGCTTTTCATCCAGCACATAGGCGATACCGCCGGACATGCCTGCCGCAAAGTTTTTGCCTGTGCGGCCCAGGATCACGGCCCGGCCGCCGGTCATATACTCGCAGCCGTGTTCGCCAACGCCTTCCACGACCGCAATGGCACCGGAGTTGCGCACACAGAAGCGTTCGCCTGCCACACCGGCAATAAAGGCCTTGCCGGAGGTGGCACCATACAGGGCCACGTTGCCCACGATAATGTTTTCGTCCGCCTTGAAGGTGCTTCCCTTCGGCGGGTACAGGGCCAGCTTACCGCCGCTCAGGCCCTTGCCGAAGCCGTCGTTGCAGTCGCCTTCCAGACGGATGGTCAGGCCCTTCGGGATAAATGCACCGAAGCTCTGGCCGCCGCCGCCATGGCAGGTGACCACATAGCTGTCTTCCGGCAGAGTGTCACCGCATACCCGGGTGATCTCGCTGCCGAACAGCGTGCCGAAGGTACGGTCTGTGGAGGATACCTCCAGCTCAATGCTGCCGTGCTTCTTGGCCTTCAGGCTCTTGCCCAGCTTCTCTAGCACGATGCGGCTGGTCTTCGTTTCCTCCAGCTTAAAGTCATAAACGTCTGCGGGGTTAAAATGCGGGACCTTGTCGCCGTACGGGTTGTGCAGCAGAGCGCTGAGGTTCAGCGTTTCCGCACGATGGGTGGTCAGCTTGTCCGCAACCTGCAGCAAATCGCTGCGGCCAACCAGTTCGTCCACGGTGCGGATGCCGAGCTTTGCCATCAGCTCACGCAGCTCCTCTGCGATAAAGAACATAAAGTTAATGATATATTCCGGCTTGCCGGCAAATCGCTTGCGCAGCTCCGGATTCTGGGTGGCAATGCCGGCCGGGCAGGTGTCCAGGTTGCACACACGCATCATGCAGCAGCCCATCGTCACCAGCGGGGCGGTGGCAAAGCCGAATTCCTCTGCACCCAGCATGCAGGCTACGGCTACGTCGAAGCCGGTCATCAGCTTGCCGTCTGCTTCAATCACCACGTGGCTGCGCAGCCCGTTCTGGATCAGGGTCTGGTGCGCCTCGGCTACACCCAGCTCCCAGGGCAGGCCCGCGTTGTGGATGGAGGTACGGGGCGCCGCACCGGTACCGCCGTCATAGCCGGAGATCAGCACCACCTGGGCGCCTGCCTTGGCAACACCTGCGGCAATCGTGCCTACGCCGGCCTCCGAGACCAGCTTCACGCTGATGCGGGCGTTGTGGTTGGCATTTTTCATGTCGTAGATCAGCTGGGCCAGGTCTTCGATCGAGTAAATATCGTGGTGGGGCGGGGGAGACACCAGGCTAACACCCGGTGTGGAATAACGGGTCTTGGCGATCCAGGGATATACCTTGCTGCCGGGCAGGTGGCCGCCTTCACCGGGCTTGGCGCCCTGGGCCATCTTGATCTGGATCTCCTGTGCGCTGTTCAGGTATTCACTGGTCACGCCGAAGCGGCCGGAAGCAATCTGCTTGATGGCCGAGCAGCGCTCGGTGCCCAGACGTTCCTTCTTTTCGCCGCCCTCACCGGAGTTGGACTTGCCGCCGATGCGGTTCATGGCAATGGCCATGCACTCGTGGGCTTCCTCGGAAATGGAACCGTAGCTCATCGCACCGGTCTTGAAGCGCTTCACGATGGATTCGGCACTCTCGACCTCCTCCAGCGGGATGCCGCCGTTGGGGTCAAAGCGCAGCTGCAGCAGGCCGCGGATGGTGTGGGGAATAGCCGAGTCGTCTACAATAGAAGAATATTTCTTAAAGGTCTCATAGCTGCCTTCACGGGTGGCCTTCTGCAGCAGCTTGATCGTCAGCGGGTTATACATGTGGTCCTCTTTGCCGGGACCGGAGCGGACCTTGTGGGCACCGAAGGTGTTCAGCGTGGTGTCATAGCCCAGACCCAGGGGATCGAAGGCCTGGTCGTGGTTCCATTCCACGCCTTCGCCGATCTCTTCCAGGCCGATACCCTCCACACGGCTTACGGTGTTGGTGAAGTAGCGGTCGATGACCTTGCGGCTGATGCCCACGCATTCAAAGATCTGCGCAGCCTGGTAGGACTGGATCGTGGAGATGCCCATCTTCGAGGCGATCTTTACGATGCCGTTCAGCACAGCGTTGTCATAGTCGGCAATGGCGGTGCCGGGATCTTTGTCCAGCATGTTGCGGCCAACGGTCTCTTCAATCGATTCCTGTACCAGATAGGGGTTGATGGCCTGTGCACCGTAACCCAGCAGTGTGGCAAAGTGGTGCACCTCACGGGGCTCTGCGCTCTCCAGGATCAGGGACACGGCGGTGCGCTTCTTCGTCCGCACCAGGTATTTCTGCACGGCGGAAACGGCCAGCAGAGAGGGGATCGCCACGTGGTTTTCGTCTACGCCGCGGTCGGAGAGAATCAGGATATTGGCGCCCTTGCTGTAGGCACGGTCGCAGGCGACAAACAGACGCTCAACGGCATTCTCCAGCGGGGTGCTCTTATAATAAAGAAGGGAGATTGTTTCTACCTTGAAATGCGGGTGCTCCATGTAGCGGATCTGCATCAGCTCTACGGAGGTCAGGATGGGGCCGGGCAGCTGCAGCACGGTGCAGTTTTCTGGGGTCTCCTGCAGCAGGTTGCCTGCTGAGCCGATATACACCGAGGTGTCGGTGATGATCTTTTCGCGGATGGCGTCGATCGGCGGGTTGGTCACCTGGGCGAACAGCTGCTTGAAGTAGTTAAACAGCGGCTGGTGTGCCTCGGACAGCACGGCCAGCGGTGTGTCCACGCCCATGGCGGAGGTAGGCTCCGCACCCGTGCGGGCCATGGGGATCATGGTGTCCTTGATGTCCTCGTAGGTGTAGCCGAAGGCCTTGTACAGGCGGTCGCGGTGCGCCTGGCTGTGCTTTTCCACCTGCCGGTTCGGGATGGGCAGGTCAGCCAGCTGCACCAGGTGGCTGTCGAGCCATTCGCCGTAGGGGCTCTGACCGGCGTAGTGGCGCTTAATCTCTTCGTCATCGATCATGCGGCCGGCTACCGTGTCCACCAGCAGCATTTTGCCCGGCTGCAGGCGGGATTTCTGCACGACGTTCTCCGGTTCTTCATCCAGTACGCCAACCTCGGAGGAAACGATCAGATAACCGTCGCGGGTGGTGTACCAGCGGCAGGGGCGCAGACCGTTGCGGTCCAGCACCGCGCCGACAATGTCGCCGTCGGAGAACACGATGGCGGCCGGACCATCCCAGGCTTCCATCATCGTTGCATAATACTGGTAGAAGTCGCGCTTTTCCTGGCTCATCTTTTTGTCGTTGGCCCAGGGCTCAGGGATCGTCATCATCACGGCCTGCGGGATCTCAATGCCGTTCATCAGCAGGAATTCCAGCGTGTTATCCAGCATCGAGGAGTCTGACCCGCGGGTGTCCACCACCGGCAGGATCTTGTCCATGTCTTCTTCGACGATGACGGCAGAGTGCATGGTCTCTTCACGGGCCAGCATGCGGTCCGCGTTGCCGCGGATGGTGTTGATCTCACCGTTGTGCATGATGAAGCGGTTGGGGTGTGCACGCTCCCAGCTGGGGTTGGTATTGGTGGAAAAGCGGGAGTGCACCATGGCCAGGGCACTCTCACAGTCGGTGTCCATCAGGTCGGCATAGAAGCGGCGCAGCTGCTGCACCAGGAACATGCCCTTGTATACGATCGTGCGGGACGAGAAGGAGGGAATATACGTGTTGTTGTTGGACTGCTCGAACTCGCGGCGGGCGATATACAGCTTGCGGTCAAAAGCCAGACCGGGGCTGCAGTCTGCCGGGCGGCGCACAAAGCACTGCAGGATGCAGGGCATGCAGGAGCGGGCCTGCTCACCCAGAATCTCCGGGTGTGTGGGGACCGTACGCCAGCCGAGAAATTCCATGCCGTTCTTTTCCACGATGATCTCCAGCATCTTCATCGCCTGGGCACGCTTCAGCGTGTCCTGCGGGAAAAAGAACATACCCACACCGTAATCGCGTACGCCGCCGATATCCGGCATGCCCAGCTCGGCAGTCACACGGCGCATCAGACGGTGGGGGATCTGCATCATCAGACCTACGCCGTCGCCGGTCTCTCCGGCGGCATCTTTGCCTGCGCGGTGCTCCAGCTTTTCTACGATCTTCAGTGCATCGTCTACGGTCTTGTACGTGACGGTGCCGTCGATACTCACCACTGCGCCGATGCCGCAGGCATCATGCTCGAAGGAGGGCTGATAAAGCGGTGCGTCAAATTTCTTCGTTTCAAACATAGCTACGATCTCCCCTGTGCAGGATATGCGGGGCATATCCATGAATTGCTGTGATATTTGCTGTACAATTATTCATT
>JAZRWD010000293.1:0-3231 GCA_045599525.1 Candidatus Limivicinus sp. | reverse complement strand
GCGGTTTTCCAGCGTAACTTCCCCTTCACCCACACAGTTCTGATTGTCACAGGAGGAGGATTCCATATAGGCAGAGTTTTTGCCGATATGGATCTGGTTATATTCGCCGTCACCGAAGTTCACCCTAAAGGAGGTTTCTTCTGTCAGCGGAATGGGGTTGTACATTCCATTGGCAGTCGTTACCACAAGGTAAGACTCTGCCGGATAGGTCTCCAGATACGCTGCTGCTTTTTCTGCTGCTTCGCTGTTCGTCTCCGCAGCCTGTTCGGCGCTTTCCGCCGCCTCGGGAGTTTCGGCCGGTGTGTCTGTGTTTTCCGTTTGAGTCACGGCCAGGGCGTCGCCAGCGCTCTGCCCGTTCACCGCAGGAGCCGACACCGCCTTACGGCTTGAAAGCCCGTAAACCATCAGCCCCACTGCCAGAACGACAATGGCCAGGATTAACAGCAGATCTCTTTTTGTATTCTTTTTCATTTAATTTTTAAAAAGTCACGGAGAGAATATCCCCCCAGTGCTGCTCCTTTCAGAGAATATGGTTTTCCTGTCAATAACGGATAAAATATAGCAAAAGAACGGTCATTATGCAAGTTTTTCCTTGTCATCTCGTTGACAGAAACATCATCCGATGTTAGATTATCAATAATCTGCTTGAAGCAGAAAATATAGAAAGGAATAGCAAACCATGAAAAAGCTGCAGAAATCCCTTGCACTGGTTCTGGTCCTTGCCATGTGTCTGAGCGTCACCGCTTTCGCTGACAGCGCAAAATACACCGCAGGAACCTACACCGCAACCTCCTCCGGTCACGAAGCCGGCATCACGGTCACCGTTACGGTTGACGAAAACTCCATCACTGACGTAATCGTAGACGTCTCCAATGAAACCGCCACCATCGGCGCACTTCAGGGCGACAAGCTTGCCGCTCAGATCATGGAAGCCCAGTCCGCAGACATCGACGGCGTTGCCGGTGCAACCGAAACCACCGGCGGTGTTGTCCGTGCACTGACTGCTGCCCTGAACGAGGCTGCAGGTGTTGTTGTTGAGAAGGCAGCCGTTGCTAACGGCACCTACTCCGGCACTGCTCCCAGCTTCGGTCTCACCGGCCTCATGACCTGCGAAGTCACCTTTGCTGACGGCGAGATCGTGGATATTGTCGTCACCGAGGAAACCGACACTGCCACCGGCGAATGGTTCGCCAGCGCAGAAGAGCTCCTCATCCCCCGCATCCTCGAAAACCAGTCCCTGGCTGTCGACTCTATCACCGGCGCTACCGGTTCCTCTGTCGGCATCAAGAGCTGCGTTGCAGCCGCTATTGATGCTGCCGGCGGCAATGCCAACGAATGGTACACCGAAGTAGAAAAGGCTGATGCTGTTGTAATCATCGAAGGCTACGACGTTATTGTTGTCGGTCTCGGTGGCTCCGGCGTTCTGTCCTACTGCGCAGCTGCTGACCAGGGCGCTTCCGTCTTCGGCATCGAAGCAGCCGGCAAGATTGGCGGCAACTCCGTCTGCACCTACGGCCCGATGTCCCTGAACAGCGAATATCTGAAGGCCACCTTCACCAACGGCGAAGATTATATCAACCCCGATGACGTTTATAACGTCTGGCTCGAGTACGTCGAAAGCGACGAAAAGGCAGATGTCATTGCAGAAGCCGTCTACAATTCCGGCTCCGCTCTGGACTACTATGTTGAAAACTTCGGCTTTGAATTCACCGGCCTTGGCCTGCTCGGCTCCTTCGCCATCCCCGAATGGACTCAGCTCTGGTGCGTTTACACCCCGGACCCCGACACCGGCTGGAACGTCCTCGGACCCAACAAGACCTATCAGTTCCTCCGTGCTATGGATACCGCACTGGAAATGAACCCGGCAAACGATTACATGACCGAGCTCACCGCTGATGCTCTGATTTTCGATGAAGACAACAACGTCATCGGCGTCTCCGCAACCTACTACGACGGCACTGTTTATGAAATCTATGGCGACTCCGTCATTCTGGCAACCGGCGGCTTTGTCGGCAACGCAGACATGATGATGGACGTCTACGGTTCCACGATCAATGTCATGGGCGACACCGTTGACCAGGGCGCAGGCATCCTGATGGGCATCTCCGCAGGCGGCACTACCTATTCTCTGGAAGCTCTGCCGATGGTTCACATCTCTCAGGTCAAGAACATCATCCGTACGGACGATCTGACCGCAGATCAGAAGGCTATCCTGTCCGCTCTGGCCCTTACCACCGACATGCCGATGGTCACTACCGACGGTGAAGTCTGGGGTAACTCCAACCAGTCCGGCACTGTGGAAGAAGGCATCTCTGTTGAGATCGTCTTTGCTCCCGATTTCATGTACTATAACATCTACACCCAGGCCGATATCGACAGCATCCGTGAAAACGGTCTGTCCGCCAAGCAGGCTGTCTCCACCTCTCAGTTCATGGGGCAGGGTGGCGTTCTTCCTGAGGCCGGTACTCCGGTCGCCGATATCGACGAGATCCTCGCCGTTGGCGCAGAATATGACAACGTCATCATCGCTGACAACCTCGCTGACCTGGCCGAGCAGATTGGCTGCGACGCTGCAGTCCTCTCTGAGACCCTCGGCGGTGTCGACACCACCTACTACGCCGTTGCCTGCACCAGCTGGAGCTATGGCACGGTTGGCGGTCTGGACGTTGACGTGAACATGAACGTTCTCACCGAAGACGGCACACCCATTGAAAACCTGTTTGCCGTTGGCCAGGATTCCGAAGGCGTCTGCAATGTCGATGGCAAAGCATACACCCCGTGGGGTGGTCAGGCTCAGTCCTGGACCTTCGTTTCCGGCCAGATCGCAGGCACTGCTGCAGGCCAGTACGGTCTGAGCAAGTAATCTGCGTTTCTCTCAAACGATCACTGCGGGCAGGGAGGCAAAACTCCCTGCCCGTTTTTCTTCACGCAAACAGATAACAGAAGTCCGAAGGCTTTTCGTGTGGCCTTCGGACTTCTTTCGTTCTGCTGTTGCGCAGAACCACTTATACAATTATCAGATGGTAACCAGTTCGTAGCTGTCTTCGCCCAGGCCGATCTTCTTGCCATGGTCGATCTGCGTGCGCCAGTTGGTTACCGGGAAGTCTGCCGTCAGATGGTCAAGGTCGGGGCGGTTGGCTCTTGCAAGCTTGGAATTCGGCATGACAGGCTGCTTCAGAACCGCCTCGCAGCAGGCCAGATCCAGAGCCACAGGGTCAAAGGAGGCAAACA
>JAZRWD010000292.1:0-2962 GCA_045599525.1 Candidatus Limivicinus sp. | reverse complement strand
CCCCTCTCAGATTTTTGTTGGCAAAAAGCGGGCAAAAGGAAAAGCCGAAAGACAAACGGAAAAGCACTTTGCCCTTCGGCTTTTCCTGTTGCCCCAATTGGAAAATGCCCCTTCCCTCACCCAAAGAGAGGGAAGGGGCAAAACATGGTTTACCTAGCAGTCGGTGCAGTCCTTAGCCTGCAGCAGCTGCGTTAGCGTTGGTAACGAAGACAGCAACTTCGTCAGCAACATTGCCGCCGGCGCCGACGCGCTGCAGCATGTTCCACCACTCGGTACGAGCGACAGCCCAACCGGGAACGACCTGGTAGTAGTCACCCAGATGAGGCATCAGCTTGGTGTACTCGTTCATGATCTCGTCCTCAGCCCAGATGCCGGACAGATCGGTGCCCTCAGCGGTGTCACGAACTGCGAAGTACTTAGCAGCCTTGACAGCGTCAGCGGTAGCTTCGGAATCGCACATGAACTTGATGAAGGTCTTAGCAGCCTCAGCCTTGGCAGCGTCGCCATTGTCGAACACGCCGAAGCCCCAGATACCGCCGCACAGCTGGGAGTCGGTACCATTCTGGGAGGGGAATGCCATGAACAGGATCTCGTCACCGTCGTTGGTCAGACCAGCGTCGTTGTTGTCGGTGTTCAGCTGCTGAGCGATGTTCCAGCAGGTAGCCATCTGCAGAACGCCCTGACGGAACAGGTTGATCTCGTCGCCGCCAACAATAGCGGGATCGAAAGCGATACCATCGGTAGCAACCAGAGTCTCCAGAGCCTTGATGTTCTCGGGGGAGTCAGCGGTGTAAGCGGTGTGCTCGGCGTTGGTGAAGGTGCCGCCGTACAGGTTGTTGATCAGAGCGCGGTTGCCCTGGTCGCCGCCCTGGCCGCCGCAGAAGACGACGCCGACGTTTTCGTAACCGGCATCCTTAACAGCCTTAACAGCGTTCAGGAAGCCTTCGGTGGTCCAAGTGTGGGTAGCTTCGTCAAGGTACTGCATTGCGCCGGCCTTCTCGAAGACGGTCTTGTTAACAGCCATGCAGTGAGCAGTCATGACCAGGGGGTACTCGTAAGCAGCGGAACCGTCAGCAGTGAAGCAAGCCTTCAGAGCGGAGGGATTGATCTCAGCCTTGTCGGTGTCGTCGAACAGGTCAGCGATGTTGACCATCTTGCCCTTTGCGCCCCAGTTAGCAACCAGACGCTCGGGTCCTTCCATGACCAGGTCAGGAGCCTGACCGGCGGTGATGGCGGTGTTGATCTTGTCGTCGCCGTCAGCGTAGGTGAGGTACTCAACGGTGACCTTGATGCCGGTCTCAGCAGTGAAAGCATCGGTCAGGTCCTTAACGGCCTGCTCGTTGCCCCAGCTGCCGATGGGGTAGGTCCACAGGCTGATGGATACGGGATCGTCAGCATGTGCGGTGACTGCGAGTGCGAAAACCATGCACAGAACCAGTGCGAGTGCAAGAATCTTCTTCATATGGATTGTTTCCTCCTTATTGATTTTTGCCGTGTGGCAAATGATACCTCTTTGACTAGAGGTTATAAACAAATATTACAAAATGCATGTCGTTTTGTCAAGATTACCACGATTCGTTCTGTGCAATTTATAAGAAGCAACAAAAGAACCTCTCTATTTTGTAGCACTTTGCCCACATGGTTTCGCACCACTTGACTTTTTGCGGCAGAGGCGTACAATCGAAAATACAGACGTATGTAAAGTATGCGCATTTGCACAAATTGCGTGATCCAACAGGTGAAAATCCATTTTTTAATACTTTTTACAGGAGAGGCCGTAAACATGAAAAAACATATCCTCTGTGTTGGGGATTCCAACACCCACGGCTATTGCGCCGACCCGAACGACTGCGCCGACCATGGCATTCGCTTTAACGAAAACGAACGCTGGACCTGCCTGCTGCAGAAAGCACTGGGGGACGACTATCTGGTGACCGAAGAAGGCCTGTCCGGGCGTACGACAGTGTTTCAGGACGCTCTTCATGAAAGCATGGATGCCCTTTCCGTCATCTATGCCCTGCTGAAGAGCCATGAGTATGTAGACCTTCTGATCATTATGCTGGGCACCAACGACACGAAGGAACGTTTCGGTGTAACGGCACCCGCCATCGCCGTTGGTATGGAACGGCTGGTCAACAAGGCCAAAACGGTGGACTGCTGGGCACCCGGCGCGCAGCCGAACATCCTGATCATTGCGCCGCCCCCCATCGGAGAAGGTTTTAAAGATATTATTATGGGTGAAGGTTGCCGGGAAAAGTCTCTGCAGGTGGCAGAGTATTATGCTCCGGTCGCCGAACGTACGGGCAGCGCTTTCCTGGATGCCAAGGACTGCGAGTTTAATCCGGTCGACCATATGCACCTGACCCGTAAGGGGCATGCCCAGCTGGCAGAAAAGCTGGCAGAGCTGGTCCCGCAGCTGGTAAAATAAGGACTGAATCAATCATGACAACAATCACAGTACTGGAAAAGAAAGAAAACGGTTTTACCCGCTTCCTGCTGCAGAGTGAGTCGCTGAAGGTGACCGTTTCTAACCTGGGCTGCCAGGTGCTGAACGTAGAAATGCCGGACGGCAACGGCGGCTGGACAGACGTGGTGCTGGCGCCGGCCGACCCGACAAATCCGAAAGCGGATGGTGCCTGCATGGGCCTGGTAGTAGGCCGCGTGGCAAACCGCATCAAAAACGGCAGTTTTGTCTTGAACGGCAAGACCTATGAGCTGGCCAAAAACAGCGGCCCGCACTGCCTGCACGGTGGGATAAACGGTTTCCACGGCAAGCTTTACGACTACACGGTCGAAGACGGCAGTATCCGCTTTACCACCTTTTCACCGGACGGAGAAGAGGGCTTCCCGGGAAATCTGCAGCTGACGGTGACCTACCGCCTGAAGGGCAGTTGCTTCTCCATTGACTATCAGGCAACCTGTGATGCGGATACCATTCTGAATCTGACGAACCATATGTATT
>JAZRWD010000291.1:0-26546 GCA_045599525.1 Candidatus Limivicinus sp. | reverse complement strand
GCCCCCTCCTGGGAAGGGATACGGGATGCGGAAACGCCGGCTCCGGTATTTCCCCAGAAGCCGGGAAGGATCGTCTACGCAATGGGCGCTCACCCGGAAGAAAAGAACCAGAGTGAATCCGCTTTTGCGGTCAATATCTGGACGCCGGACACCGAAGGCAGCTATCCGGTGCTTTTCTGGATCCACGGCGGCGGGTTTACCATTGGCGGCGCTGCCCTGCCGTTCTATAACGGCGAAGAGTTCGCCCGAAAAGCCGGTGTTGTCGTCGTAAATGCTTCCTACCGTCTGGGGGTTCTGGGTAATCTGTATCTGCCGCAGATTGGGGATACCAATCCTTCGGTAAATGATGTCAACCAGGCCCTGATCTGGGTGCATGAAAATATTCATCAGTTCGGCGGCAACCCGGAGGAGATTACCATAGCGGGTCAGTCGGTCGGTGCATGGTACGCCGCCCTGATCATGGGCAACCCCAGGCTGAAGGGGCTTTACCGAAAAGCCGCACTCTTCAGTTTCTGCGGTGGAACCTATCCGCACACAAAGGAAGAGGCGGAGGAAAGGGCTTCTCAGCTGATGGAACGGATGGGCCTCTCCCGGCCGGAAGAGCTGCTTGAGGCAAGCACAGACGAGATTCTGGAAGGTCAGGGTATCGCCGTTAATCAGCCCGCACGGCTCAACATCGCCTTTCTCTCCATGATCGACAACAACACCATATTCGAGGACTACATCCGGCAGCCTTCCCTGGTTGCCGACGCAGATATCCCGGTTTTCTGCGGTACCGTCGCCCACGAAGGCTCCCTGTTTGTCCCCCGCCGCGATGGCGAGAGTGAGGAAGAGCATCTGCAGCGGATTAAAAAATACACGGATGATGCGTTTACCAACGACACCGAGCGTTTCCTCCGCTGTATGCGGGAAACCGGCCATAAGGTCTACCGATACCTGTTCCGGTTTGAATCACCCATGCCTAATATTCACGCCTGCCACTGTCTCGACATTGCGTTTTTCCTGCACAACATGGATTGCTGGAATAACGCGCCTTTCCACAGAGGGATGGATCCGGAAAAGGTTGCCGAGCTTACCGAGGAATACAGTTCTTCCTTCATTCATTTCATCAAGAACGGAGAACCGGGAAATAACTGGTCAGAATACGACGGAACAGAAGCCAGTATAAAGATTTTTGAATAACACTTTTGAACACACCATCCAAAAACGGCGGGAAGAGCTTGAGGGCTCTTCCTTCTGCGTTGAGCCAGGCTTACGGCATCCGGGCAAAATCCGCTTGACATATATCGAGCTTCGATGTATTCTATTTATATCGAAGTTCGATATATCGATTTGCAATATATAACATCGCTATCTATCGGAGGCCATCTATGGAAGAGAAAATCCGAAAAATCTATATCCCGATGACGGAAACAGGATTCTATATCCTGTTCTGCCTGCAGAAGCCGCACCATGGCTACGGAATCGGGCAGCGGGTAAAACAAATGACCAGCGGAGAGGTGGTCATCAGCCCGGGAACCATGTACGGGACGCTGGCCAAAATGGAAAAGGACGGCCTGATCACCTTTCACAGTGAAGAAGAAAAACGGAAGCTATACTGCATCACCGAACTGGGGCAGGAGATCCTGGAAATCGAAAAGAGCAGGATCGCGCGCTTATACCGAAACCTGACGGAGGAATTGTAAAATGGAAGAAACAAAGTGCGAGATTTGCTTTTACACGATCGCCGATTTTTCGGAAGAAGAAATCTGGCTCAGAGAACAGCACAAAGCCGGCTGGAAGCTGGTAAAGATGACGCCCCCCTGCTTTTATTGGTTTGAACGCTGCACTCCGGAGGATGTAATCTATCGTCTGGATTTCAAAAACAATGCCGAAAACGCCGACTATATGCAGATGCTGGAGGACTATGGTTGGGAATACGCCGGAAAATGCGCCGGATGGCTATATTTCCGTAAGCCTGCGGTGTATGTGGAGGAAACCAACGAGGGTGAGCTGTTCTCCGATAACGATTCCCGCGTTGCGCTTCTGCAGAAGATCATGCGTACCCGGCTGTTGCCGCTTGCCGTCATTTTTCTGTGCTGTGTGCTTCCCAGTGTCCGGCGGACAATGGACGGCAGCGCGGGCGCGTTCTTCACCGTCTTCTGGGTCGTGATGTTTGTTCTTTATTCCTGGCTTATCCTGCATTGCGGCTTGAAGCTGAAGCGGTTGAAAAAAGATCTGGAGTAACGTTTTCCGTAGTTCCGTGCCACAGGAAAGAATCTAAAAGGGCAGTAAAAGATTACGCAGACGGCAGAGCTTTTCGCTCAGCCGTCTGCTGTTCGTTATAGGCAATAATCCGATGTTGCTGCTTCACAATCGACGCGCAGTTCCTGCAGCCTTAGTTCCTGTACCCTTTGTTCCCTTATTTCAACAGGAACTTTCGGGCGATCTCAATGCCGGCCTTGTACGGCAGCGGGCGCAGGTTGCGGTCAGCCTCCTGGAGCTTTTCCCGGATGGGCAGGTGCTGCGGGCAATGCTGCTCGCACTTGCCGCAGCGGATGCACTGGGTCGCGAAGCCCGGCTCCTTGCGCATGCCCATCGTCTGGGCAAATTCGAAGCGCGCAGAGTGCTTCTTTTCCATGTACATCAGGTTGTAATAGTAGAAGTTGCCGGGGATATCCACACCCTTCGGGCAGGGCATGCAGTAGCGGCACCCGGTGCAGCCGACCTTCTCCCGCTCACGGAAGATGGTCTTGATCTGCTCAATGACCGCAAGGTCCGCATCGGTAAAGTCCCCGATGCCGGCTTTATCTGCAATCGCCGTATTTTCCTCGACCATTTCGACCGAGTTCATACCGGAGAGCACGCACATGATTTCCGGCTGGTTCCACAGCCAGCGCAGGCCCCATTCGGCAGGGGTGTAGCCGCGATCGCTTGCCCGGCAGATCTTTTTGGCGCTCTCGGGCAGGCGGACCAGCTTGCCGCCACGCAGGGGCTCCATAATGACCACAGGCACGCCCTTCTTCCCTGCTGCCTGCAGCCCGCGGCGCCCGGCCTGCGAATGCTCGTCGAGGTAATTGTACTGGATCTGGCAAAAGTCCCAGTCGTAGGCATCCAGGATCTTCAGGAACATCTCGGTGTTCCCGTGATAGGAAAAGCCGATATTCTTAATGCTGCCTTCCGCCTTGCGCTTTGCGATCCAGTCCTCGATGCCCAGGGCCTTCAGTTTTTCCCACTCAGCATAATCCCTGAACATGTGCATCAGATAATAATCCACATAGCCGGTGCGCAGGCGGGTAAGCTCTTCCTGAAAGATCTTATCGATCTGTGTGGCCGAGCGGATGATATACTGCGGCAGCTTGGTGGCAACATTGACCTTCTCCCGCAGCCCGTTCTGCTCCAGGAATTTGCCCAGGCATTCCTCGCTGCCGGGATAAATATACGCCGTGTCATAGTAGTTGACCCCGTTATTATAGGCGGTCATCAGCTCTTCGGCTGCCTTTTCGTAGTCAATTCCCGCTCCCTTGCGGGTAAAGCGCATGCAGCCATAGCCCAGCTGGGAAATGGAATTGCCGTATCGGTCGTTTCTGTATTTCATCTGTTTTTCTCCTCTTCCTTTTGATTTCCCTTCCTGCCTATCATAACAGAAAAAGCGGACGCAATACAACAGAAAGATTACGGCATTTTTTTCCATCTTATCGGTTTTCTCTACAGCCCATTGGCAGGAAGCTTCCTCAGCCGAGAAAAAACACAACACGGCAAAAACCGCGTTACCTGCCGGTTGAGCAGATAACGCGGTTCTTACTTTTCGGTATTCTTTTGGGGCTGAATTACTCGTCGTAACCGGGTGCGGTAGCCTTGTCAAAGATGGCATAGACTGCTGCGCCGGGCTCCTTGGAGACCAGAGTGGCAACAACGGCTGCCAGAGCACCGGCTGCGAAGCCGGGCAGGAGCTCATATACGCCGGTCGAGCCGAGGCAGTACATCCAGAAAAGGTCGACTGCTGCACCGACAACAACACCAACAACTGCGCCGGTGTAGTTAAAGCGTCTCCAGAACAGGCTGAGGAGAACGACCGGGCCAAAGGAAGCACCGAAGATGCCCCAGGCGTTATCCACCAGGTTCATAATGGCCTGGGCCCCCTGGCCCTCGGAGGTGGCGATAAAGTAAGCAATGATGGCAATCACAACAACTACAACACGGCCGACCCACAGGACTTCCTTATCGGAGGCGTCCTTGCGGAAGAGAGGCTGGTACAGGTCGGAGGTGAAGGAGCTGGAAGCGACCAGCAGCTGGGAGTCTGCCGTGGAAACAGAAGCGGCCATAATGGCAGCCAGCAGGAAGCCGGCAATGACGGGCGGGAAGAAGCGGCGTGCCATGGCAATAAATACAGTCTTCTGCATGCCGGTGGTGAGAAGCTCTTCCGCAATGAGCATACGGGCATAGTAGGCAACCATGCAGGCAGCGCCCAGAGACAGGACGACCCAAACGGAAGCGACCCATGCGGAGGTCTTGATCATCGAGGGTTTCTCGATGGACATGAAGCGGATGATGATGTGCGGCATGCCGAAGTAGCCAAGACCCCAGGCCAGACCGGAGACTACATCCTGCCAGGATGCGTCAAACAGGCCGGTACCGAAGGAATAGACGGTGCCGTTATAGCTGTATTCCACAGCCAGGAGAGAGGTATCCAGGTTCTGGGTGGCAGCAACGATAATGGGAACAGCCAGCAGAGCAATGAGCATCAGGATGCCCTGGAAGAAGTCGGTCCAGCAGACGGCCTTGAAACCGCCCAGGAAGGTGTAGCCAATAATGATGAGAGCGAAGATCAGCATTGCTGTCTGGTCGTTCATCGAGGGGAAGAGCATTTTGAAGACGGATTCACCGGCCACAAAAGCAGAGGCGACATACACGGTGAAGGCAACCAGGAAAATGATTGCGCAGATGACCTGCAGAGTCTTTTTCTCGGAAGCGAAGCGGTTGGTCAGGTACTGCGGGAGGGTGATGGCGTCGTTGGCAGCGCGGCTGAACTTGCGCAGGCGGGCGGCACAGAACACCCAGTTGGCAATGGTACCCAGAGCCAGGCCGATGCCGATCCAGATCTGGCCAAAACCAAAGGCCAGGATAGAGCCGGGCAGGCCCATCAGCAGCCAGGCAGACATATCGGAGGCCTGGGCAGACATTGCGGTGACCCAGGGACCCATGGAACGGCCGCCGATGAAGTAGTCCTTCTGGTCCTTGTTGCTTCCGTTGAAGAAGAACACCAGACTCACGAAGAACAGGACGACAAAGTAGCCGACGAATACAATAATCTCAGCGCTCATAAAAACATCCTTCTTTGTGAAAAATTAATGACTTTGAGATATTAACACAGTGTGAACTGGAATGAAATATCGACTGAATTCTGAAATTTTTTCGGTAATCTATCTCGCCGCTTCTTAATTTTTCTTGAAATTTCAGGGTTTTTCAAGTAGACTGAAGTATAGACTAAACAGTATAAGGAAGATGATAGTATGAAGAAAACACAGGGACAGACAAAGTCGCGTATCGTCTCCACGGCGTGGAAGCTCTTTTACCAGTACGGCTACGAAAACACGACGATCGATGAAATCGTTGAAGCCTCCCAGACCTCCAAGGGCTCGTTTTACCATTATTTTGATTCCAAGGACGCTCTGCTCGGTTCCCTGTCCTACCTGTTTGACGAAAAGTACAATGAACTGGCCGCAAGCATGGACCCGGCGCTGAGCCCGATAGATAAGCTCATCCTCATGAACCGCGAACTGTTTCTGATGATTGAAAACACCGTGTCGGTCAGCCTGCTGAGCCAGCTTTTCTCCAGCCAGCTGATCACCAAGGGCGAACGCCACATGCTTGACCCGGACCGCACCTATTTCAAGCTTCTGCGGCAGATTGCCGTGGAGGGCAAGGAGCAGGGTATTTTTCTGGACGAGCTGACCGTGACCGACATCACGAAGGCCTACGCCGTCTACGAGCGCGCCATTATGTATGACTGGTGCATCTCCAGTGGCAACTACTCCATCTGCCAGTATTCTCAGAAGATGCTTCCCCTTTTCCTCTCGGGAATGCTGAAACACGAATAAAAAAAGCACCTCCGCAAGCGCCGTCGGCTGACAGGCAGATGCGGGGGTGCAATTATATCCGGTTCGAACCGGAGGGAACCAGCGGCAGCTGGCAACGATCACTGGCGCTCGTAATAGGCCAGGCCGGCATTGGGCAGGAAATACGTGCGGATATAGCCGTCCTGAGAGACAATGACAAACTCGTTGCTGGCTTCCACGTAATAGACGTCGTCGCCATCCTCTTTTTCCGTTTTATGGAGAGCATTGGGGTTGCTGACCACGGCAGCGGCAGCAGCCTCATACTCCTTTGCGGAGGCAAAGCCCATCTCGATGCCATGCTTTTCATAATGCTGGTCCAGCAGCTTCTTGCTGCGGAAATGCAGGTCAGACTGCTTTGCGGTCTGTTCCTGCTTTGCGGCCGCCGTGGGTTTGGGGGTGCTTGACGGTTTCTGGGTCTGCGGCTGCGCCGTGGATCCGGCATTGGCGGAACCGTTCCCGCTGTTCTCTGCGGAATCGCTGTCGTCCGACAGCAGGACCGTTGCCACATCGAAAGCCGTGTTGATCTGTTCCTCGGTGCAGGCCACCAGCGTCAGCAGCATGAGGGCCGCCAGGAAAATGCCAAGGATACGTTTCGTATTACGTTTCATTCTTCCACCTCGAATATTTCTACGCGGCAGCTGTCATCGTCCGGTTCGGGTTCTCCGTCATCGGCAAAGATCTCGATCTCAATATCGCCGTCGTCATTCTCCGGTTCTGTCTCGTCCACGAAGATCTCTACGATGCAGTCTTCGTCTGCCTCTGTGGGGGCAGCGTCTTCATCAAACAGCTCCACCGTGCAGCTGTCGTCGCTCTCGGTGGCATAGGGAGCCCGCACAAAAGGCAGCAGCCGTTCCTCGCAGGCGCCGATGCGCAGGTAGTTCGCGCGGCTTTCGTTCAGGGAGAGGCGGTTTGCGCCGCCGGCAAAGTCCGGGTCACGGCGCTGGACAGGGTCATCCTCCCAGCCGCAGACCGGGCAGACCTCGTACTCCGGCTTACGGCTCTCGAGGGTAGCACAGCCGCAACAGGGGCAGGGATATCTGTTTTCCATCGGTTTCATCCTTTCGCCGCTCGGTTGTCGGCATAGTATTTTTACCTCCCGCGGGACCGCGAACGGGTACAACGCGGAGATAGCGCAGTGTTACGGATACGACGCGGTTATTGTATACCCGCCGGCGCATTTTGGCAACTGTTTCCCGCCCCACAGTCTCTTCTGACGGCACGGGGACAGGTGACGCAGGGTGGAAAATGTGGTATAATGGACACAGAAAATAAAACCCGGAGGTTTGCTATGGACTTTTCCCGAAACATCCGCATTATCAAGCAGGACATTCAGCTGCAGAGGGCAGAATGCCTGGTCAATGCTGCCAATGAGCAGCTGAAGGCCGGGTCCGGTGTCTGCGGGGCGCTGTTTGCCGCCGCAGGGGTCGAGGAAATGACCGCCGCCTGCAACGCCATCGGCTTCTGCCCGACCGGTCAGGCCGTGGTCACCCCCGCCTTTGGGCTCCAGGCCGAGTATGTGATCCACGCCGTTGGGCCCCGTCTGTCGGAGACAGGCCCTGCGGGCCTTCCCCTGCTGCGGTCCGCGTATCTGAGCGCCATGGAGCAGATCCACCGCCTGGGCTGCCACAAGGCTGTCTTTCCGCTGCTCAGCGCGGGGAGCTTTCGCAGCAAGGCGATCACCGATGTGGAACTGTGGGAGACCGCGATCTATGCCGTGCGGGATTATATGGCCGCCAACCCTGCGCACCGGTTTGAGATAATCTTCTGCTGCCGCGGTTCCGACACCTTCAGCATCGGGGCCAGAGTTCTGTGCATGCCCGCCCCCATCACGCCGCTGCCGCCGACCGTGCTGCAGCCTGCAGAAACGGGTCATCCTGCCGCCTCCGTTGAAACCGCCAATGCCGGCAAAAAGGACTTTGTCTTCTTCTGGAAGCTCGGCGAAGCGAACGAGTGCTTTACCCAGTGGTATCCTGCGCCAATCACCATTGAGGGCATACGCTATGAGAACGCCGAGCAGTATATGATGGCCAAAAAGGCTCTGCTGTTCGGGGATATTGAGCACTATTATCTCATTCTCCACACGGCGGACCCGAAGCAGTGCAAGGCATACGGCAAGGCTGTGCGCGGCTTTGACAGTGCCGTCTGGCAAAGCTGCAATGAGGAGATCGTGTTCAACGCAAACTTTGCGAAATTCACCCAGCACCCTGCCCTTGCGCAGAAGCTGCTGCAGACCGGTGACCGCATTCTTGCCGAGGCCAGCCCGCTGGACACAAACTACGGAATCGGTCTGAAGGCCGATGACCCGGACGCAAGCTGCCCCGAAAAATGGCCCGGGAAGAACCTGCTGGGCAAGATCCTGATGGATATCCGCGATCTGCTGAACGCCGCACAGGGATAAGTTGCCGACGTGCGGCCCGAGGGCTTTCCTGCCCGCGCGCCCATCCGGTTAAGGGGCAATTGGCTCAGGCAGCCGACAGATGGCCCGTTTGCCACACCAAACAAAATAACGAAATAAAAAAACACCGATACATTAGGGAAATGTCTCCCGTGTATCGGTGTTTACTCTTCATTACTGTTTTACGATTCAGGCATTACTGTTTACTATTCAGGCAGGCGCCGAGAGGCGGGCAGACCGCTTGTGAGCTTTTTGCCCCATACGGCGTTTACCAGCTTCCGCCACCTCCGCCGCCACCGCCTCCGCCCGAGGACCCGCCGGAGAAGCCGGAAGAACCGGAGGACGAATCCGAGGACGAATCGGAGGAAGGCGAAACCACCTCCGCGATCTTATGGGAAACACCATTGTTCAGGGAGTTGCTCAGGCGCCCCACATTGAAGGGGATGCTGCCATTGTCTGTGCGCCCGGCCGCTGCATGACTGTGCGATGAACCGTTGCCTGCACCGCTTGCCGCATGGCTGTGTGACGAGCCGCTGCTGCCGGCTTCCGCATGGTTGTGCGATGAGCCGCTGCCTGCGCCGCCTGCCGCATGGCTGTGCGATGAGCCGCTGCTGCCGGAGGTGTGGCTGTCGTACGAATCTGTGCTCGGTCCGGTCGAGTCATCATAATAACGCCACCCGTCAGTATACCCCGGGTAGAAATACCAGTCCGGTCGTGGGAGGGCAAGCTTGCGGAAACGGGCTGTCCACTGCTTTTCCAGTTGGAAGACCATCGCATAGGGCAGCATATGATAATAATAGTCCGGGTCGCTGTCAAGGAGCTGTTCCAGTCTGCCCTGCTCCACATGCTTCAGCGTATCGCGGAAGGCAAGCAGCTGCGGCAGCATCGCCTGCTTATAGGCGCTTGGACGGTAGAGCCGTGCCGCAAAGAGCATCCCGGCGATTGCCAGCGCAAAGGAAAGGAGCACAAGATTATCACTCAGCATACAGTCATCCGTCAGGAAAACAATGCCCACCAGCGACAGGAAGAGGAGAAGCCCCATCAGGATCCAGCGCCCGATGCGGGATCCTGCCGTGCGCCGCAGGGCATTGGCCAGCGAATGGTTGTAAACGAAGCCGGCACCCAGGAGGGGCGGAACAATGAGCAGAGCAATGATCCAGTTGTCCCCCATAGCTTCCCCGCTGGTGAAGGTGAGAAACAGAAACCAGGTAATTGCCACGGCAAGCATACCGAGCAGGTCTGTCCCGCTGCCGACGGACAGGGCACGGTCACCCGTAAACTCTTCTGCCAGAGCCTTCTTCGCTTCTGCGAAATCCTCTGCAAAGCTTCCGCTCAGCTGGCTCATCCGTACCGTTTTCCGGCCGGAGAAAAGGCGGTCGAACAGCAGGCGCTGATAATGCGGCGCGTTGCCGGGCAGATTCTGCCGCTTTTCCAGCTCCACATCCGAGCTGCGGGCGTCCTCTTCCCGTTCACGGATATACAGGTATCCCTGATTGGCCCACCAGGGGATCAGGGAGAGCAGGTCGCGGTCATCCGCCGCCTCATCCAGGATCATGCCGATTTCTGCACTGCAGATGTTTTCGGGTGCCATCTCCACGCGGTTCAGCATGGCTTTCTTCTGAAGCCGCACGCTCAGACGTCCCTTCAGGGAAGCGGCTGCAATGAGCAGCACGGTCAGCAGGAAGAGACCGCCGAACAGGTACATCGGCAGGCGGGATACGGCCACTTCCCCGCTGAAGTAGCCCTCCGGCAGGGGCATAAGCAGGGTGACTGCACTGCCGGCCGGAAGGTCCGTAAGGGAGCCGCGGAGGGTGCTGCTGTCTGTTTCGGCTGTTGCCCCCAGCAGGTTTCCTTCCTCCCCTCTCGGGCCACTGTAGAAACGCATGGCTTCGACCGCCTGCGGAGGCAGACCGTTGTCGAAGGAAACGGTATACTGCAGCTGCGCGACGGGAACAGCCCAGTCTGCGCCCAGAAGGGTGTAGTACACCAGGTCGTAGTCAGGGATGCGATCCTCCGGGAAGATATAACGGTAGCGCAGATGATAGGTAACGGGCCCTTCTACCGTCCGATCGGCACTGCCAAGCTGAATGTAGGCCGTGCCGCCATTATTTTTCCGGGTACTTTCTGCGCCGCTGACCTCGAGATCCTCCAGGCGGCAGTGCCAGATTACGGGGCTGCCCTCACCGGGTTTCACCGTCCAGTAATACACCGTCAGCGGGATTTCACGGTAGATCCCGTGGCGGGGCTCGGTAAAGTTTACGGTGATCTGCTCGTCCACCGTATAGCTGTTGTCTCCGTGCACCTGCGCATGGATCGTATAGTCGGTAATCGTGTAGCCGCCTTCATCGGCCGAGGCTGCACAGCCGGGTAGGATCAGGCTGCCGAGGAGCAGCAGGCAGAGCAGCAGCCGGCTGAACCGGCGGGCTGCCGCCGGGCTTTCTTTCTTTTTCGTTTTCTGCTTCATGTCTTTCTTCTTTCCGTGTGTGGGCCTTGTATCGTTCGAATTCGTTGCCATTCATGTTACAGTATAGCCCATCCGTGAGACTCCCGCAAGATGGCTTCCGCGGGATGGCCCCACAGAACGGCCGCCGCAGGTTGGCTGCCGGGCGCCGTTTCACCGAAGGAAGCGGAGCAACGGTACCGCAGCCGGCTTCCGCTCCTCAGGTCCACCGAAAATGCACAGAAAAAATGCCCTGAGTGTTCGTTTACCTCAGGACATTTTTCGTTCAGTTTTTCCCCGTCGGCGGAGCAGGCCCTGGACCAGCATATTGAGCACCAGGATCACAAAGGACAGGGCTGCTGCGGCTTCAATGTTCAGCTGGTCACTGTACTGGGTAATCAGCATGGAGAGAGGCCGTGTTGCGGAAACCGCAAGGAACGACACCGCGGAAATGGTTACCATAGAGTTCACAAAGAAATAGGCCAGCATGTCCAGCAGTGTATCCGTGCATTGGGGAAGGATCACACAGAAGAAGACCTTCCATGTCGGAATACCCAGGATCAGGCCCACGCTTTCCAGATTCTCATTGAGCTTACCGAAGCTCTGGTAGAGCATCAGGTAGGGCATGGTAAAGAAATGCACGGTATTGACCAGGATCATGATTCCCAGGGTACCGTATAAGGGGCTTTTCTTGAAGGCAAGGATAAATGCCAGACCCAGAACCAGGCCCGGAACCGATTGCAGGACCATCGCCAGCAGATGCACTGCTCTTGCTGCCGGGCTGCTGTGCCGTGCCGAAGCGTATGCCGCCGCACAGGCGATTCCCGTTCCCAGCAGAGCTGCGCCAAGCGAAATGCACAGCGAGTTTTTCAAGCCGGCCAATGCGGCATCGCGAAAGACCGCCTGCAGATGGGAAAGCGTAAACACCGGGCTTAACGGATAATCCTCCACCAGCATGACGCACACAAAAGCCATGATAGGAAGGAAGAAATACAGCGCCAGCAGAAGGATGGCAAAAAAGGCCAACACGGTCCCCTTTCGGGAGGATTCCGCCGGCCAGGGCGTGCGCCCGGAGACGGAGGTACTGCCCTGCTGCAGCATGTCTGCCAGGAAGACCAACACCGCAGGCACCAGCAGACAAAGGCCGATGACACTGCCCTTGCCAAAATTCAGCTGGCAGGCGACCTCTGAAAACATGATGGTCGAGAGGGTCTTCAGCTTGCCGCCCACGGAAAAGGGCACACCATAGTCCGTCACCGACATGGCAAAAATCATCAGGGAAGAGGCGATCAGGGTACGGCGCATATACGGCACTGTCAGGCAAAAGAAGCGCTTCAGCGGGGAGATCCCCAGCACGATTGCCGCCTCATGGGGAAGCCGGTCCTCGTAGCGCAGGATATTGCTGATGAGCAGAAATGCGGCAGGAGTGGTGTACACCGCCTGTCCGAACACGATGCCGTGCATGCCGTAGATATTAAAGGGCAGGTGGAACAGACGGGTGACAAAGCCATTTGCACCAAAAAGCGTCACCAGACCGTTTCCCAGAGACACCGAAGGCACCAGCATCGGCAGGATCAGCAGAATATGCCAGAGCCCCTTGCAGGGTACCGCCGTGCGCCAGAGCAACAGTGCGCCGCACACCGCCAGTACCATAGAAAGGCAGGTCACCAGAATGCCGGAGACCAGGGTATTCCGCAGGGCTTTTGAGAAGGAACGGGCAGTAAACACTGCCGCCACATCTACCCCGGCTAAAGTGCGGAACATGCTGAACAACGGCCAGAGCACAAACACCAGCAGAAACAGCAGAGCCAGCGCGGTCCCGATGCGAACAAAGCGCGGTCGTTTCGCACCCATGCTCAGCCCTCCGCGAAATCCGCAAAGCGCTGCAGGTCCCGGATGCCGCGCAGCAGGTTGTTCTTGACAAAGCCCTGCACATAGTCATCGGCAGGGGTGCGAAGGATGTTTTCCGGGGTGTCCAGCTGATGGATGCGCCCCTTACCCATGACCATGATCCGGTCGGCCATCATGAAGGCTTCCTGCTGGTCGTGGGTCACATAAAGGATGGTGGAGCCCAGCTCACGCTGCAGACGACGGATCTCGTCCCGCAGAACGATGCGATTCTCCGCATCCAGGGCAGCCATCGGCTCATCAAAGAGAATGACATTCGGGTTCATGGCCAGCGTACGGGCAATGGCGACCCGCTGCTGCTGCCCACCCGAGAGCTTCGAAGGTGTTTTTTCCGCATAGTCCTCCAGCCCCACGAGCCGCAGCATTTCCATTGCCTTTTCCCGTGCGGCCGTGCGGCCTTCGCCCCGGTTTTCCAGAGCAAAGGACACATTTTTGCGCACCGTCATGTTTTCAAACAGGGCATAGTTCTGAAAGACGATACCGATCCCCCGGCAGTCTGGGGCGGCGTGGGTAATATCCACGCCGTCCATCAGGATCTGCCCGCGATCCGGGGCAACCAGTCCGGTCAGCACCCGCAGCAAGGTGGTCTTGCCGCAGCCGGACGGGCCGAGGATCGCCAGAAATTCGCCTTCCTCTACCGTAAAGCTGACCCGGTCCAGGACCTGTTCCTTGCCGTAGGCCCTGGAGCAGTCCCGTACCTCCAGCTTCGGCATCAGGCGCCCCACTTTGCGATCAGGTCTTCCTTCACGTCCGGGGTATTGTTGGACATGTCTGCGTAAGGGATATCCGTGGGATAGTTGGGTACAGAGTTGACCTGACCGATCTTGATCTGCTCCGGCAGATAGGTGGAGCAGTAGTCGTCAATAATATCGCTGTAGAAGTAGTTCACCACATCGATGACCTCCTGACGGGTCTCATGACCGCTCAGGATGGACAGGCCTGCGGGGGTATAGGGAGCACCCTCGGCAAAGTAGAGGATCTCCAGGTTGGCACCCTCGTTGATGAGGTTGACTGCGTTGAAGGTCAGGCTCAGGGCAATGGCGCATTCGCCTGCAACAGCGTCCTTCACCGGGCCGGAACCGCCGCTGGTGTACTTCAGGATATTGTCGTCCAGCTCTTCAAAGTAAGCAAAGGCTTCTTCCTCGCCCCAGGCATTGACCAGGCTCTTGAGGAACAGGTAGCCGGTAGAGGACTGGCTGGGATCGGGCATTTCGATGAGGCCCTTGTATTCGGGCTTGAGCAGGTCGGCATAGCTCTCGGGCACGGCCACACCCTTTTCTTCCAGCAGGTCAGGGCGGATGATAATGCCGCCGCTGTAGCGGTCAACGGGCAGGTAGGTGCCGTCGGCAGACAGCATATCGGGAACAAACTGCTCTTCATCGATAAAGTCAATTACGGTCAGCAGGTCCTTCAGGCTCTGCAGGTAACCGTATTCGATATCAAAGACAATGTCGCACTCCGAGTCGGTGCCCTCGGCGAGGATCTTTGCAGCGACTTCGCGGGAGTGGTAATACTCAATGGAGATCTCCGTTTCCGGGAAGGCTTCATCCAGGCGTGCCTGCAGATACTCGATCAGGTAATCTTCGGTGGGGGTGTAGATGACCACACGGCCCTTGTTTTCCGCCGGAGCCGCGAAGGCTGCCGCCGTAAACAGGCACAAAGCGGCGATCAGGGTCAGCGCCATTACGCGGCGCAGTGTCGCACCAATGCTTCCGGAACGTCTTCCGTTGGTATTGGCGCCTTTGCTGTTCTTTGCAGCAATTGCAAATGCTCTCATGTTTTACTCCTTTTCTGCATTTGTTTTGTTTTGCGACAGAAGGTGGTGCCCCCGGTCTGCCGCCGTATATAATCGAAAAACTGCCGCTGCAGCCCATTGGGATGCAAACGACAGTGAGATTCACGCGATGCGTGCATATTTTCCTACGTTGGCATTACCCAAATCAGGTTACGGGTCCCGACAGAGGTGTCGATCTCAGCCTTTTCAAAGCTCCCCTTTTTCTTCAGCAGCCGGTTTCCCGACGCAATGTATTTAACCACATATCCCCTTCTGATGCAAGTGCTTTTCTGTGCCGAAAAACACCTTTGGAGGCCGAAGGGAAGCCGTTCTGCCCGCGAGTCTTTGCCCACGTAGACGCACAAAAGCCTGTTTCTGCATAGAATAAACAAAAGGAGAAAAAAAGAAGCAGGCCACATTGCTGCAACCTGCTTCGGCAGATCCATCGTCACGCTGCATTGAAAGCGACTATGGATGAAAATCACACATGTATTTGATGGTTGTACTATAAAGTATTCCCCTGCATTTGTCAATTGATTTTCATCATTTCCACAAATTAGCCTATTTCTTATCTTCCATTTTGTGCATTGTGCCGTCATTATCACTGGTTTTTCGCTCTTTTCTCCTTCATTGTTCCAATGAACGCCCCTCATAGTTGAAAAAATTTCCCTTCAGCCTGTTTGACAGAGAAGCTTCGGAATTGCCCGGAAAAAATTGTGGGAATTTCCAGTTTCGTTTTTCTGCAAATGTTGTATAATAAAACATCCCCTTGAAGTACCATTTTGGAGGAATAATGAGTATGAAGCCTGTTAAAGAAGGAAAAGTACGCGAAATATACGACAACGGCGAAAGCCTGATCATGGTCGCCACGGACCGCATCAGCTGCTTCGACGTTATTCTGAACAACACGGTCACAAAAAAAGGCACCGTCCTGACCCAGATGTCCAAATTCTGGTTCAACATGACCGCTGACATTCTCCCCAACCACATGATCACTACCGATGTGAACGAGATGCCGGAATATTTCCGTCAGCCCGCTTTCGATGGCAAGAGCATGATGTGCCGCAAGCTGAACATGCTGCCGCTGGAATGCATCGTGCGCGGCTATATCACCGGCAGCGGCTGGGCAAGCTATAAGAAAAACGGCACCGTGTGCGGCATCACCCTGCCGGAAGGCCTGCAGGAATCCGACAAGCTGCCCGAAGCCATCTACACCCCTTCCACCAAGGCCGAGATCGGTGACCATGACGAAAACATCTCCTACGAACAGAGCATTGCCCACCTGGAAAAGTATTATCCCGGCAAGGGCGAAGAATACGCTGCCAAGCTGCGCGATTACACGCTGGCACTCTACAAAAAGTGCGCGGACTATGCCCTGACCCGCGGCATCATCATCGCCGACACCAAGTTTGAGTTTGGCCTGGATGAAGAAGGCAACATTGTTCTGGCGGACGAAATGCTCACGCCGGACAGCTCCCGCTTCTGGCCGGCAGACGGCTATGAGCCGGGTCACTCCCAGCCCTCCTTCGACAAGCAGTTCGCCCGCGACTGGCTCAAGGCCAACGAGGGCCACAACTGGACCCTGCCCCAGGAGATCGTCGACAAGACCATCGCCAAGTATCTGCAGGCCTATGAGCTGCTGACCGGCAAGCCGCTGGACTGAGCAAGCTATAATTGATTACTAAAACAGCCTTTCCGCCGCGCGGAGGGGCTGTTTTCCTTTGCTGTCCCGTTGCCTGAGGCGGAAGACTATGCTATACTTATTGTTTGTCAGCATATTTTGTCAGAAGAAAGGAAGGGTTCAGACATGCAGGTGCTTTCTGCTGCCAGCAACTGGCAGCTTACGATCCGCCGTGAAGCAGACCATATCGTCATTCTCCGCGCAGCGACCTGCGATGCCGCCGCTTCCCTGCCGGATGAGCTCTTCGGCCTTCCGGTCACCGCGCTGGGCGACCGTGCCCTGGCGCCGGGTGCTGCCGATGTGCCCGGTGAGCTGCTTCTGCTCACCTGCGGTCCGGCAGACTTTACCCCCGACAACCGCCATCTGCACGAGCTGACCCTGCCGGCCAACCTGACGGATGTGGGCAACTATGCCTTCTTCAACTGCCGTGAGCTGCAGGTGCTAAACCTGCATGACCGGGTAACGCGCTGGGGTGCAGGCTGCCTGATGAACTGCCGCGAACTGGACACGCTGCGCATCACCCGCGACGGTGAGGCACAGGGCGAATCGCTGGCGTTCTTTGCCGCTTCCCTCTCCCGCCAGCTGGACGTTACCCTATATGGTAAGAAAGAGACGTCCCGTCTTCTCTTCCCGGAATACCTGGAGCTCTATGAGGAAAACAGTGCGTCCCATCATTTTGACCTGAGCATCAGCGGGGCAGGCTATCCTTACCATGCGGTATTCCGCGGCAAGGACCTGCACTTTGCCGACTACGATGCACTGTGGGACCGTTTCCTGTCCCTGGAGCATCGGGAGGAAGCCGCGCTTCTGCTCGCCTGGTATCGGCTCCGCTGGCCGGTGGAACTGAGCGAAAAGGCAGAGAACGCTTACCGCGACTATCTTGCCTCGCACATTCCGCAGGCGCTGCGCATGGTGGTGAACCGGAAAGACCTTTCGGGGCTGCAATACCTGCTTGACTTTGACCGTATCCCCCGGGATACGCTGGCCGAGGCACAGGAGCTGTGCCGGACAAAGGGCTTCACAGAGGCCTCGGCCCTGCTGCTGGAGGAGCAGCACCGCCGCTTCCCTGCCGCACGCCGCCGCAGCTTTGACCTGTAAGGGAGCAAGCCATGGGAAAAACGGATTTGACCGCAGTCGGCCGCGACATTCTGTTCGCCAGCCGCAACGAACTGTATATGCGCATGCCCTACCTGGATGCTGCGCTGTGCTCACTGGCCTTCACCCCCGGAGAGGACAAAACGGGCTCCGCCGCCACAGACGGCGAGCAGCTCTATTATAAGGGCAGCTTCCTGGCGGACCGCTACCTTCGCAGCAGCACGCTGACCAACCGCCTGTACCTTCATATCCTGCTGCATTGTATGCTGCGCCATCTACACAAGAAAAAGGGGAAAGACAGCGAACTCTGGGACCTCGCCTGCGATACCGCTGTCGAGAGCATCCTGGACGCGCTCCCCTATTCCTGCCTGACCGGTACGCCAAACCCGTCAAAGCAACGTTTCTACGGGGAATGCCGGGCGGAGATGAAGGTTCTGACCGCCGAGGCTATTTACCGCAAGCTGCTGAAAGACCGCCGCAGCACGTATGAGATTGCGCAGCTGCAGAGGGCCTTTCTCAATGACGACCACGGGCTGTGGGACATGGAGGAAAAAGAAGACCCCAATCAGTCTGAGCGGCAGGACCAGCACTGGAAGAGCCTGTCCGAGCAAACGCAAACCGCAATGGAGACGATCATGTCCCGCGAAGCCAACGGCGGCGAGGCTGTTCTGGAGCAGGTGCGCATCGAAAGCCGGGACGACACCGATTACCGCGCCTTTCTGCGCCGCTTTGCCGCGCCGCGTGAGATCATGGCGGTGGATGACGACTCCTTCGATTACGTCTATTACACGTATGGGCTGCAGCATTATGGCAATATGCCCCTGATTGAACCGCCGGAGACGAAGGAAGAAAAGCGCATTGAAGATCTCGTGATTGCAATCGATACTTCCATGTCCACTTCCGGCACATTGGTCAGAGAGTTTCTGCAATGCACTTATGCGATCCTCCGCTCCACGGAGACCTTTACCCGAAAGCTGAACATCCGTATCCTGCAGTGCGATAACGAGCTGCGCTCGGACACCCTGATCCAGAGCATGCAGCAGCTGCAGGATTACATGAACAATGTTTCCCTGAACGGCGGAAGCGCTACGGATTTCCGCCCGGTTTTTGAACACGTAGCCCAGCTGCAGAAGGACGGGGCTTTTTCCTCCCTCCGCGGCCTGATCTATTTCACGGACGGAATGGGAATCTATCCCGCCGTACGCCCGCCCTATGAGGTTGCTTTTGTTTTGCTGGAGGAGCCGCCCCTGAGCTACCGGATGCCCGCCTGGTGCATCCGCCTGCTTCTGAGCCGCCCGGCGCTGGACAAAGCCCGCGAAGCGGTCATTGAAGACATTTACGCCGAAGAAGAGCTGCAAAATCTGCCGGACCTGTGAGGAGGAGTTTATGAATATTCAGGAAGCCAAGCTTCAGATCACCAATACCCTGCGCGCCTATCTGCAGAAGGATGAACTGGGCAACTACCGCATTCCCGCAGTACGGCAGCGGCCGGTCCTGCTGATGGGGCCTCCGGGTGTCGGCAAGACTCAGATTATGGAGCAGATCGCCTCGGAGACCGGCGTTGGCCTGGTCGCCTACACGATCACGCATCACACCCGCCAGAGCGCTATCGGTCTGCCCTTTATTGAAAAGCAGAGCTACGACGGTGTGGAATACAGCGTAACCGAATACACGATGAGCGAGATCCTCAATTCGGTATACCGGCTGATGGAAAACACGGGCATCCGTGAGGGCATTCTGTTCCTCGACGAGATCAACTGTGTGTCCGAAACACTGGCACCGATGATGCTGCAGTTCCTGCAGTGCAAGACCTTCGGCAACCAGAAGCTGCCGGAGGGCTGGCTGATCGTTGCCGCAGGCAACCCACCGGAGTATAACCGTTCCGTGCGGGACTTCGACGTCGTAACGCTCGACCGCGTCAAGCGGATCAATGTCGAAGAGGACTTCCGTGTTTGGAAGGATTATGCCCTGAAGAAGAACCTGCACAGCGCGGTCGTGACCTATCTGGACATCAAGAAGGAAAACTTCTACCGTATCGAGAACACCGCCGACGGTCTGCAGTTTGCCACGGCCCGTGGCTGGGAGGACCTGAGCGAGGTGCTGTATGTGTACGAGGAGCTGGGCATCCTGGCTGACCGTACACTGATTGAACAGTATATCCAGCTGCCGGCCATCGCCAAGGATTTTGCCAATTATCTTGCCCTCTATTACAAATACCAGAAGACCTATCAGGTGGAAGAGATCCTCCGCGGGAAATGGCAGCGTGTCACGGCTTCCGAATTTCATGCTGCTCCCTTTGACGAGAAGCTCTCGGTCATGGGCCTGCTTTACGCCCGTCTGGCCGAGCTTGCCCGTCACGCCCGGCAGCAGGATGCGCTTACTGTACAGCTGCACGGTGACCTGAGCGCATTTAAGGCCCAGCTGGCTGAACGCACAGGACCGGAGATTCTGGAAGATATGCTGGCAGCCTGCCGCGGCCTGCTCAAACGCGCCGCCGACGCCGGGCAGAATGACCGGGATAAACGCAGCCTGCAGCAGCGGGAGATCAATGCGCTGGAGGACTATCTTGCCGCCCTGCGCAAAGCCTGCCCGGAGACGCCGGAGGAAAGCATGGACGTGGTACGGCCTCTGTTCTCTTCCGCAGTAGAGCAGCGAGAAGCACTCATCGAAGAGGCATCCGTGTGCTTTGACAACGCCTTCCGTTTTCTGGAGCAGGCCGTCGGGCAAAGCCAGGAGCTCGTGCTATTTGTCACAGAGATCACGGCCGGTTATGACACCTCCTTCTTTGTGGAAAACTACGGCTGCGATGCCTATTTCCGCCACAATAAGGAGCTGCTGCTCAACGAGACCCGCCAGCGGATCATTGGCGATATTGCCGACCTGAAAGCGGCAGCCAGAGAGCTTTAAGCTGTAAGCACAAAGTGTGAAGAAATACAGATAATTCGGGGACGGCTAAAACCGTCCCCGAACAGAAAATACGCCCGCAGACGGTCTGACGCATCAGACAATCTGCGGGCATTCTTTATCTCGTTTTTCCTACAGGGTGTTGGTTTTCCGCGTTAGCATTTGGGCGTTGTATTTTCTCTGTTGGCCGTGTTGCGGGTCACTTTTTCTCTGCCTTCGCTCACACCATGGGCAGTGCCGGGACAGCAATCTGCTGCGGAGTCTCCCCTGTCACGATCAGCTCATTTGTGGGGTAGCGCACGGGATTCTGCACCAGCTTAAGGAAGTCGTCCAGAGGGGCAATTTTATCATAGCCCACGCCCCCCTTGCGATAGTGCATCGGCACGGCAACACGCGGCCCGATAAGGCGGATCATCTCTGCCGCTTCCTCCGGCCCGATGGTAAAGAAGCCGCCGACGGGGATCAGGAGCACGTCAACGCCGCGAAGCTTCTCCAGCTCCGCATCCGTCAGTTCACAGCCGATGTCCCCCATATGGGCCAGCCGCATGCCTTCTGCCTCCAGAATATGCACGGTGTTCGGGCCGCGCTTGGCCCCCTTTACCTCGTCATGAAATGTAGCCAGTGTTTCCACCTTTACGCCGCAGGTCTGCCCGGTGAGCTGCACGGTCTCCACCGCATTATGGTCTGCATGGCCGTGGGAGCAGAGCACAGCGTCCGCCTGCAGCCGCAGCTTGCCCAGCCCCGGCACATAACCGTCTGCATAGGGGTCAAGGACTACCGTCCCCTGTTCTGTCTCCACGGTAAAGCAGGCATGCCCGTTCCAGATGATCTTCATAATCCATACTCCTTACTTTTCTTTACTTGATTCAGGCGTTTCATTCCTGAATCGTCCGCCGGTTATAGCGATAATTTAATACAGCCATTGTAATGATTACGATGTACCCCACCAGGCTCAGGCCATCCGGAAGCTGCGCAAAAAACAGCATTCCCATCAGCGCGCTGAACAGGACCGAGGCATAATTGTATACGGATATCTCCCGGGCTGGCGCAAAGCCATACGCAGCCGTAACGAGAAACTGACCAAAGGCAGCCGCCGCACCGCAGAGGAGCAGGATGCCAAGCTGCTGCAGCGTGGGCATTACAAATACCCGCACCGTAAGAAGCGCAGCCACCAGGCTGGAAAAGAGCGAGAAGTAAAACACGATGACCGGACCTCTGACGCCTTTCAAGGACAGACGGCGGACAAGCGTGTATGCCATACCTGCACCAAAGCCGCCAAGGAACCCCGCTAAACTCGGTATGAGCTGCAGGTTGGTACCCGTTGGCTTCAGAACCAGCATTGCCCCCGCAAAGGCGCAGCACACCAGGACAAACTGCCTGGGGCGGAACCGCTCCCGCAGCAGCGGAACAGACAGCACGATCGACCAGAACGGGCTCATGTTGTTGAGCATGTTGGCATCGGCAAGGTTCAGGTAGGCAATGGCGTAAAAGTTGCCAAAGATGCCAATCGTTCCGCACACGGAACGGGCCAGCAGGTCACCCCGTGCGCCTTTGGGCACGGCCAGAGAAATATTGTCCTTGCGGACCGCAATAAAAGCAATTATTGCGGCTACGGCATTACGGAAAAAAGCTTTTTCCGGCGTTGGAAGGTCACCCGCCAGGCGGACAAACAAGCCCATCAGTGCAAAAAAGAAGGCAGATCCCAGAATACACAGGATTCCCTTGTTTTTCTCAGACATCGTTCACTACTCACTTTCGCATTCCTTGCAGGTATTATACCCTGTCTCCGCGTCACGGAAAAGAACTTTTTGTCTTTTGGGGAAAACAATTGCCCCGGAACCCGTTTTCCGCTATACTACCGGAAGAAAGAATGCAAATGAGGTACGACCATGTATAAAAAAATCGCCATTATTGCCGCTATGGAAGTGGAAGTCCGCCTTCTTCTGGAAAACCTGGAAAATGTTCAGGAATACCGTCTTGCGGGAGCCCCCTGCTGGACAGGTAGTGTCGGTAAGCACGAGCTTGTCCTTATGCAATGCGGCATCGGAAAGGTTAGTGCAGCTGCGGGAACACAGGCCCTGATCACCCGCTTCGCCCCAGACTGCGTGATAAACACCGGCTGTGCAGGTGCTCTCTCTCCCGCTCTGTCGATCGGTGACCTGGTGCTTTCTGACGCAACCGCAGAATGGGACATGGATTTGCTTGCCCTGGGTCTGCCACGCGGATATATCTCCGCTCTGGATGCCGTACAGGTCGCAGCAGATCCCGCGCTGATCGATGCACTGGCCGCCGTAATCCCGCCGGAGCTGCGGGTCGTCCGCGGCCTGGTTGTATCGGGAGATCAGTTTGTCAGCACGGCGGAACAGCGCGCGCTGATCCACGGCAGCTTCCCAGAGGCGATGTGTGCGGAAATGGAGGGGGCGGCAGTCGGACACGTCTGCTGCCAGAACGGTGTCCCCTTCTGTGTCGTGCGTGCAATGTCCGACACAGCTGACGGCAGTAGCAGTGTTAGCTTTGCCGAATTCGCCGAAAGCGCCGGAAGACAGTCGGCCTGCCTGCTGCTGACGCTGCTGCAGCAGTAATCCGGTCGCAGACGTGCGAGCCCGGAAACCCAAATAGGACAAAAGGAACCCGCAGAGGTCACAGTAGACCTCTGCGGGCAGTTTATTTTGTTGGTATCAAATCGTCGTGAAGCACTGCTTCGGCAGATTACTCTGCTCTTGCCATAGCCTCTTCGAAGTCAGCCGTGCCGACCCATACTTCCTGCTTGTAGGGGTTAATATGGTTCTTCTTTGCACGCTTAATGATGGCACCAAGGCAGATGACGTTTGCGGCGAGCGCGGCAATAGCAACGATGCCCTGTGCAACCGGGGAGCCCATTTCGGGTGCCGTTGCCAGCTGGCCAAGTTCAAGAGCGCTGGTGTATTTGTCTGCATAAATGACAGGCAGAACAGAGAAGGTCTGGCAAAGCTGGAACAGAGGAACGACCTGAGCAAACATGCACCAGATGGACAGCGTGTTGGCACGGTTCTGGATCCAGCCACCCTTGTTCCAGAAGAATGCGGCAAAGGTCGGTGCGAGGAGCAGTGCAAGACCGCAGTACCAGCTGTGAGTGGGCAGGTTCAGGTAGGTGTAGGTGAAGTTCCAGATGTCATAGGAAATGATGAACGCCCAGGTCATATCCGGCCAAAGCATGTCATCGTGCTTCTTGGAGCTGTAGATGCCCCACCAGCCGGTCATGCACAGGATGTTCAGAATGCCGGCAATGCCGTTGGCCCAGTTCCACCAGCCGCCGTACAGCCACACGCCTTCGCTGGAAAACCACCAGCCGCCGGCAACGCCGCCCTTGATGGCAGACTCGAAATCGGAGCCAACTGCAATGAGGATGTTAATTGCAACAATAACAAACGGGAAGGGCTTGAACCATTCCTTTGCACCGATGCCCCATTTATACTTGATCATCATGAAGCCGATGCAGCCGGCCGTTGCGGCATAGAGCTTGGCATAGTGGAACCAGCCGTTCATGTACACAACGGTGGGGTTGTTCACGGCCCATTCTGCACCGGAGGCATTGCCGACAGCCAGTGCAACAAAGTAGACCGTAAGGATCGCAGGGACAATAAAGAAGGTAACGATTCCGCCAAGCTTGGTGCGTCTGGAGAACTCGTTCAGCAGGACCAAGCCGCAGAAGACCAGGATCCAGCCTAGAAGCTGGGTACCGGCAGTTGCGCCGTAAATATGGAATAACATAACTTTCTCTCCTTTTTCAGGCATTATTTGCCTTTCATTGACAAAATTATATCGCAGTCTGTTTTGTCTTTCAATCGACAGACTTCATATTTTATTCATATATTTACGGTCAGATTGTCAAAATAATGTTTGCGCGGTTTCATTCCGCAAAACGGCTCTTCAGGTCAAAGGCATGATTCATCGGGCCGCTCCCCGCGCCCAGGTCCAGCATCGCGGACAACGCGCCGGAAATATACTCTTTGGCCCGCTGAATAGCCGCGGGCAGTTCATATCCCTTGGCGAGGTTTGCCGCAATGGCGCTGGAGAGCGTGCAGCCCGTTCCATGGTTGTTCGGGTTTTCGATCCTTTGGCCGGTAAAACGATAGTACTCGCCATCCCTGAAGAGAATGTCGGTAGCACTGCCCGCTGCGTGTCCGCCCTTACAGAGCACGGCACAGCGGTATGCTCCGCTGATTTTTCCTGCGGCTGCCAGCATATCCTCTTCTGTATGGATCGTAAGTCCCGAAAGCAGCTCCGCTTCCGGAATATTGGGCGTAAGCAATGTGGCAAGGGGAAACAGTTCCTGCTGCAGAAGCTGCAGGGCATCCTCTGCCATCAGTCTTCTGCCGCTGGACGAGATCATGACCGGGTCGATAACCACGTTTTCTGCCCGGTAAAAGCGAAGCCGTTCCGCAATCGTCTGTACCAGGGCTGCAGAGGGTACCATCCCGATCTTTACGGCATCAGGCCGGATATCGGTGAAGACCGCATCGAGCTGCTGAGCAAGAAATGCCGGGCTTACCTCCTCAATGGCGTAGACCCCGGTGGTATTCTGTGCCGTAAGTGCGGTAATGGCACTCATCGCATAGACTCCGTTAAGGGTCATGGTCTTCAGGTCGGCCTGGATGCCTGCCCCGCCGCTGCAATCGCTTCCTGCAATCGTTAATGCTGTTTTCATTTTGGTTGTCTCCCTTCTGTTGGGCTTCGCTTCTGTTTGGCTTAGCTTTTTACCGGGCTTACCTTCTGCCTGGCTCAGGTATTGTTTAGCCTACGCAAGTGATGGCATTGTGCATTCTCTGCCCGTATGGCGGAAAAATTAGCCGTCCATCAGGCGTTCCGGATCCCGGTCAGTTTCTGAAGGATCCCCCATGCCTCAGTCAGCCGCTCCATATTCCAGGCCGCATTAGCCGGGCTGGTCGACGGCAGGACCACTGCTTTTATCCCGAGTATTCCTTCATGATATCGTTCATAGTACTTGCCGGAGGTCGCTCCATTGCAGAAGATCCATTGCACCTGCGATTGCGCAAGAACCTGCCGCAGGTCCGTCGGCACGGCATTCTTGATACTGCTGTCGCTGGCCCCCCGGATGTCACAGCTGTAGATGGAATCCCATATGGCGAGATGATGGCGCAGAGCCAGTGCTTTTTTCGCCTCGACTGTTTCCGGAACGGGCTCGCTGAACAGCCGGGCCAGTAAGGGCCAGAAGCGGTTCTGCGGATGCCCGTAGAAGAACTTCTGCTCTCTGGATTTGGGTGAAGGAAAGCTACCCAGGATCAGCACCCGTGATGAAGCATCATATAAGGGCCCAAAGGGATGTTCAATATGCACGTAGTCCATAGTATTTCCTCTAATCAGGTCTTCCGGAGATAAAAAAGCCGATGGACAAATGCCCATCGGCTAAAGGATGCAAAGGAGAATTATTCTGCGTCGATGTACTGTGCGGAGAGGGCGGAAATGGTACCATCAGCCAGCATAGCTTCAACAGCGGAGTTGATTGCGTTCAGCAGAGTCTCGTTGCCCTTCTGGACAGCAATGGCGTATTCCTCAGAACCGAAGGCTGCTTCGTCTTCCACGATGACCAGGCCCTGGTTGTCAGCAACATACTTCTGTGCGGTAGCAGAGTCAATAACGACAACATCGCACTTGCCGTTCATCAGTTCCATGACGCACTCGGTGCCCTTCTTGAAGGCCTCATAGTCGTAGCCCAGTTCGCTGACACAGGTCTCACCGGTGTAGCCCTGAACAACTGCAATGACCTTGCCTTCCATATCGGAAGCAGTCTTGATCTCGGAACCTTCCTTGACGATCATAACCTGGGTAGCGGTGTAGTACGGGGTAGAGAAGTCAACAGACTTGGCGCGCTCTTCGGTAACGGTCATGCCGGCGATGGTTGCATCGATCTGGCCATTCTGGAGTGCGATCAGCAGGGAGTCAAACTCCATGCTCTGCATCTCGACCTTGCAGCCAAGGATCTCGCCCATCTTCTGGACGATAGCGATATCAATGCCGTCATACTCGCCCATTACACCCTTGGTGGTGATGAATTCAAACGGAGGGAACTCGGGGTTGGTTGCGAAAACGATCTTCTCGATGGCCGGAGCTGCTGCTTCTGCAGGAGCTTCCTCGGCGGTATCGGCATCGATATACTGTGCGGAGAGGGCGGAAATGGTGCCGTCAGCCAGCATAGTTTCAACAGCAGAATTGATGGCGTTCAGCAGAGTCTCGTTGCCCTTCTGGACAGC
>JAZRWD010000290.1:0-4467 GCA_045599525.1 Candidatus Limivicinus sp. | reverse complement strand
GGCAGATACTTCACGGGCAATTGCCGCTATGGAAGAAAAGGGAATCCTTTCCCGCAGCGGCGAGAAAAACTACCGTGCAAAGCTTCACTTGACGCCTCTGGGGCGGGAGCTTGTTTCCCGGCTCAACGAACGGGCGGAGCTGGCGGTGGAGCTGGCAGGAGAAGGCCTTTCCGAGGCCGACAGAAAGGCTTTTCAGACCGCACTGGGTGTTGTAGCGGAGAATTTACGCCGAATGAGCCGTGAGGGCCTACCGGAATAAATGACAGAACCCGTTCGGCGGTTACCTTCCGGTAGCAGCTTTCCGGAAAGAGGGCTGCCGATTGCAAAAAGAAAACGATCAAGACAGGAGTTTACATTAATATGGTACAGATCATTATCGATTCCACAACGGACTTACGCCCGGGGCTGCAGGATGCCTTCACGGTCGTCCCGCTGACGCTCCGTTTCGGTGACGAAGAATATGTGGATGGCGTAACCATCACACACGAGGAGTTTTACAATAAGCTGGTGGAGAGTGACGTCCTTCCCACCACCAGCCAGGCCGCTCCAGCAGTCTTTGCCGAGGTTTTTGAACAGGTAATTGCTAAAGGCGACACGGCGGTCATGCTACCGGTATCCGCAAAGCTGTCCGGCACCTGCCAGAGCGCGATGATCGCAGCAGAGGACTATCCCGGCAGGATTTTTGTCGTAGACACAAATAATGTAACCATCGGTGCCGGTATTCTTGCCGAGCGGGCCCTGCAGCTGCGGGATGCGGGAAAAACTGCCGCAGAAATTGCGGAGATCGTGGAAGCAGAAAAAAAGGACCTCCATGTTGTGGCACTTCTGGATACGTTGGAGTATCTGAAAAAAGGTGGGCGCATCTCCAGTGTGGTCGCTTTTGCCGGCGGTCTGCTGAACATTAAGCCGGTCGTTGCCGTTGTAGACGGGGCTGTGCAGCTTCTGGGAAAGGCCAGAGGCTCCCGACAGGGCAACAATTACCTTGCTCAGGAAATCGAAAAAGCCGGTGGTGTGGACTTCAGCCGCCCGGTTCTGCTGGGGTATTCCGGCATCAGTGACCACCTCCTGCTCAAGTACCTGGAGGACAGTGCCTCACTCTGGCAGGGCCTTGTCGACCGTCCGGAATACACCAGCATCGGCGTTGTTGTGGGTACCCATGTCGGCCCGGGCGCAATTGCCGTGGCCTTCTTTGCCCCGCAAAACTGAGCTGTTTTACCAATGTCCCGTTGACATTTCCCTGTCTGCGTGCTATCCTCGCAGACAAGGGAATGAGGTTCTCCCGTAGCTTTTGCTAAAACCGCTTTTTCAAGCTGATGACTTCTGCAAGTGCTTGCAGAGGGTCATTGGCTTTTTTTGCTGACTTCTGCAGGCTACCCAATTTCTTTTACAGGAGTGAACTCCCATGCTGACTTCTCTTGCACTGGTGTTTCTGGTCGGCCTGACCACTGCGGCAATCTGCCGCCGTCTGAAGCTGCCCCGTATTATCGGCATGCTTCTATCCGGTATCGTTATGGGGCCGTATGTCCTTGACCTGCTTTCTCCTTCCATCCTTGGCATCTCCGCCGAACTGCGGAAAATGGCCCTGATCATTATCCTCATCAAAGCCGGCCTCTCCCTCAACATCGATGACCTGAAAAAGGTGGGCCGTCCTGCCGTGCTGATGTCTTTCCTGCCTGCGGGCTTCGAGATTGCGGCGGTCCTGGTCTTCGGTCCGCCTCTTCTGGGCGTAACGCTAAAGGAAGCGGCTATCGTTGGTGCTGTGCTGGGGGCCGTTTCCCCGGCAGTGGTCGTGCCCCGTATGGTCAGTTTGATGGAGGAGCGCTATGGCACCAACAAACAGATTCCTCAGTTGATCCTGGCCGGGGCATCTCTGGATGATGTTTTCGTTATTGTTCTCTTTTCCACCTTTGTGCGCATCGAGCAGGGAGGCGCTGCTGCGATAATGGATTTTGTCAGCATTCCCGTCTCCATCTTGCTGGGGATTCTTTTCGGCGCATTTGTCGGGTGGGCGATGTCGTCCTTCTTTGAAGTCTGTTACCGGCGCCGTGAACCCATACGAAACAGCACAAAGGTGATCCTCATTCTGGCAATGGCTTTCTTAATGATCGCTTTAGAAGATCGTCTCGAAGGCATCGTGCCTCTCTCCGGCTTGCTTGCCGTGATGAGCATGGGCTGCGTTCTGCAGATGAAGAGTATCGCTTCTGTGGCTGACCGGTTGCGTGCGAAGTTTGGTAAGCTGTGGATCGCCGCTGAGGTCATCCTTTTTGTGCTGGTCGGCGCTGCCGTAGACATCCGCTATATGCTGGGGGCGGGCCCTGCTGCCCTTGCACTGATTTTCCTGGCTCTGGCGGTGCGTTCTGTTGGGGTGTGGCTGAGCCTTCTGGGCACGCCGCTGAACCGGAAGGAACGGCTCTTCTGCGTCATCTCCTATCTTCCAAAGGCAACGGTGCAGGCGGCCATCGGTTCTGTACCATTGTCTCTGGGGCTTCCCTGCGGGGATATCGTGCTGTCTGGTGCCGTCCTGTCCATTATCATTACGGCGCCACTGGGTGCCTTTGGCATGGACCTGAGTTATAAAAAACTGCTGGTCCACGGGGAAGCATGAACGCTTTGTAAAAAAGTGCCTGTGGTGGTACGTGAAAATCGGTTTATGATATTCACAAAACGTGACATCCTGTGATATAATAAAACACTACAGGAATACTATACCCTCACGGAGGCTCGCAAGCCATGACATTCTGTCCGGACTGCGGCACAAGACTGCAGCTTCAGTTTCATCCGCGGGAAGAAAAAGACCTTCCCTTTTGCACCGGCTGCGGGCGCTATAAATACCCAACCTACAACACGGCCGTCAGCATGATCGTCACCGACGAATCAGAAAAGCAGGTCCTTCTGATCAAACAATACGGAAAAGATTCCTTTATCCTTACCGCCGGCTATGTCAATCGGGGTGAAAGTGCCGAGAATGCGGTTATCCGCGAGGTAAAAGAAGAACTGGACCTGGATGTTACCGGCCTTCACTTTAATCGAAGCAGTTTTTTTGAGCGTAGCAATACGCTTATGTTAAATTTCACCTGTACCGTCCGTGATCTGTCGGCCCACCCGAACAGCGAGGTGGATTCCTGGCAGGTCTTCACCCGCGAGGGGGCGAAAGCCGCCATTCGCCCGGACAGTCTGGCTGAGCGTTTTCTGCTTGGCTGGCTGGATGATTGTAAAGCAAAGGAGACACCAAAATCATGAAAAGAAATCTCTCTGCCCTGTTGATTGCAGTCCTGCTGCTCTCTCTGTCTGCCTGCAGCTTCCAGAAGAAGAGTACCGCCCAGGAGTCGACCTCTGCCCCTGCGGTTGTTGAAGTGACTACCCCCGCACCCACACCGATTGTTACGGCAGCTCCGGTCATCGTAGAAGAGCCTGCCGCACCGGCAGAGTTCATCTCTGTCAAGGCATCCGATCTGTACAGCGGCTATGGTTATGCCAAGAAGGAAGTAACCGAGACTGCCGTGTACGACTGCAAGTCTGAAAACTCCACCGACGGTCTGTGGAAGGTCTACATCCTGGACGAAGAATTCACCGAAGCAGAGCGGTATATCCCCTCTGCATACCGCGCCGCTTTGACGGCAGACGGCAGCGTTGAAGCCTGCAAGGGCCAGTGGATCTATGTTTACTGCAACGCTAACGAGTGGACCGGCGAGACCGCGCCCGAAGGAGCTGCCTTCACCGTTGCAGTGAACCCGGACAAGACGGCCAGCGGCGTCCAGACCTCTTATATGACTTCTTCTTCCACTCCGGCCACCACTCCCGCTTCCGCTACCTCCGCAGTGAGTGGCGGTGCTGCTCCGCAGGCTTCTGCCAGCAGCGAAGGTGTGACCATTACCATCACCAAGAACCCCACTGAAGAGACCATCAAGGCCGGCACGGTTACCCAGTTTATCGCCCATGCAGACGGTGCAGTCTCTGTCCTCTGGTATGCCATTGACCCGGACGGCGTCTACCACACCCTGGAAGAGACCCACGACATGTTCCCGCGCATGATCATGCAGTATCAGAACGGCGGCGACGTTCTCTGCGTCAAGTGGCCACCGGTCGAGTTCAGCGGCTGGCGCTTTGTTGCCCGCTACCAGAACGGTTCCGTCTTTAAGGAGACCTCCCCGGTTTACCTCTGGGTCATTGAGTGATTCGGCTGACGAAGCCGCACAATCCGAAAAACGTAAGGGGTTGTCTCAAAAGAGGTCCCCCCCAATTTATCTGAGATTTATCTGAGAAATAACGGCAGCCGACTCTTACAGAGTCGCCTGCCAACGTATATTTTTGATGTGAAGAAAAAAAGCACAATAGATTATACCGTATATGGAGATAGATATCAATTGTGTCTGCCAGAAACTTCAGAAACAAAATCCCCAATCGTAACAGTTCAGGTGGTCCCAATAGAGTCACAAAAAAAGTAACAAAAATTAAACGCGAGGCTTG
>JAZRWD010000289.1:0-8446 GCA_045599525.1 Candidatus Limivicinus sp. | reverse complement strand
TGCTATTATACTCAAGCACCAAGGAGATGCGCGAGTGGTGGAATTGGCAGACTCGCTAGATTCAGGTTCTAGTGCTCACTCCGGGCGTGCGGGTTCAAGTCCCGCCTCGCGCACCAAACCCAGAAGCTTCGGCTTCTGGGTCTTTTTTTATTTTTGCTCTGTGCGTGCGGCAGTATTGGCGCCTGCGCAGGCCTTATGTCAGCATAAAAGAAAGAGCTGCCCTGCACACGTTTCGTGTGTAAGGCAGCCCTTTGGCGGTGTCATTGGATATCCCGGTCGACAGAATGGAAGCTTTTTCCGTGGCCGTAAACGCCCGTCAGCCGTGTGATGGTGAAGAAGGACTCGGGGTCGCATTCCTTCACACAGCGCTTCAGCTTGGCCAGCTCACGGCGGGTGATCACGCAGTAAAGCATGTCGTACTCCTCGCGGGAGTAAGCGCCGTAGCCATGGAATACCGTTGCGCTGCGGTTGAGCTCGGAAAAGATCGCATTGGCAACCTTATCGGGCTTCTTGGTAATGATTGAGACCGCACGGCGGTGGTCCATGCCGTCAATGATATAGCTGGTCACCTGGCTGGACACATACATGGCGCAGATCGTGAGCACGGCCTGGTCGAGCCCGTAGATCAAAGCAGAGATGCCCACAATGACCGCGTTCATCGCCAACCCGGTATAGGCCATGTTTCCGGCAAAATAGCGCTGCATAAGCTTGGAGAGAATATCCGTGCCTCCGCAGGAGGCCTCGCCGCGGTAGACCAGCCCAAGGCCAAGACCGTTCAGTACACCGCCCAGCGCAATCGAGGTCAGCGGCGAGGAGAACGAAAGATGCAGGCCGCTCGTCAGCTGCAGGAAGAACGAGAGGGTAAACATCCCCACCAGGCTGAACACGGTAAACCGCCGGTTAATAAAGAAAAATGCCAGCACAAACAGCGGAATATTGATCAGCATGATCATCAGCGAGACCGATACACCGAGCTCGTAATTCAGCAGCTGGGCAATGCCGGTCACTCCGCCGCCCAGAAGATGGGCAGGCGAATAAAAGCAGGAAATGCTGAGGGAATAGATCAGGCAGCCGGCCACCAGCTCCAGCAGGGTCCGGCGGATGGACCGCAGATCCGTTTTTACGTTTTCAGGTAGTTTCATCATGAAAGCTCCATAAGGATAAAAGTAATTGCCAGCGTATTCGATGCTTGCGTAAGGGTCGCTTGCGTAAGGCTTGCCGGCGTAAGGATAGAATTTGTTGCCCGCGGACTATAGCACGTCATGGGCTTTTTTTCAACCAATATTTTCCGAAGCCATGGGACTTTTTTATAAATGCCGTTGGCAAGACGGCGGCAGAGGCGTATAATCGGGGAAAACTTTGCAGAGACACATAGAAAGGCATACCTATGGACGCCAAAACCCTGAAAGGCTATATCCTGACTATATCCGGCGGCATCTGCTGGGCCGTCGGCGGCATCTGCGGCCAGCTGCTGTTCACCCGCTACGGTGTAACAGCCAACTGGCTCGTGCCTTATCGACTGACCCTGGCCGGTCTGGTCCTCCTGTTGTATTCCGCCCTCTCGGGCCAGAAGATCTTTGCCGTCTGGCAGGACCGCCGCAACCTGAAGCCCCTTCTGCTGTTTGCTCTGCTGGGCTCTGCCGTCTGCCAGTACGGCTACTATTCCTCTATACAATATTCCAACGCGGCCCTGGCCACCGTCCTGTGCTATACCAGCCCGCTGTTTATCCTGCTGTATACGACGGTCCGGAACCGGGCACTTCCGAAACCCTATCAGGCGCTCTGCGCACTGCTGGTGCTGGCGGGGGCCTTTATCTGTGCCACCCATTTTCAGTTGGGTGCTCTGGTCATCAGCCCTCTTGCCCTCTTCTGGGGGCTGACAAGTGCGGCAGGCTTTGCCTTTTATACCATCTCTCCCCGTCGGCTGATGGCGGAGTGCGGTGTGCTGTGCATTACCGGCTGGGGTATGCTCATCGCAGGCTTCGTGCTTCTGGCGGTCCTGCACCCCTGGACGATCGGCGGCGTGCAGTATGGCTGGGCCTTCCTCGGCTGCCTGGTCATGGTCATCCTGGTGGGAACGGTCTTCTCCTTTGGCCTTTATCAATTGGGTTGTACCATTGTCGGCCCGCTGGCGGGCACGGTCCTGTCCTCGGTAGAGCCGGTCGGCTCCGTGATCCTTTCGGCGCTGCTCCTTCACACAGCCTTCACCTGGGAGGATATCCTGGGCTTTGCCCTCATCCTCTCGACCATTCCCATCCTTGCGGTGTTTGATGCAAAAGGAACGAAATAGACCAGAGACAGGCGGCCGCATTGCGGCTGTCTGCTTTTTTCGGCAGAAAAAACAGCTTTTTTCTTGAATTGAAGCGTTCATAGAAGTAAAATATTGCTAATATTGCGGACCGGCGGCCGGCAAACCGACCGGCAGGCCTGCTTCCGGACTTCCCTCCCGGGGCTCCAACCGAACCACTCATCCCGAGACATTACGGGATATACCACAAACAACGGAGGAAACATCCTATGCGAGTTCGAATCCTTTCATTAATCCTGGTGCTGAGTCTGGCGCTGCTCCAGCTGCCTTCCTCTGCCTTTGCGGGCGGCGGGGAGGAATACCCCGTCGAGACGGAAGCTTTTGTGCAGGAGACGCTCCCGGCCGAAGCGGATGAGCCGGCCCCGGCGGAAGAAACCGAGAACGGGGCAGCGGCGGAAGACCTGCCTGCTGAAGATCCTGTGCCGGCACAGCCGGACGGAGAAGAAAACGCAGACCCCGAGGAGGACCTGCCTCCGGAAGTGTCCGAAATGCCGTCCGAAGGGGAGCCTGACAACGAACCTACGTCCGAAGACGAACCGGACGAGGCTGTCGAGACATCCGATGCAATCGAAGGCCAGACAGCAAACGCTGCCTCTGACAGTGTTCTGAGCAGCACGGCTGCAAAGCACATCCAGGATACAAGTCCGGATGGATACTTTGAGCTTCTGATTGAAGCTGACAAAGATGTTGCCCGCCCCGGTGAGATGATTACTTATACAGTCACCGTAAGGAACAGCAGAAGCAGAAGCAGGGACGTACTCGATTTCGTGGTGAACGATTACGTCACCACACCTTTGGAGAAAACTGGAATCGCCAAGGGTGAGAGTTTTTCTTTCACGCGGACTTACGTGGCGACGGAGGCGGATTTGAACGAGGGTAACGTTCGCTACCGTGTCACGGTTACAGCATATGGGCCTGACAGTGACGATCCTATAGACGGAAACCCCAAGCCCCTCGTCCTGTCCATCGATATTCTGCCGGACCCAAACAACTGTACCCATACCGATGCAAACAAAGACGGCCGTTGTGATGCCTGCCGGGGTGAGTTCTGCACGGTGGAGCTGACCTCCGACGGGGGCAACGGCACAAGCGTCGCCCATCTCACGGGCGGCAGTGCGGGCAAAGCCGTTGTCGGGCAGCGCGTTACGATATCGGCTTCCCCCGTGGACGGTTATGAATTCTGCGGCTGGTACAACGGCGATACCCTCGTGGGCAGTAACCTGACCTGCGAGGTAACGCTGACCTCGCCCCTTACCAAACTGACGGCCCGCTTTGTACCCGCCGCCAGCCTGCAGCTTGAGGTGAGCGCAAACGGCTATTTCAAGGTCCAGGATGCGCTCCAGCTTGATAACTATGTGCGGCGCCTCCCGGCCGGGGAAACCGTCACGGTAAGCTACCAAGGGGAGGGCTTCCTCTACTGGGTCAACGGTTCCCAAAAGATTATGAGCCGAAACGCGAACTACACCTTCACCCTGGTGACTGACACCAGCCTTCATGCGGTGACGGCAAAGGGGCTTTCCGACGGAGACCTGCACTATGCCGTCGTGATCTTTGAAAGTGAGTTTGGCCAGGTCATGCAGAGCAGCACCTGGTGCTCGGGTAACATGGAGGATCATACGACGCTTCCCCTCGGCCCGTCGAAGCTGGGTTATACCTTCCGCTACTGGGCTCTTGAAGGTACCACAGAGCAGGCCACGCCCAAATCCATCTGTGCTGCAATCGTAGAGGGCACCTCCGCTCTGGTCCTGAAGCCGGTCTATGCGGCCAATGAGGGACGCTATACCGTCACGGCGGTCCCGGTGGTTGACAGGGCGGTACAGAAAGATTACGCCGCGCGGAACGAGGGCCTGCGCCTTGGCCAGAGCCTTTTCCTCCGTCTCCCGCTGGAGAGCACGGAGACGCTGTCCTTCCTCTACTGGGCGGCGGATGAAGAAGGCAAAACGATCCTCAGCTATGCTACCGCCTATTATTTCCAGGTGAACGGTGACCAGACCGTTTACGCGATTTACAGGACAGCGACCGAAACGCCTGACGCACAGCCAACGATCGCCCTTACGGGCTATACGGCCTTTACCGACGGCGCACAGCACAAGGTCTCCTACAGCATTTCCCGCAGTGTACCGGAGGGCTGGACCCTGCTCCAGCACGGTGCGCTGTACAGCGTTTCCAAATCTGCCGCAGAGACCATGATCCTGGGGGCCGAGGACGTAAAACAGACGACCTCCTCCGACCTGTTGGCGAACGGAATCTACACGCTGAATATCGGGGTGACCGGCAAGGAAAGCACTTCCATCGCCGTCCGTGGCTATCTCGTTGTGAAGAATGAGGCGACGGATGAACAGCAGACCCTCTATACCGAGGTCTGCACAGGCTCCTGGAGCAGTCTGTCGGCCAAGGCCGCCGCGGGCTGAGCGCGGGAACAGGGAACAACGTGAGAAAAGGAGAACACACGCGATGAGCTTCTTCAACGGAAACAATAAACCGGCCCGCGGTGCGATGCAGCCGGACTGCCCCGCACAGGGCGAACAGCCGCAGGGCAAAAAAACCTTTGTCCAGCCCACACTGGAGGTCATCCTCTTTGACGCCGATGCCCTGACCGACATCGTGATTGCCTCTAACATCAACCCGGAAACGGGTGAGCTGTTCGGAAACGACCAGGACGAGGTCACCATTCCCTAACCCAGGAGGCATACCCCCTTGAGAAAAACATGCCGTACAGCAGTGTTGCTTCTGCTCCTGCTGCTTGCCCTCCGCCTTCCGGCCTATGCCGACTATACCGAGGGCTACTTTACCTATATCGTGACGGACCATTCCGTAACCATCACCGGCTATTTCGGCCGCGAGACCGAGGTTACCATCCCCTCACACATTGCGGGCGACCCGGTCAATGCCGTGGCCCCTGGGGCCTTTGACGGGACCACCGTGCAGGTCGTCCACCTGCCGGACACCATCATGAGCGCGGCGGAATTTGCGAACCCTCTTTCTGCAATGGAGGGAGGAGAAATGCCTGATCCGCAGCCGGCAGCCCCTGCACCCGCAGACCCCGGCCTGACAGGCGGCAGCCCCGAACCGGCCCTGCCCGAAAACGGCAGTGCTGACCCGCAGCCACCCGAGAGCGGGGCAGACCCGTCGGCACCCGGCGCACAGCAGCCGGATACCTCTGACCCCGGTTCTGCTGCGCAGCCTGACGCAGGTGCACAGGAGCCCAACGGAGCTACACAGCCCGAACAGCAGCCCGCCGTAACCCCACAGCCAACGCCTGCCCCGACAGCGCAGCCTGTGCCGACTCCGCAACCGACGTCAGCGCCAACACCCCAGCCCGCCGTAACCCCACAGCCAACACCGGCCCCAACCCCGACGCCTCTGCCGTTGACGACAAAACCGACAACGCCCGGCCGGGATACCGTGGAAGTGGACCTGAACAGCCCGCCCCCGACGGCGGCTCCCTCTGCAAGCGCTAGCCAGCCTACGCCGACCCCGCCTGTGCCGGGAAGCACGCGCCCCACGCCCATACCGCATTCCGCCGGAAACGCAGGCATCGGCAATGTCCTCAGCGATACGCTCCGCAGTCTGTTTTCCGCTTTTGCCCTTTCAGAGGAGCAGAGTGCTTCCGTCCGCCCCTTCGTGATTTTGATCGTCGGCCTGGCGGCACTTCTCCTGCTGTTGGTCGTCCTCTACTTTACCGTGACCCGGCCCCGCAGACGGCGCAGAAAACGGAGAAGAAAAAGAAGATGATCCTCTCTTCCGACCACGCCGGGATAAACAGAATGAATATAGAATAAAGAAATGAAGAGACAGGACGCCGAGACAACGGTGTCCTGTTTCTTGCGTGCAGCCGCCTGCCCGTAGCTGCTCGACATCGTCCATAGCCCGCCCCCGCCCGTAGCTGCTCGACATTGTCCGCAGCCGCGCGAAACCACCGGATGCCGCCTGAAATCTCCTGAAGCCGTTCGAAGGAGCCCACAACCACCGAAAGCTGCCCAAAAATCCCCGGAACGCCGCCCGAAGCGGATTAAATTGTAAAAATAATGGAAATAAATCTGTGATTTATAGTTGCATAATCACAGATGACTAGTTATAATAAAAAAGGTAACATTTTGAAAACATGTATATTGATACTATATATAAATGTTCAATCCGTTGTTCGTCAGCTTAAACAAGGAAGTACAGTTTAATGAATCAACCGAAAAAAGCCGAAAAACCGGCAGCAAACGGAAACGAGAAAAAGGGCCTGCAGCATTGGCAGGTGATTGCCCTCTGGCTTGGCGTTTTCGATATCTTTGCCGTTAATTTTGCCTATCTCTTTGCGTTGTGGATGCGTTACGACGGTTCGTTCGGCGCTATCAACCCGGAGTACATCCATGCCTTCCGTAACTTTGCCCCCATCTATACCGTGATTGCCGTTGTGGTCTTCTGGCGCAGAAAGCTCTACAGCAGCGTCTGGCGCTTTGCCTCCTACAACGAGCTGGTCCACATCCTGCAGGCCAACCTGATCACCGGTGCAGTGATGTTCATCGGCATCCGCTTTTTCCACCGGATGCCGCTGTCCTACTATGCCTTCGGCTTTGTCATCCAGCTCGGCATGATCCTGGCCTCACGCTTCTCCTACCGTCTCTATCTGCTCATGCGCAACCGCAGCAGCCGGGGCGATTTCCGTCACCGTGTCATGCTCATCGGTGCGGGCAATGCCGGCCAGCTCATCCTGCGTGACGTGATCAACGGCGGCAACGACGCAGAAGATAAGATCTGCTGCATTATCGATGATAACCCCAACAAATGGGGCCGCCGCATTGACGGTATCCCGGTGGAAGGTGGCCGCGAGAGCATCTTTGAAAACGTAGAAAAATACCACATCGACCGGATCTTCTTTGCCATTCCCTCTGCCTCCGCGGAAGACCGCCGCGACATTCTGCAGATCTGCAACGAGACCGGCTGCGAGCTTAAGCAGCTGCCGGGCATGCAGGACCTGCTGGCCGGCAAGGTGAGCCTGAAGTCCCTGAAGGATGTCCCCATTGAAGACCTTCTCGGCCGTGAGCCCATCCGCGCGGATATGACCCAGGTCTATGCCTTCCTCGAGGGCAAGACAGTCCTGGTCACCGGAGGCGGCGGCAGCATCGGCAGCGGGCTCTGCCGTCAGGTGGCTGCCCGCAACCCGAAGCGCCTCATTATTTTTGATATCTACGAAAACAACGCCTACAGCATCCAGCTGGAGCTGCGGGAAAAATATCCCAACCTGGACCTGGTCACGCTCATCGGTTCCGTGCGTGACAGCCGCCGTGTCAATCAGGTCTTCCGCACCTACCGGCCCGACGTGGTCTATCACGCCGCCGCCCATAAGCACGTCCCCCTGATGGAGGACAGCCCCTGCGAATCCATCAAGAACAATGTCCTCGGCACCTACAAGACGGCCTACGCCGCTGCCCGCTACGGCACCAAGCGCTTTGTCCTCATCAGTACCGACAAAGCGGTCAACCCCACCAATATCATGGGCGCCAGCAAGCGCCTCTGCGAAATGGTCGTGCAGACCTTTAACAACATGGTCCGCGAAGGCAAGATCAGTCAGATGCCGGACCTATACACCCACCTGGATCAGTCCCACTGGGATGAAGACAACCAGCTGACCATGCCCGGCTTTGAGACGCAGGAAAAGGCAAGCACCGAATATGTAGCCGTCCGTTTCGGCAATGTTCTCGGCTCGAACGGTTCCGTTGTGCCCATCTTTAAAAAGCAGATTGAAAAGGGCGGCCCCGTTACCGTTACCCACCCGGACATCATCCGCTATTTCATGACCGTACCCGAGGCCGTCAGCCTGGTCCTGCTGGCCGGCACCTATGCCAAGGGCGGTGAGATCTTCGTCCTGGATATGGGCAGCCCCGTCAAGATCGACACGCTGGCCCGCAACCTTATCCGCCTCAGCGGCCTCATCCCGGATGTGGACATCAAGGTGGAATACACCGGCCTCCGCCCGGGCGAGAAGCTCTACGAGGAAAAGCTCATGGCCGAAGAGGGCATGCGCAAAACACCGAACGACCTCATCCATATCGGCAATCCCATACCCTTTGATATCCCCACCTTCCTCAAGCAGCTCATCCACCTCGAAGAGGTGGCCTATGAGAACGACGATGCCAACATCCGCAG
>JAZRWD010000288.1:0-3748 GCA_045599525.1 Candidatus Limivicinus sp. | reverse complement strand
AAATACTTCCGTGCGTAAATATTCCCTTCGCTCAGGCGGGCCTGTACCTCATCCCTTGTGTAACGGTAGCCGTCAAACACGACCGGATAATAGGCAAAATTGGATTCGACCTGTTCCTGCGGTTTGTTTAGCCGTATTCCGGGCACACCGCCCAGACGGCAGTTATACTGCTCGACTACCTGCTTGCGTTTGGCAATCTCGGCATCCAGATGCCGCAGGTTGCAGATGCCCATCGCAGCGCAGAACTCGTTCATTTTCGCGTTTCCGCCGACATAGGGAACGTCCTCCGGCCCATGAATGCCAAAGTTTTTCAGGTCGTTGAGCTTTTGCGTCAATGCGGGGTCATTATAGCATACCGCGCCGCCTTCGATCGTATGGAAGACCTTTGTCGCATGAAAGCTGAACATCGCCGCGTCGCCGAAATTGGCGGGACTGATGCCGTTTTTCTTCACGCCAAAGGCATGGGCCGCATCATAGATCACCTTCAGGCCATGCTTTTGGGCGATCCGCGCGATCTCCTCATCATCGCAAAGGTTGCCATAGACATGCACAGGGAGTATGGCGCTGGTCTTTTCGGTGATCAGGGACTCAATTTTGCTCACGTCAATCGTGTAGGTTTCCGGGTCAATGTCGCAGAAAACCGGCGTACAGCCACAGCGGACGATGGCATGCGTCGTTGAGGCAAATGTAAAGGGCGTGGTGATGATTTCCCCCGTCAGGCCGAGAGCCGTAATGATATTTTCCAGGGCAAGGTGGCCGTTGGTCAGCAGCGTCACACAGCTGACTCCAAGGTAGTCCTTCAGCCCCTGCTCCAGAGCCTTATGCTTCTCCCCCATATTGGTCAGCCATCGACTGTCCCAAAGGCCACGGATCTCTTCACAATATTCTTCGAAAGAAGGCATGGACGATCTTGTTACATTAATAAATTCCGGCATAATTACACCTCCTTATGATTGCGATGCAGCATTTTTTCTGCCATCGACAGAATGTACGTAAAGCTTTCCAGATGGCCAAGCTTTGAACCGATCACGTAAACCGCAATTCCCAGCGGAACCTGAATCAGAAGTGTTACCCAGTCGTTCAGCCCCAGCCACGTAACCGGATATACGCATGCGCCCATGATACAGGTCATGGAAATGGCCGGGAGCATATCCAACAGCTGCCGCGCATACGGGTATTCCAGCAGGCGAAGATTGGGGTACGCATTGATGAAAAGGGACAGGATGCTGGTGAAGATCAGGCTAAGGGCCATAACATATACCCCGTAGCGCATGGTCACAACGAGCACCACAATACCGATAATCTTTTTGATGATCTCCAGGCGGAGGAAAAGGTCACTGCGGCCCATCGCTTTTATGGCATTCAGATTGGCGGTATGCAGCGGGTAGAACGCATAGGCAAAGCAGAAGATGCGCAGGTAGGGTACACAGGGAAGCCATTTTTCCGTAAGGAGTATACGCACGATAGGCTCTGCGCAGACAGCGATGCCCATCATCATTGGCATCATAATATAAGAACTGATCTTAATGGCACGCCGTGTCATATCCCGTACCCGTGTCTTCTCATCCTGCTCTGCAGACAGGACCGGGAGAAGAACGCTGTCAATGGAGGTATTGATATTCATTACGACCAAATTGGGAATGGAATTGCCACGGTTATAGTAGGCAAGGTCCTCGCCGGTATACATTACCGCGATAATGATTTCCCGCAGCTTGTCGTAGACGGTGTCCAGCAGGCCGGAAACCAGAAGCTTCCACCCATAGGAGAGAAGCCCCTTCAGGCGTTCAAAGGAGAATGCCCGAATCGGCCGCCATTTTACCGTGAGCCAGAGGATCGTTGTGTCAATAACCAGATTCGTCAGCTGCTGAGCAACAAGTGCCCATACACCGCAGCCGGCCAGTGCCATACCCACACCGACAAAGGCAGAGAATACCGTTCCGCCCAGCGTGGCAAAGAAGAAGCGCTTAAACTGCAGCGTCTTGGATACATAGGCCTGCTGAACGTTCTTCAGGCCGGAAACCACTACGGTCAGGCCTAACACACGAATGACTGCCGTCAGCTGTGTTTCATGGTAGAACGTGGCAATCGCCGGTGCGGCAATAAACAGCCCCAGATACAGCACAAGGCAGAACGCCATGTTGAAGTAGAAGACGGAAGAATAGTCCAGGTCGTCCGGGTCTTTTTTCTGGATCAGCGAGTTTGCCATGCCGCTGTCCACAAAAACAAACAGGATAGAGGTAATAATGGTAACCTTTGCGACCGTTCCGTACACTGCCGGCTCAAGAATACGCGCCAGCACGATAGAGACCGCGAAAGCCACAAACTGTGCGCCGCAGCGCTCCAGGAAGCGCCAGAGCAGATTGGAAAAGACTTTTTGCTTGTTATCCATGTTTCCCTTTCTTCAGTTACCGTAGCCCTTATTCTGGCGGTGCAGGCGCTGCACAAAGGGCAGGTTCCGTTTCACCCACTGTTTTAGGCGGAACGCGCGGCTTTGCTGACGGTAGAGGGAAAGATACGGCGGCTTTACCAGCTCGGCATCCTTTCCCTGAATATAGAGCAACTCAAATTCCCGCTCCAGCAGGCTCTGCTGGACAATGCCGCGCTGCTCTGCATTACAGTGCGGCAGCACCTGGCGCAGCATCTCGGTTTCCCCAGTCACAAAGCGGATGTGCTTGTCATAGGCCATATCCACACCGGAGCTCCAGGCATCCTGATTGCTGTTGAGGCGGTAAACCGACATTTCCCTGTCGAGATACCGGACCTTTCCGTTCATCAGCAGCCAAATCCCCCGCGGCTGGTCAGAAAAACCGTAGTTTACGGCTGTATACAGGAAATCCGGTGAGGTAACGATATACTCTCTGCGGGCAAGCAAGGCGCTGGTGTGCCAGGCATTGCTCATGCCCTTTATGGCTGCGGCAAAATCCACGTCACGGTCCCCCTGCCCGACGGGCAGATGCGGGGTATCCGGCCGGTCCCCGTTGCAATAGTGCAGTGTTGTGTTGTGAACACAGGCGGTGTATTCCGGGTTTGCCTCCAGAAAGTCAACCTGCTGCTGCAGCTTATGGGGGTCTGACCAGTAATCGTCTCCCTCACAGAAGGCAATATACTTCCCCTGCGCACGGGGGTAGAAGACTTCTTCGTAGATCTCAATGTTCTGTGAAAACAGATTCTTTTCCTGATAGACCGGCACGACCAGGTCAGGATACTTTGCCGCGCATTCCCGCAGGATCTCAGCGGTATTATCGGTTGAGCAGTCATCATTCACGATGATCTCAAAGCGAAAATCTGTCTGTTGGGCCGCAAAGCTCTCTATTGTCTGTGCCAGATAGGCACTGTGATTATATGCCGCGCACAAAACGCTGACCATACACGGGCGGTTTTCTTTTTCAGCCATAAAGTACCTCTCCGTAGAAAACGAACTTGCTTCAGTCTCTGAAGTTTTTATTATAACGCGAAAAGCTGTATTATTCAACTGCAAGACGAGTCCCGTTGCGTCAGTGCAGCGCCCTCTATTTTCTCCGTTTTCCGCGGAAAAGGCCCCGTGCCGAACCATGGCACGGGTCCTCCGGAATTTTTTTGTCTTCTTTTCGATTATTTGCACAGCTCAGCTGCCGTCAGGGAGGCAACCTTTGCATTGTTGAGGACAAGGCGGATATTGCTTTCCAGGCTTTCGCCGCCGGTCAGTTCAACAACCTTGGCCAGCAGGAAGGGAGTGGACTCCTTGCCGCGAATGCCCTGTGCGTTGGCC
>JAZRWD010000287.1:0-9088 GCA_045599525.1 Candidatus Limivicinus sp. | reverse complement strand
AATCCACATTGATTGATATAGTAATGTTTACCACCATACTTTCTTGTTTTTCTACTCAATTAACATAGTAACATATGGTGGCTTGGGAGGGCAGATTCTGCCCTCTCTTTTTTGCGTTGCCAATTGAAATTTTACACTAAGATCAGGCTAGAATCGCCGGAGATGCCTGACGTATACGTTTTTCTTGCATTCATCTTTCCTTTTTATTATAATAAGAAATCGTTTATAGAATTTTTTGAACAGTTAAGGATTTCCTATGAGTCATAAGAAAAAAGGCATTCAATCCGATAGGCCTCGGCCACGAACAGCCAGAAAAAAAAAGAAATCGAAGCATATCGGTGTACAGATTTTCATTTTTGTTCTGCTGCTTCTCATTGGTGTAGCGTTGGTGTTGCTCCGAACCTTCACCGGGCAGTTTTCTTCGGAAGATGAAGCATTGCTACATGCTTCATCTTATCCGAACACTGGCCACGTAACCGAACAGACATCCTCTCAGGAGCAGCCCCCCGAACCAACGCCAGAACCAACGCCGGAACCAACCCCGGTCCCCACACCCGAGCCGACACCAGAACCAACACCAGAGCCACAGCCGGAGTACTTTACGATCTCCGCTGTCGGAGACCTTACCCTGGCGTCTCATCAGAACCTCGGTGATGCCAGCCCTTATAGCTTCTACTCCCGACTGGACTGGGATTATACCTATCCGTTCCAAAATACTATCCAATATTTTGCCAATGATGACCTGAGTATCGCCAATCTGGAATGTACCTTCTCCGACCGGTATCTCTATTCCTACCAGACGTTTCATTTCCGTTCTCCGGCGGATTTTGCCTATATTCTTCCGACTAACAGTATCGAGTTTGTTACCACTGCCAATAACCACACCTGGGATTTCGGCCAAGATGGCATCGACGATACCTGTGCCGCACTGAATGCAGCCGGTCAGGCCTACGGCACAGAAAACCAGGCTCAGCTGTATACCACACAATCCGGTCTGATTGTAGGCATATATACCGCCTACAACGATTACCTTCCCAGCATTGACAAAACCACGGCGGCTATCGCTCAGCTTCGGGCAGACGGCGCCGAATATGTAATTTGCATGTTCCACTGGGGGCAGGAGCTCCACTATACCCCCAATCAAAACCAGATTAATCTCGCTTACGCCTGCATCGATGCCGGTGCAAACCTGATCTATGGCACTCACTCACACTGTCTTCAGCCCGTTGAGGAGTACAACGGCGGCATTATTTTATACAGTATGGGTAACTTCAGTTTCGGCGGCAACACCAATCCTTCTGACTGGGACACAGCCATCGTGCAGGTCACTGTCAAGCGTGACATTGATGGTTCCATAACTAACGCCGGTTGGACAGCTATTCCCTGCCGCTGTAGTGAAAACCCAAGAAGCACCGCCGAAAATGACTACAAACCCACCCCATACGAAGAAGGCACTGAGGATTACGACAGGGTCCTCAGCAAACTTCTTGGCACTTATGAAGGCGGTAACCGCACACCCGACTATTCCAGCTGGTATGCCAGCTATTCCTAACCTTCTGCTGTCTGCTCCTTGTTACCGCTCAGCCTGCTGCAGCGGATCTCCATTCTGAAAGGAATCTCCATACATGAGCCAAATCAAGTCCAAGCACACCGGACATTCTCTTTTTTCTCCGATAAAGCTTCTCTCGGTTCTCTGTCTTATCCTGCTGCTCCTTGGCATCGGGCGTGTATGCTTCGCGCGTTTCCGTCTTGATCCAGGACTTTTATACAAGTTCGCAAAACCTGCCGAAACACAGTCCACTTCCGATTTGCGCCCGGAGGAGGAAGATGTGCCGATGGGAGAAGAGTCCGCCGGCATCGTGGTCCTCGCAGCGCCGGAGCATTTTACCATCTCCGCCATCGGAGACCTGACTCTCGCCTCCCACCAGAACCTCTCCGATGCCAGCGAATGGAGCTACACATCCCGCCTGAAGGGAGACTACAGCTATCCGTTCCAGAATGTCATCCAGTTCACCGGCACAGACGACCTTACCATTGGCAATTTGGAGTGTACCTTCGCCGATAAGACCCTAACATCTTCCTCCCTCTTCTATTTCCGCGCCCCCTCCGAGCGGGCCAATATCCTGCCGCTGGGCAGCGTCGAGTTTGTAACCACAGCCAACAACCATGCCCGTGACTTTGGCGAGCGAGGCTTCAAGGCAAACTGCGAATCCCTGGACGCTATTGGTCAGGCATACGGCATTGATGGGCAAGCTCAAATCTATACCACCGCGGCCGGTTTGAAAGTCGGCATATACACCGTTGGTGATAACTCCGGATCAGGAAGCTACTGTCCGGATCGTGATCAGGCTCTTGCTGCAATTGCACAGCTAAAAGCTGATGGTGCCGAGTACATCATCTGCATGTTCCACTGGGGTCAGGAACTCCATTACATACCGGATAGCAAACACGTTGACCTCGCTCATGTATGCATTGATGCCGGAGCAAACCTGGTCTACGGCACCCATCCCCACTGCCTGCAGCCTGTGGAGGAGTATAACGGAGGTATTATCCTCTATAGTATGGGTAATTTCAGTTTTGGTGGGAACACCGATCCCACTGACTGGGACACCGCCATCGTACAAATCGCTGTGACCCGCAACAGTGACGGAACCGTCGTCAATGACGGTTGGACAGCAATCCCCTGTCGCTGCAGTGAAAACACCAAGGTCAACGACTATAAGCCTACCCCATACGAGGAGAGCTCCGAGGGCTACGCCCGAATCATGAGCAAGCTTCTGGGTACCTTCGAGGGTGGAAACTCCACAAAAGACTACAGCAGTTGGTACGCCAGTTATTCCTGAGGCTAATTACTTTACGCCACACAAGCTTTTAAATCGATTGTCCTACGGTCTAGCTCTTCTTGCATAACTGAAGGGAAAAAAACAGAGCCTTTCCGGCTAATCTCGGAAGGGCTCTTCGTTATTTCTTGCATTATGAAAATGTTGTTCACTCAGCGGCCGGCAACATTGCGACGATATCTGTCCAGCATGGCCTGCGTCCGGTTCCAGACGAAGCTGTCTTTTCGGATGGATTCATTGTGGTTCAGTGCGGCAATCGCCATAGCCACGGAACTGCTCATATCAACCATAGTGAACCATTCACGTTCCAAAACTTCCGCTGGCAACGAGGTAAGGTTTGTGCAAAGAATGCGGTCAAAATCACCATTAGCGAATGCACGATCGAATGGCTCCATACCAGCCGTAAAGAGGCCGAAGGAAGCACCCAGGAATACACGACCTGCACCACGGGCTTTCAGCTGTTTGCACAAGTCGAGAATCGAGTCTCCGGTAGCAATCATATCATCTGCCACAAAGATGTCCTTACCCTCTACGCTGTCGCCCAGGTAGCGGTGCTCGCGGATGGGGTTTTTACCGTTAACAATGCGGGAATAATCTCTCTGCTTATAAAACATTCCCATGTCTACACCCAAAGCAGCACTATAATACATGTTACGCTGCATAGCACCTTCATCCGGAGAGACAACGATCAACTTATCCGGTGTCAGTTCCAGATTCTTTTCCTTGGTCAGCAGAGCCTTCAGAATGTCAAAGGTCGGCAGGATATTGTCAAAGCCATGGAATGGAATGGCGTTTTCAATACGTGGATCATGCGCGTCATAGGTCACGATTTCATCGACACCCATGGCCTCAAGCTCCTGCAGCATAATCGCACAGTCCATAGATTCACGGGCATCTCTGCGGTGCTGGCGGCCTTCATACAGCATAGGCATGATTACCGTAAGTTTTTTGGCACGCCCACCGGTAGCGGAAATCACTCGCTTCAGATCAGCGAAGTGATCGTCCGGAGACATGCGGTTCTGGCTGCCGTACATATTATAAGTAACATCTTTTGCCGTAAAATCGAAAAGAATATACAGATCCAACCCTCTGACAGAGATTGGCAAAACTGCCTTTCCTTCGCCGCTGGCAAAGCGGGGCAGATATGGCTTTATCAGGAAGGAATCCTGGTGCGGCCCATAACGGCATTTTACCGTAACGCCATCATCAAGGACCTGCTCACGGGCAAGCAGACGATGGTTAATGTTGTCTGCCAGTTTCTCTGTGCCTGGCATATAAATCACGCCCACTGGGGTAGCCTGTTCTACGACAAAGTTGCTTTGGATTTCGCCGGAAATAGTCGAACTCATCAGTACGTTCTCCTTATGATGTCGTTATCTGTATTTTGAAAGGAAAGCTTTCGATTGTCAAGAAGAAAAAGCTTGTCCGTTAGATATTCGTCATGCTTGCTAAAAAGTATCTACTCCAGGCATCGAAAATAACACAATTTTCTCTCTGCTTCTGTGTCTGCGAGCCGCAAACAGTTCAAACTTACCGTTATATCTTGCGGTCTTCCGGTTTCATATCTGTTACTTCCCTGTCAGTTGTCTTTACCGCTTCCGCCTGTGGCCGGGTGTCTGTCCCCTCTGCCGGAGTATACATCGGCGTATTTACCTGTCCCGGGTCCGGCTCTTCAATGCTGCCCGCCAATACGCGGAATACCGGACCGTAGGGGTTCTCCGGCTCCTCCACCATCATCAACTGCGCAGTAAAGAGCGTACCCTTCTTATCCAGCAGCTTACGTTTCCTCACGGACTTTCCGGCAAGAAACTTCTTCGCATCCGTTTTGGTAAAACTGACATTGGCCAGCAGCTTCATCTTGCTCTTTTTCCAGATGGTAAAGCGGCAGCCCTCACGGAAAGCGCTACAGCCGTAGCCCTGGTTTCCTTCTACCACATCCGCACCGCAACGCGGACATTTACCCAGCACCTCTGGCCCGTCGTTCGTAATTCCGGCCAGACCGAAGCCGGCCCCGTAAGGTGACCGCGGCCCCTCATCTGTCAGATACACATCGCCATTATACGTTCTGTCTTTCGTCTCTGAGTAAAGGCGCCGCATGTGCACGGTCTTTTCTGTGCGCTTGCGGCCTGTCGGCTGCTCTACTCCATCCCCATCCGGACGGGTCTCCTCAATCCAGTCGCTCATCAGCAGGCTCTTGACCAATGCCTTGGTCACACGCGTCCTGCTCATCATACCGGACTTTGCTTTTTTCCAGATGACAAATTTGCATCCTTTCTTATATGCACTGCACCCGTAACCGTTTTTTCCCTCGATTACATCCGCCCCACAGCGAGGGCACTTCCCCAGGGGCTTTGGAGGGACATTAATAATGTCCTGCAAGCGGAAGCCGGCAGGAAAGGGAGACCCTGGCCCGTCGTCCACAAGGTATACAATTCCCGAATAGGTCTTATTCTTGTTCTCCGAATACAGACGCGTTAAGCTTACGGTATTCACGGTTCGTTTCTTTCCTGTGGGCTGCATGCTACCATTCTCAGCCGGGTACAGTTCGTCCTTCCATTCGCCGCTAAGCCAGGTGTGGACCATGTCTGCGGTAATCTCTGTTCTGCTCATCATACCCGACTTTGCCGTTTTCCAAACCGTAAAACTACAGCCAGACCGGAAGCCACTGCATCCGAAGCCGTTGTTTCCCTCGACCACGTCTCCTCCACAGCGAGGGCAGCTGCCCAGCAACAATTTTCCACGCCTCATACTTTCAGGTACATGGTAGGCATCCACCTTGGGATAGTCCGTTTTAATCACCTCGCGCACCATCTCAAGGACACTATCGGTCAAAGCAGTCCAGGGCTGAGTTCCTTCCTTGATGTTCTCCTGGACCGCCCACCACTTTCCGGTCATATCGGGCTTTTTCAACTGTTCCGGAAGGATACGATACAGTTCCCGCCCAAGCTGGGTCGAACGGATCTGTTTTCCCTTAGTCTCAATATACCCACGGGCTTCCAGATTATCAATAATAGATGCACGTGTTGCTGATGTGCCGATGCTGCCGTTTTCTCCCTTTTTATCCTTATCCTTGGCCAACAGCAGTGCCTTTGCCTCGGGATCCGTCACATATCGGGCAATACGGGTCATGTCCTCGTTCAGTGAGGCTTTCGTATAGCGAGGCGGAGCCTTTGTCTCCTTTTCCTCTGCCTCCGCCTGCGTACACCTCCCCATGTAGTCGCCCGGTTCGATGACGCTCAGGTCGCTCTCCAGTTCTTCGTCTTCCTCAGAAGTGTTTTTCTCCGGCTTAATCAACTGCAGGTATCCCGGACTGATTATCCGCGTGGAGTTTGCTTTCAGTGTTCCCCCTTCGGCAGATGCCTCCAGCGTCGTGCGTTCCTTTTTTGCCGGCATCAGGAACTGGGCCATGTAGTACTTAACAATGGCAAGATAAACATTCCGTTCCTCTTCACTGAGCTTATTCATGTCCAGACGGCGGTTCTGGGGAATAATTGCCGTGTGCGCAGTAATATTACTATCATCAAATGCTCTGCTGTGAAGGTCTGTGTCCAGTTGCAACCTACCAAACACATTCCCTGCAGCGTCTCCCTTGAGATTCTCGAGCACTTGCCTTACTGTAGCCGGAGATTGCTTGAACTGTTCCTCACTGAGATACTGGCAGTCGGAGCGGTTGTAAGTGATTGCATTGTGGTTATCGCGAAGAGTCTGCGTAATGGCCAGCGTCTTTGACGGGTCATATCCGAATTTATTGGAACAGTAGGTCTGAAGCTTCACCAGGTTAAAAGGCAGGGGCGGCTGTTCAATAACTTCCTTCCTGCTGACTTTCACCGGAGTGATTTCCTTTCCCTGCAGGGCCTGCACCAGTTCACGCGCATATTCACCATCGGTCAGTTTGCCCTCCTCCAGGTTCGGGTCATCCTTCGCCGATTCATAGTGCGAACGGATGTTTTTCCCTTCCACCTGAAGCTGAGCCCAAAGCAGATAATAGTTCTGTTTGCTGTGGTTCTCAATCGCCATATCCCGATTGACGACCAGTCCTAGTGTTGGAGTCTGAACACGGCCAACCGTTAGCATTTTTACGTGGGGGTTCAGGAGGCTGAAGTAACGGCTGAAATTAAAGCCGACCATAATGTCCGCCACACTGCGAGCGTGGGCTGACCATCCGGCATTTACAAACTCCCGATTATCCTTCATTGTGGCAAGCGCTTTCTGTAGGGCCGCTTCTGTTGTGTCGCCAGTTGCCAGGCGATATACCGGGCCTGTATAGGAAAACCATCGTAGAATCTCGTCGATCAGGTACTGTCCCTCATCATCCGGGTCTCCTGCATGCACAACAATCTCCGACTCCTGCAGCAGACTTCCAATCAGATTCAGACGCTCAGTCTTGCCTAAGCCGGGCTTTTGACCCCAATCTGGGAAATAGATGGGGAGAGTTTCGATTGACCAGCGGTGGAAGCGTTCCTCGTCATAGTCTTCCGGCTCCTTTAGTGTCAGAAGATGACCAAAGGCGGATACAATCGTATACCCGCCCTTGACCGTATATCCATTTTTGTTTTCTGCCCGCCCCGGCAATGCATCCGCAATTGCCCGAGCCAGCATCGGCTTCTCTGCAATAATCAGTTTCACGCCTGGCTGTTTCTTTCCTTTTTCTGATAATCACCAACCGCCGCATAGGCCATGCGAACTGCCTCCGTGCTGCGGTCACTGCGTAGACGGAAAAAGCGAACTTTTCCCTCCAGTCGTTGGATAAGTTGCAGGGTCTGCTTCATCCGCTGAGGATCTGCAGGGCGATATGTCTGAGTGAACAGCACGGGGAAGGCCTCCGCCAGCGACAGCTCGGTACAGGTGCTCTCTTCATTCTCATCTGCACGCTCCAGCAAAAATACCGCCCGAAGGGGCACCATGCAGTTGCTGTTCATTCCTTCCTTGCCGCACCAGGGAGTGCCGCAAGCCAGTACACGGTCCTTCTCCACTTTCAAAAGAGGCTTATCCCCATTCACCACAAAGGACCCGGGTATGGCCTCCAGCCACAGACGCGTACGCGTTGTTTTTCCCACACCACTACGTGCAGTAAGCATGTACGCGTGGTCCGGATCTGTAGCCACAACAGAACCATGCATCAGGTAGGTGTCATAAGCCAGCAAGCCCTCGCAAATCTGACGATAGACAGCAAGCTGCTCCAGATAAGGACGGCTAAAAACCGTCTTCCCTTCGTCTGCTTCCGCGCTTTGTGCCTCGGCAGTAATGCCTGCTTCATCTACATTCACGGACAGGTCTGGACCAACCGAACTGTCGCTCAAATAAGCTAAGCAAAGCCGCTGAACCCGATCATATATTGAATGGACGGCAATCACTCTGCCGGCCAGATTTATGCTAAACTCCATTTCCTACTCACGCTATCGTCCAGATTTCCTTGCATACTACCTCGGCAAGGTCTCTCCGCGGTCGAGGCTGCGGCGCCTGGTCTGCATATCCTACCGTAATAATCCCCACGATATAAAAAGAATCAGGCACACCCAGCAGTTCTTTCATCGGCTCTTGCTGATACCACCCGGTCCAGCAGGCCCCAAGTCCCATATGCTGCGCCTGTAGCAGCAAGTTTTCCACACAGGCCGATGTATCACGAATGACCTTTTTCAGACCTTCACCGGGGTATTCTCCCCCTGCTATGCCGGGATTCTCTTCCCGCATCGCCAAATCCGCCATGCAGACCAGGAATATCGGAGCCTGCAGCATCCACTTCTGTTCATGATCCAGTTCTACAATCTTTGCCTTGCGTTGAGGGTCACGCACCTCCAGAAAACGCCATGGCTGCAGATTGTGCCCTGAAGGGGACAGGATTGCCGCCTGCAGCAGCGTTTCAACCTGTTCATCACTCACAGGCAGGTCTTTATAAGCACGAACACTTCTACGATTCAGAATCTCCGGTAAAATTTCCTGCATGATGCATCTCCCCTCACGGCTTCTTTATAATAGTATTGTACCATATCTGGCGCTGCTTCGCCACGTCTTCTTTGGGATTAGAACTACAGTTCTCTCCGGACCATGCAGACAGGGCAGCACACAGTGTTGCCCTGTCCAAGGTATTTCGCTTATCGAATCATTATGGTTGCCGCTTCAGAGGTCACGCTGTTGCCCGCGGCATCCTTGACCACGCAACGGTACATATACCCGTTCCGGGCAGTGGTCAATTCAAAAGTAAAACCCGACGTACGGTAAGCGGTGCCAAGGCTCGCCCAGGCGCTGCC
>JAZRWD010000286.1:0-18950 GCA_045599525.1 Candidatus Limivicinus sp. | reverse complement strand
CGATGTCGGACAACGGCTGCAGAGGCTTCTGCTGCGGAGGCCGTGTCAAAGAAATGCTCTTCGAAATTCCGAATGGTATAGGTCCCGTTGTACCAACCGGGTCCCTGAGGGTTATCGCTCAACCCCATGGCCAGCCAGCTGACAGTGGGAACACCATCACCGAAGTCTGTATCCAGACGGGCACCATATATGGCTTTCGGCGCATTTTGCAGCACCAACGGGAGGGCGACGGTAAGCAGGAGGCAGCAGAGCGTTCGCCCACGGAAGTGCCCGAACAGACGGAACAGCCACAAAATGGCCATGGCTACCAGCAGAATCAGTGAGTTCATTTTCAGCACAACGGAAAGGGCAAGAAACAGAGCGCAGAGAAGGCCACTGACCCAATCTTCACGGCGAAAGTAACGCAACTGCATCCATACGGCCGTCAGGCCGAAGGCAAAGGAAATGGTGTTGGGGTATAGGAAGGTGATATATAGCAACGGAGGCAGAAAGAGGAACAGCAACAGCGAGGTGAGCTTCTGCACGCGCTCGTCAAAACCCAGCTCGGCGGTGATCTGCACAGCGGCAAGTTCCGTCAGCAACAGCCAGAACAGGTTCAGCTCCTGCAGCGCCAGACGGATATAGCCTTCCGGGAAAGTGCGACCGATCAACCACACAAACCGGGACACCAGTTCTTCATACAGCACAAAACCTAGCTGAAAGGGAAACAGGCGGAAATACTCCTCTCGGAGATAGGCATAGTCTCCCAGTGCGGCCTCCTGGGCCGCCCAGGTCAGAATAAACGAGTCGGAATCTGGGTTGGGGGTGAGACGTGAAAGAACGATCAGCCCCGTGCCCAGGAGAAAGGTCAGAAGCGAGAACAGCACAAGGCAACGGCGAACAGAAAGCTTTTGCAGCAGGCAATGGCCCATCCACAGAAGCAACAGGCCGGCAGCGGTAGTGACCAGATTCAGAGGGAGAAAGTCCTGCGTCAGGACCGCCTTTTCTGCTGCAGCACCAAGAAATTCCACACTCCCGGTGGAAAGAAAAGCTGAACAGAGCAACCCGAGAACAAGCAACAGCGTCAGTCCCAGGATGAATGCGGCGCTAAGGGAAGAAAGACCGGAAACAAAGCGGCTCCACCGCCCACGGCCGGAAAAGGAGGACTCCGAAAGAGCAGAACTGTGCTGCATCAGAGGGCCTCTTCGTCACCGTAGAGATGCATGTAATCGTCGTAGCTGCAGCGGCGGTCGATAATGCCGTCTTCGGTGATCTCGATAATGCGGTTGGCCACCGTCTGGGTCAGCTGGTGGTCATGGCAGGTGAAGATGATATTATGGGCAAAACTTTCCATGCCGTTGTTCAAGGCGGCTATGCTTTCCAGGTCCAGGTGGTTGGTAGGCTGGTCAAAGACCAGGAAGTTGGCACCGCTGAGCATCATCTTGCTCAGCATGCAGCGGACCTTTTCACCACCGGAAAGGACCTTGACCGGTTTGTACACATCGTCGCCGGAGAAGAGCATGCGGCCCAGGAAGGTGCGCAGATAACTCTCACGCTTGTCCTCGGAAAACTGGCGCATCCAGTCAATCAGGTCAAAATCCAGACCCTCGAAGAAGCTGTTGTGATCCTTGGGGAAGTAGGTGTTCTCAATTGAGGCACCCCACTTGACCGAACCGCTGTCCGGCTCCTCCTCGCCCATCAGAATCTTGAAAAGCATTGTGATGGCCAGCTCATTTTTGCCGACGATGGCAATCTTGTCTTCTTTATTGACAATAAAGCTGATATTGTTGAGGAGCTTGACCCCGTCCACGGTCTTGCTGACTTCCGTGACAAAGAGACGGTCCTTGCCGGGCTCACGGTTAGCCTTGAAGCCAACCCAGGGATAACGGCGGCTGGAGGCAGGCATTTCCTGAACGGAGATCTTGTCCAACAGCTTGCGGCGGGAGGTTGCCTGGCGGGACTTGGACTTGTTGGCGGAGAATCGGGAGATGAAGGCCTGCAGTTCCTGAATCTTCTGCTCGTACTTTTTATTCTGGTCCTTGATCAGACGCTGCATCAGCTGGCTGGATTCATACCAGAAATCGTAGTTGCCCACATACATTTTAATCTTGCCGTAGTCGATATCCACAATGTGGGTGCAGATGTTGTTGAGAAAGTAACGGTCGTGGCTGACGACCAGTACAGTGCCTTCGTAGTCCATCAGGAAGTCTTCCAGCCAGACGACAGAGGCCAGGTCCAGGTTGTTTGTAGGTTCGTCCAACAGAATGATGTCGGGGTGGCCGAACAGCGCCTGTGCCAGCAGGACCTTGACCTTGAGACGGGGGTCAATATCCCGCATCAGACTCTGGTGCAGTTCTACATCCACACCAAGGCCCTGCAGAATGCGGCCGGCGTCACTCTCGGCTTCCCAACCGCCCAGCTCTGCAAACTCGTCCTCCAATTCTGCGGCACGGATGCCGTCTTCGTCGGTAAAGTCTTCCTTTTCGTAAATGGCGTCCTTTTCCTTGCCGCAGGCGTAGAGACGCTCATTACCCATGATGACGGTATCCAGTACGACGCAGTCGTCGTAAAGGCTCTGGTTTTGCTTCAGCACCGACATGCGGCACTTCGGGTCAATGACGACGCTGCCGGAACTCGGTTCCAGGTCGCCGGACAAAATCTTAATAAAGGTAGACTTGCCGGCGCCATTTGCGCCGATGATGCCGTAGCAGTTGCCCGGTGTGAACTGCAGGTCTACTTTGGAAAACAGGACGGACGAGCCGAACTGTATGGAAAGATCGGAAACAGTAAGCATGGGTCAAACCTCTTTCTTGAAATGAAGATCCGTGACGCCAAAATATTTTTCGGCGAAGTCAACGGCCTGAACCTGGAACTCTTTGCCACGCAGGTACTCCAGAATACCGGCATCGGTGGGAAACTCGAAGCGGAGACGGTAACTGTAGAGGGCCTGACCCTTTTCTTCCTCCGCCTGTGCACCTGTACGGGTGTTGCTGCGGCTGGCGGTATTAGGACGGCCGTATTTGCCATCTCCCAGCAGTGGCCAGCCAGCGTGCGCCATCTGTGCACGAATCTGGTGCGTGCGCCCGGTAAGCAAGCGGCACTCAACGAGGGACAGACGGCCAGCTGTACGCAGGACCCGGTACTCGGTGATGGCCGTCTTAGCGCCGGGCTCAGGTTTATTCTTGATAAACACTTGATTTTTTACTGCGTCTTTGAACAGAAAGTTCTCCAGACGGCCACTTTCCGGTTTCGGCCGGCCGACCACAGCACAGATGTAGTACTTCTCGATTTCCCTATCCCGTATCTTATCGTTCAGAATGCGCAGGGCCTCTGCATTTTTGGCAGCAATGACGATGCCGCCGGTGTTGCGGTCGATACGGTTGCACAGGGCAGGTGCAAAGGAATTTTCCTCGTGGGGACGCCATTCGCCGCTTTTAGCCAAATAGGCCTGAATATTGGCGATGAGTGTGTTATAATCCCACTGCCCGGCACTGTGGCACAGAACACCCGGCTTTTTATTAGCCAGTAAAATATTTTCATCCTCATAGACAATATCCAGGTGCGGGGTGTATATTTTCAGGTAGGAGTTGCGCTCAGAGGGTTTTTCGAAAAATTCATCGTTGATATACAACGTGACCAGGTCCCCCGCAGCGACGCGTGTGTCACGTTTGGCACCTTTGCCATTGAGCTTGATCCGCTTGAGGCGGATGTATTTCTGCAGGAGAGAATCCGGCAAAAGGGGGACAGACTTGCCGATAAAGCGGTCAAAGCGCTGGCCGGCATCGTTTGGCTTGACAGTAAGTTCCTTCATTGCAAAAAATTCCTGATTTTCTTTGTTTTTTTGGATTATACAATAGAATTTTTCTGTTGACAAGCCCCGTCAAATCAATTATAATTCTTGAGCAATTATGCGAGGTGCTAAGTTTATGCGGCTTGATTTGCGAGACATCATCGAGATGCCCGGCAGTTCTGTTTCCTTTGAAACGGAGCTCAGCACAGAGTTTCTCGACTTTCCATCAATAAAGGAATATGTTTCTGCGCCAAAGGCGTCCGGTCGGGTCTTTAACACCGCCGGGATACTCACCCTTGAGGGTGAAATCACGGCAGATTTAGTCTGCATCTGTGACCGCTGCGGCAGCGAGTATGCATACGCCAAGCGCAGCATTGCGCGCGCCACAATTGTAGATGAAGACGACGGCGACAACCCTGAGCTGTTTCTTCTCGACGGTAACGAGCTCGACCTCGACGAGGTCCTCTCATCCTGCTTCATTCTGGACATGGACTCCAAGTTCCTGTGCAGCAATGATTGTCAGGGTCTGTGCCCGGTTTGTGGCAAAAACCTGAACCTCGGCCCCTGTGGGTGCCGGAAAAAAACCGATCCAAGATTTGCTGTGCTTGAGCAGCTTTTGGATAAATAAATTAGAGCTGCTCAAAACAGCTGTTAAAACAGGAGGTGTCAATATGGCAGTCCCAAAACAAAAAGTATCCCGCCAGAGACGTGATAAGAGGCGTTCCTCTACCTGGAAGCTTCAGGCTCCCGCAATTGTCAAGTGCCCGAGCTGCGGCGCCTTCGTTATGCCTCATCGTGCATGCAAGGCTTGCGGCAACTACAACGGACGTGCAGTTCTGAACGTCGCAGAGAGCAAGTAAACAGCTTGAGGAGGAAAGGCCAGCCGCCTGTCCTCCTTTTGCTTTTCCCTGGCGCTGCATGAAATACGCCGAACATGCTGCACCCCCGGCAGAAAGCACACCGCCAGAATACAGTACACCGACAGGGGAGGGAAGGTATGGAAAACCGCATCGGCGCCATTGATGCAGACAGTCCGCTGCTTGGCCGTGCCTGCATCGGAGACACTCTGGTCTCTATCAACGGTAATAAAATACGGGACGTCCTCGACTATAAGTTCTACGCCTACGACCGCAACCTGCAACTCGTGTTGCGGAGGGAAAACGGCGAGGAATATGAGCTGCAAGTAAGCAAACGCGAGGGTGGCGACCTTGGACTGGACTTTACCTCGTACCTGATGGACAAGCCACGCTCCTGCGCCAACAACTGTGTGTTCTGTTTTATTGACCAGCTTCCCAAGGGTATGCGCAAAACGATGTATTTTAAGGACGATGACGCGCGACTGAGCTTCCTGTTAGGAAACTATATTACGCTGACCAATCTTTCCAAACGTGAAATCGCCCGCATTATCGCCCTGCATATCAGCCCAATCAACGTTTCTGTTCACACAACGGATAAAGAGCTGCGCTGTAAAATGCTGAAAAACCCCCGGGCAGGCGAGAGTATCGACACGATGCAGGCATTTGCTGCAGCGGGTATCCGCATGAATTGTCAGATCGTCTGCTGCCCCGGCTGGAACGACAAACAGGCGCTGGACCGCACGATGCGGGACCTGGAGGCAATGTACCCCAGTGTGCACAGCGTGTCGGTGGTGCCGGTTGGTCTGACAAAATTCCGGGAGGGCTTAGAACCGCTGACCTCTTTCACGCCGCACACGGCAGCGGAGGCCATTGACCAAATCACGGCCTTTGGGGACGAATGCCTGAAAAAGCACGGTACCCGCATCTTCTTCTGCGGGGATGAGTTTTACCTGCTGGCCGGCAGAGAACTGCCGCCGGACGAATTTTACGAGGAATACACCCAGCTGGAAAACGGCATCGGCATGCTGCGTATGATGCTGACGGAATTCACCTCGGCGCTGAAGTTGTCCGATCCGCCGGATGGAGTTCCGTTTTCTATTGCCACCGGGGTATCAGCCGCACCCTTCTTTCAGCATATGGCGGATATGGCTCGGGAACTCTACCCGGAGATGGAGATCCATGTTTATCCAATCGTGAACGATTTCTTTGGCCACAACATCAATGTGACTGGCCTCATCACGGGGCAGGATCTGGTGAGCCAGTTGCAGGGGCAGAACCTGGGTAAGCGCCTACTGATTTCCCAAAACATGCTGCGCCGCGCCGAAATGGATTTCCTGGACGACATGACCCTGGAGCAGGCTGTGGAGGCCCTTGGCGTGCCCATCTACCCTCTGGAGCAGGACGGCTTCGCCCTTTGGGATGCGATGGCCGGCGACCTGCCGGAGGTCAAGCTGCCGCAGCGGAACGGCCTCTGCGGCGAAACGACCGAGTATTATGTGTATAATCAGAACACATAAGAAGCACAAGGCAAAAGCCTCATTCGGTTAATTAAGTAAAAAAACCACCGGCAGACTGCCGGAGAAGATAGATTTTGTGAAGAAAAAGGAGGAAAAGACAGTGTCAAGACCTCTTGTGGCCATCGTCGGCAGGCCGAACGTGGGAAAATCCATGCTCTTTAACCGCCTGGCCGGCCAGCGGCTTTCTATTGTGGAAGACACCCCTGGCGTCACCCGTGACCGCCTGTATGCGGAATGCGAGTGGAACGGCCGAAAATTTGATATCGTCGACACCGGTGGCATCGAGCCGAACACCGACAGCGAGATTCTGCTCTTTATGCGTGAGCAGGCTCAGATCGCTATCGACAGTGCCAACGTGATCGTTCTGGTGACAGACATCCACACCGGTGTTACAGCAGCAGATAAGGATGTGGCCCGCATGCTTCAGCGCAGCCGGAAGCCGGTTGTCCTGGCGGTCAATAAGGCAGACTCGACCGGTGCCACGGATCCGATGCTCTATGAGTTTTATTCCCTGGGCCTGGGTGACCCGATTGCCGTTTCGGCGGTCCATGGTCATGGTACCGGTGACCTGCTGGACGAGTGCGTGAAGTACTTTCCTGAGGCGGAAGAGGAGGAAGAGGAGCGCGATTATATCCGTGTTGCGGTGATCGGCAAGCCCAACGTGGGAAAATCCTCTCTGATTAATGCAATTCTGGGCGAAAAGCGCCTGATCGTCAGCGATATGGCCGGCACGACCCGCGATACAGTCGACGCTCTGGTGGAAAACAAGCACGGCCGATACATGTTTGTGGACACGGCCGGCATCCGCCGTAAGTCAAAGGTCGAGGAGCGAATCGAACGCTTCTCCGTCATGCGTGCTCAGATGGCTATTGAACGGGCCGACGTCTGCGTAATTATGCTCGATTCCCGGGACGGTGTCACCGAGCAGGACACCAAAATCGCAGGGTTGGCACATGAGGCGGGCAAAGCCTGCATTGTTGTAGCCAATAAATGGGACCTGGTCGAAAAAGAGACCGGGACCATGGAAAAAATGCGCAAGGACATCATGCGGGACCTGAGCTTCATGAGCTATGCCCCCATTCTGTTTATCTCTGCCCTTACCGGCCAGCGGATCGACCGTTTGTTTGAACTGGTCAACTTTGTCAATGACCAGAGCAGCATGAGAATCACCACAGGCATGCTGAACAATGTCCTGGCGGATGCTACCGCCCGTGTGCAGCCGCCCACGGACAAGGGCCGCAAGCTGAAGATTTATTATATGACGCAGACCGGCATCCGCCCGCCCACTTTTGTGGTGTTTTGCAATTCCAAAGAGCTATTCCATTTCTCTTACCAGCGATATTTGGAAAACCAGATCCGCGCGGTGTTTGGTTTGGAGGGAACACCCATCCGGATGTTTATCCGGCAGAAGGGCGATAAGGACGAATGATTATCTATTGTATTCTTCTCCTGATCGTAGCTATCCCGGCTTACGGACTGGGCAGCATGAGCAGCCGTGCAATCGCGGGGCGGTTTGTGTTTAAAGAAAATGTCCTGCGCTATGGGCGCGGCCGCGGAAATGCCTGGCTGTCCAACTTTTACCGCGTATTCGGAGTTCGCGGCTTTCTGATTCTTTTGGTGACAGAACTCCTGCGGGATGGTGCGGCTATCGGCATTGGTGCGTTGCTGCTCGGAACAAAGGGGCATGCAGACGCCGGTGCTGCCTTTGCGGGTTTCTGTCTGGTCATGGGCCGCCTATGGCCGGTCTTCTATGACCTGAAAGGAAGCTATGCCATCATTTGCCTGGTGATGACCGGGCTGTGTGTCAGCCCAGCGGTAGGAGTCGTTGTGACCATTGTTGCCATTTCGGCCCTGATATTCAGTCGCCGTCTTTCCGTCAGCGCACTGTTAGCAGGCTTTTTTATGATCGTTGTGTCTGTTGTCGCCCTGGACGATGAGGTGATGTGGCTCTGCGTGGCTGCCGGTGTGGCAGTCGTTGTGCGGCATATCGGCTGCATTTATCGTATTCTGATGGGCACCGAGGAAAAAATCAGCCTGCGGCAGGATCTCTCCTATAAGTTTGACGAAAAACTATGAAGAAAAAAAAGAAACAGACAGGCTATATTTGGGCGGTCGTTCTGCTGTGCCTTGCTGTGGCAGTGCTGACTTCTGCGGTCTGCGCTTTGGCATTTGTGAAAATTAAGCCGACGCCATTACCGCCCCCAACACCGGAAATTACCGTCGCCCCGCCAACGCCCAGCCCAACCCCGATGCCGACCCCTGTGCCCACCCCTGACCCGGAGCTCCTGGCACTGGAGCAACTGCGGAAGGAGCAGGAGAAAGAGAACGAATTTCTGACTCTGGTGAACCCCTGGAACCCTCTGCAGGAAAGCTTTTCCCCGGAGGTTGAAAGCCTGTATGTGGACTGGCAGTATTTTGTGGATTCCGACGTCCGTTGCTCCGAGGCATTGATGGAGATGTATCACGCCTGCCAGGAGGCAGGATGTAATCCTTATATCACCTCGGCTTACCGGACCTACTGGATGCAGTTTGACCTGTATCAGAATAAAATCATCCGCTGTATTTTGGAGGACGGCTTCAGCGAGGAGGAGGCTCCTGTGGAGGCGGCCAAGCAGGTTGCGGTACCCGGGACCAGTGAGCACGAACTGGGCCTTGCCTTCGACATTATCGACTTTGAATACACAAATCTGGACGATGAACAGGAAAATACCGCTACGCAGCAGTGGCTGATGAAGCATTGCTGGGAATATGGCTTTATTCTGCGTTACCCCAACGGCACCAGCAATATTACCGGTATTATCTATGAACCCTGGCATTACCGCTATGTGGGCAAGGTGGCCGCAAAGGCTATTTCTGAAAGGGGCATTACGTTGGAGGAATACCTCCAGCTCATTTATCCTGACCGGGTTTACGGCAACGCGGACAACATTGAGGAATTGGCTGCGGCCAGGGCGGCAGAGGCGGAAGAGGAACAGGCGGCTCTGCAGGTTCAGTTGGCGCAGGACGCAACCCTGCGTGCGGCTGCTGAGGCAAGGGAGAACGAACAACGAGTACCGGTAGGGGAACCACCGGATGCAACGGAAATGGAAGCGCTGCTTCCCGGAATGGGCGCCTTCATCGGGCAGTGAACAAAGAAGTGTATGTGCAGAAAAACAGGGTGAAATACCCTGTTTTTCTTGTATTCCCCGGTAGCGCGTGATACAATACACAGCAAATTTGTGCGAATTCTGCATAGAGTGAACTGCATTTTTTAAGGAGCGGGACATGACTGCACTTTTACAAAAAATGGCGTTATTCCTGGCGTTGATGGTTCTGGGCTATGTATTGACACGAAAAAGGGTCGTTAGCCGGGAATTCTCCCGAGATGCCAGTAAGCTGACGATGAACGTGTTTACCACGGGCGCAATTTTCAGTGCGGTTTTCTCTAATGCAGGTGGTATCGGTACGATGCAGATTCTGCAATGCGTCGGTGTGATGACTGCAGCAACCGCTGTCGGTTACGTGCTGGGTTGGATCCTGTCCCGGGTCAGTGACCCGCCGAGGGATAAACGCGGGCAGATCTTTTTATTGACGGCAGTCTCCAATAACATGTTTATCGGGTTGCCGGTCGCTCAGCTTCTGTACGGGCCTACCGCTGTGTTGTATATGACTCTGTGCAATTTGCCCTTCAACGCTTTTATCTTCTCCTGGGGCATGGTCGAGCTTTGCTCAGACGGAATCCGGGAAAAACTGCGAGTGAAGGATGTAGTCAGCCTACCCCTGGTGGCGACGGTACTGGCAGGCATTTGCTGCATCCTGAACGTCCGCCCTCCGAAAATGGTTTGTGATCTGGCTGCCACGCTGGGCAATGCCATGCTGCCAATGAGTATGCTGGTCATCGGTGCATCAATGGGGGACGTGGACCTTTTGGACTGCTTCCGCCGGTGGCGGTACTATCTGATTGCGTTGGTCCGCCTACTGGTCACCCCGGTCTTGGTCTGGCTGTTGCTGCACCCGTTCGTGGCTGACCCGATACTGTTTGGCACGGCAGTTATCATGGCCGCTTGCCCGACCGGGGTTATGGTAACTATTCTCTCTATACAGAAGGGGAAAGACCCGGCCTTTTCCTCGCAGTCCATCCTGCTGACAACACTGCTTTCAATGGGGACGATCCCACTGATTATCGCAGTTCTCGGCCTGCGGTGAGAATGCAGCGAGAGAACACAAGAAGGTAGAGCAGAATAAGTGCAGAAAATGAACAGGTACACGCCGATTGGCACATGAACGGTGTGCCAGGCAGAAAGGAACTGAGATATGCATATTCCGGCTTCTGAAAGCCAAGCGGTGGAGCTGCTGAGCTTTGCCGCAGCGATGGACCTCTCCGGCTGTAGCGGTGGCTATGACAGCGCAAAGTGGCTGTACGTGCCGGATTTTTACACGGAGTACCGGTATATTTTGGGGACCAGGGGAGAAAACCCTCTGATTTGTGTGGGCATCAACCCATCAACTGCCGAACCGGACAACCTGGACAACACCTTGAAGTCGGTGGCCAGAATCGCGGAGGGAAACGGTTTCGACAGCTGGATGATGTTCAATGTGTATGCTCAGCGGGCAACAAACCCGGATGATATGGACCGTCAGTTGAACGGGGAACTGCACCGTCAGAATATGGCTGCTTTTGAACACATCCTGGCGGGCGTCGGTACAGGCATACAGCCGTCCATCTGGGCGGCGTGGGGGACGATTATCGAAAAACGGGCCTATCTGCCTTCCTGTGTACAGGAAATGATCGCTCTGGGGGAAAAATACAATGCCCGGTGGCTATGCGCGGGAAAGCTCTCCGTAAAGGGCCACCCTCACCATCCCCTCTACCTGCGCAAGGACGAGCGCGTCCGGCCATTTGACGTCCGCACATACCTCGATACCTTGCAGAAATAGTCGGAAGAGTCACAGGGGACCAGAAGAAATATAAACAGACAAAAAGCAAAAGGGGCTGCCTCAGAATGATTTGCTCATTTTGAGGCAGCCCCTTCACCATACGCAGGATAAAGGTGAAATTCAGACGCATGGAATCAGAGCAGGCATTTTTCCAAACAGACCAGACCAACATCCGGAATACCGTTAAAGTTACAGGGGATGATGCCGGCTTCGTGATAACCCAGCGCAGCATAGAGCCTCCGGGCACGGGTGTTCTGCTCATTGGTGTCGATGCGCAAATACGGGCAACCATGCGCCAGTGCATACTGTTCATAGAACGCCACGAATGACGGGCCGAGCTTTTGCCCAAAGCACGCGGGGGAGACGGTTAGTGTGTGCATGACCATGACCTGCTCTGTTGGGGCATCGTTCTCCCAAACCACTGCGGCATAGGCGGGCATTTGTTCCCGGTTGATACGGGCGCTGGCCAGAACCTGCCCGTTTTCCTCCAGAACAAAGAGTTCGCCGAGATCAAACGCAGTACGAGCCGTGGCTTCTGTGGGGTAGATTCCGCGGATCCAGCCCACAAAGGCACGACCTGCATCCTGTTCATCCAGAATACCCTCGTAAATTGCAGTGACCGCCGGAAGATCGGATTCGGTAGCGAGTCGTATCATGTGCATCACCTCATGGACATTATATGAAAACGGCAGAGAGAATGTCAATGAAAAAGGAGCATGTTCGACCGGACTTGTTTGCAAAACCTTAATTTGACCTGCTATGGCGGGTGTGCTATAATTCACGCTGAAATTCAGAGATTGGAAAGGAGTGCAGTCCATGAACCTGAAATGGAACATAAAAAAGCATGGCCGGGCGACAGACATGGAAGGCAGGCCTGTTCCACCGCCCCCGCTACCCCCGGAAGACAGAACGGAAAAGGTTCGTTTCTGTGTGGATCCCAAAAGCGGTTTGACCCGCACGGCAGTGGCAGTAATGCTGCTCTCAATGGTGTTCCGGCTGGTCGGTTGCTGGGGTCTCTGGGCGGATGAACTGTTTTTAAAGACCCAGATTATTTTACCACTGGCTTGCAATCTGCTGTTTGCGGCTACCTTGCTTCTCTGCGGCAGAAAGGCCTTCTGGGTTACGACGATTCCGGCTATTTTCGGTGTCGTTTTCTTTATTATAAAGGCCTTTACTTTTGACAGTATGCTGCACACGGTTTTGTGTGTACTCTTATATATCCTGGTTGCCGTCCTGTATACCGGTACGGCCTTCGGCGCGATTCGCACCAAGTGGCTGCTGGTCCCGCTGTTCGGCCTGCCACTGGTTTATCATCTTGCAATAGAAGACCGCATGGCCCTGCAGGCAGGCACCTTCACCTTCCAGACCGGCATGCAGGAGCTTTCTGTGATCTGCATTATGTTGTCCCTGCTGCTGACGGCTCTTGCCATGAAGAGAAAAAAGCCGGAGGGACTCCCACCCGACCTGCCCAAAATGAAGGCACCAAAGGTTATTGTTCCTGTGCCGCAGGCCCCGGAAGAGCCCGAACAATGTGAAAGCAATACCGAGGAAACGGTTAATGAAAGTACAAGTCAGCAAAAAGAAAACGTATGAGCATGAGGCACCTTCGCCCGCCTATACCGCGCGTATGCGTGCCCAGATGGAGCAGACATCCCGTCAGACAAGCCTGATCAACGAGTACACTGCCCGACAGAAGGCTCAGCAGGATTACACAACTCGTATGCGGGCGGCAGAGGCAGCTGCGGAGTTGGCCAGGCAGAAAAAAAGAAAGAAGAGCAAATATCTGGTCGCTACCTTTCTGGCACTGTTTGCGGTGGTCGTTCTGGCGGTTGTGCTGCGGAATGTCAGTACGCGCCAGGCCTATAGTGAGAACTATGCCCAGGGCATGGCCTACTATAATACCGGCCGATATGACGATGCTTTGGTGAGCCTGCGAAAGGCACAAAAGCTGGGCGAGACCGATGAATGCCTGCTGCTGATGGCCGCCTGCTACCGCCAGCAGGGGTCATACGATCGGGCGCTGGAGATTCTGCGGGGCATGGATACACGCAATTCCGCAGTAGCTGCTCAGATTGCTGAGGTGGAGGCACAGAAGACGGCTGCGGCCCGGGCAAACTTGGTCCGCATTAACGGCACCGATTATGATATTACTACAACCTCACTGGTCCTGGACGGCCTGCAGTTGGGGAACACAGCCATCGCCGAGGCGGCACAGCTGTACGCGCTGGAAAACCTCTCTGCTGTCGGAAACGGAATCACTTCAGTCAGCGAGCTCGCCGGTCTGGGTGGCCTGACGACCCTGAACCTCAGCAACAACAGCCTGACGGACCTTTCCCCCCTGTCCCGGCTTACCGGCCTGCGCACCCTGTATCTGGATAACAATCCGTTGTATGACCTGAGTCCTCTGTATTCCCTAACTAATCTTACGACCCTGAGCCTGAAGGGAGTTGAGCTTGATGAGCAGCAACTTTCGGCCCTTTCTGCGGCTCTGCCGAACTGTGCTATCCACAGTGAGAAGGCAACCCAGGCAACAGCGGAGATTTCGATTGGTGGGCAGACTTTCCGCTCCGACGTGACGGAACTGAGCCTGAGCAGCCTTGCTATCGGGGATATTTCAGCCCTGGCCAACTGCACTGCATTGGTCCGGCTGGATATCAGCAATAACTATATCAGCGATCTGACGCCGCTGATGAACATTCCCGGGCTTCGCTGGCTGAACCTTGCCGGCAATTCTGTGTCCGATGTCCGCCCACTGATGGGGCTTGGTTCGCTGACCTATATCAATGCACAGGATAATCTGATTAGTTCTACGGTCTCCCTGGGGGCGCTGACCAACCTGACGGAGCTGTATCTGGATTACAACTATATTACCGACTTCACCGGTCTGAAGAAGCTGAAAAATCTGGAAACCCTTGGACTGTCGGATACCGGCATAACCGATGAGGGCCTGAATAGTCTGGCCAGGCTGGATAACCTGCGTCTGCTGTACCTGGAGGGAAATCCCGCAATTACCGGAGAGGTGATGGATCAACTGAAGTCGGCGCTGCCCCAGTGTATGATCCGCCATTCAGAGCTGACATACTCCATCAGCATGGGCCAGACCACAGTCCAGACAGACTCAACGACGATGGATCTCAGCGGGCAGGGAATAACAGACCTGACGAGCCTGATGACATGCACGGACCTGCAGTCGCTGAACCTGGCAAACAATAAGGTATATAATGTTTACCCTCTGGCCTACTGCTACAATCTGGTGTCGCTGAATCTGAGCAGCAATTGCCTGTCGGATATCTCCCCCCTGGCCTCACTGACTCAGCTGCGGTATCTGAATCTGGCTAATAACCAGCTCTACGGCATCGGTGCGCTGATGAACCTGACCAATCTGCAGGAATTGCACCTGGAAGGAAACACAGAGATTTCTCAGGAGGACCTGGATATGCTCCGGGCGGCCCTGCCATACTGCACGATCTACTTCTACTGACTGTGCGAAGAAGTAAAACGGCATATTGCAATTTTGGTACGGGCAGCCCTGTCATGGGCTGTCCGTGTTCCGTAGAGGGAATTCTTCTCTGACCGTTGGTTGAAAAACAGGGTAAACGTGTTATAATATAATTTACGTTAATTTGCAAAGCGATGGAGGCGTTGCATTATGGCAAAGAAACAGTTCAAAGCAGAGTCCAAGCGTCTGCTTGACCTTATGATAAATTCCATCTACACCAATAAGGAAATATTCCTTCGGGAGATTCTGTCTAATGCATCTGATGCAATCGACAAGCTTTGCTATCAGTCGCTGACGGACGATCAGGTCGGCCTTAACCGGGACGATTTTCAGATCGAGGTCATTCCTAATAAGGAAGCCCGTACCATCACTGTCCGTGATAACGGTATCGGTATGAGCGCTGAAGAGGCAGAGAGCAACCTGGGGGTGATCGCCAGGAGCGGCTCCTATCGCTTCAAGGGCGAGATGGACCGGGAGAAAGCCGGGGAAGACATTTCCATTATTGGTCAGTTCGGCGTCGGCTTCTACTCGGCCTTTATGGTAGCTGATGAGGTCACGGTCATTTCCCGCCGCTACGGAGAAGCACATGGCGTGGTCTGGAAGAGCACCGGTGCGGATGGGTATACCGTTGCCCCCTGCGAAAAGGACAGCATCGGCACCGACGTTATTATGCACATCAAGGCAGACACAGAGGATGAAATCTACGGCACCTATCTGGAAGTCTGGAAGCTGAAGGCTTTGATTAAAAAATATTCGGACTATGTCCGCTGGCCGATTCGCATGGATGTCCCCAGACAGGAGCGCTTTGAAACCGGGGAGACTGACGATGAGGGAAACCCGCGTTTTGACTACCGCACCGTAACTGAGCGTGAGACCGTAAACAGCCGCATCCCCATCTGGCAGCGAGCCAAAAATGAGGTCGCGGATGAGGATTGTGTAGCGTTCTATAAAGAAAAGTATCACGGCCGTAAGGACCCTGTCTCGGTGCTCCGAATTAACGCGGAGGGCCTGGTCTCTTATAAGGCCATGCTGTTCATTCCCGGTGATGAAAACGAAAACGCCTTTACCGGCGAGAATAAGGACGGCATCACCCTGTATTCCAACGGTGTGATGATCATGGAAAAGTGCGACAAGCTGGTGCACGAGTACTTTGAATTCGTGCGCGGTGTGGTCGATTCTCCGGACCTGTCTCTGAATATCTCCCGTGAGATCCTGCAGCATGACCGCCAACTGAAGGTCATCGGCCAGAACCTTGAAAAGAAAATCAAGGGCGATCTGGAGAAAATGATGAAAGAGGACCGCCCAAAGTATGAACAGTTCTTCAAAAACTTCGGTGTGCATCTCAAGTGCGGCATCTGCGACGAGTACGGTCGGTACAAAGACTTTCTGAAGGACCTGCTGGTGTTCTACACCTCCGAAGACCGGCAGATTACCCTGAAGGAATACGTGGAAAACATGCCGGAGAGTCAGAAGAGCATCTATTACGCCAGCGCAGACACAGTAAAGCACGCAATGAATCTGCCTCAGTGTGAAGAGGTGCGTTCCCATGGCTATGAGCTGATCTATCTGACCAGCCCGCTGGATGAAATGGTAATCGAAAATCTGCGGGAACAGGATGGAAAGACTTTCTGCAATGTGGTGACCGATGACCTGGGTTTTGAGACAGAGGAAGAGAAAAAGGCCGCGGAGGAGCGGGAAATCGAGAATAAGGATTTCCTTACTTTCATCAAGGATACGCTGGAAGGTGCCGTGACTCGGGTAAGCATTTCACGGAAGCTGACTACGCAGCCGGCCTGTCTGACGACCGAGGGAGGAATTTCCCTGGAAATGGAAAAGTATTTCCGTAACGGGCCCAGTGAAGAGATGCGCTCCCTGAAGGCTAACCGCGTGCTGGAACTGAACCCGGACCATAAGGTGTTTACGATCCTGCAGGCTGCCTTTGACAGCGGTGACAGCACAACGGCAAAGAGATATGCGAAGATTTTGTATACCCTGTCCGAAATGGTGGCAGGGGTCGGCGTGGAGGATCCTGCAGAATTTGCTCAGCTGGTAAGCGAGCTGTTCTGAACAGAACCCCGCTATAAAGGATTATATTGAGGTCAGTATGATTAAACAGCTCGGGATTTATATTCATATACCGTTTTGCGCGAGCAAATGCGGCTACTGCGACTTTTATTCGCAGGCGGGCTGCGACCATAAAATGGGTGCCTACCAGAAAGCGCTGATCCGCCATATGGAGGAATCGGCAGAGGCAATCCGGAACTATGAGGTTAACACAGTCTTCTTTGGCGGCGGCACGCCCAGCTATTACGGGGCGGAGCGCATTGCAGAGCTACTGAATGTCCTGAAATTGAACGGCAACCTGCGTACCGATTCGGAGATTACCCTGGAGTGCAACCCGGATAGTGTGAACTATGATGCCCTGCGGATGCTGCGGGAGGAAGGGGTGAACCGTCTTTCCATGGGTGTGCAGTGCACGGATGATAACCTGCTGCGCCTGATTGGCCGGCGGCACACCTTTGCTGGAGTAAAGCGTGCCTATGAAGAGGCAAGAAAGGCCGGCTTTGAAAATATCAGCCTGGACCTGATTTACGGCCTGCCGACACAGCGCAAGGCCGAGTGGGCAGAGAGTCTGGCAAAGGTCATCGAAATGCATCCGGAGCACATCTCCTGCTACGGGTTGGAGCTCCATCCGGGCACACCGATGTATGAAGAATATTTTGGCTCGAATGTGATGCCGGATGAGGATGAACAGGCGGATATGTACAGCTATGCCGCAGAAATGCTGGAGCGCTACGGCTACCACCAGTACGAAATCTCCAATTTTGCTGCGAAGGGCTTCGAATCCCGTCATAATCTAAAGTATTGGACGTTGGAGGACTATATGGGCTTTGGCCCTGGAGCGCACTCGTCCGTAGGAAACCAGCGCTACAGCTATATCAAGGACCTGGACGGGTATATTTCCGGCGTGAACCGCAGCGGCGTGATTGTGGACGAGTACCAGGAAATCGATCCGCTGGAGCGAGCGGTTGAATATATTATGCTGAGTATGCGGACGGCAGCCGGTATTTCCGAGCTGACCTACCGTGCCCGCTGCCGCAGCGACTGGCGGCCTATCGAGAAGGTCCTTCAGGCTTTCCGGGAGAAGGGATGGGCTGTGAAGGAGGAGGACCGGTGGCACTTTACCGTGTCCGGCTTCCTCATCTCCAATACCCTGATCGGTATCCTGTTGGAGGCCCAGGCCGGCGGCCGTGTGGAAGGTATGCCATGGCTGGAGGATGCCTTCAAGGCCGAAGAAAAAATCAGCTACCCGAAGAGCGAAGAAGAGCTGTTCCGGGAGATGTTTGATCAGACGGTCAATGCCGGCAAGAAGGAGTAATCAGGCAATATATGGAAGAAAAACGAAACAGAGAAGTGGAGGCACTGACCGAAAAAAACGGGGAACGGTACGACGACAGCGATCGGATGTTCCGGGAACTGTACGGTGCCGGTTCGGATAAAGCGCAGAGAAAGCGTGAACGTAGGGCTCTGGCAGAGGAACGCAAGGCCGACCGAGAGATGGAAAAGGAAGAACGTCGGATGCAGTCTGCACGCCGGAAACAGGCAAGGCGGAAAAAACGCCGCCGCGTCTGGCGTACGATCAGAATCGTGATAACCGTTTTATTTTTGCTGGCTTTGGCAGCACTGGCCGGGCTGGGGTACTGGGGCTACACGGTTACGGAGAGCGAAGAGATTTTCCCCAATATCTATGCAAACGGCATTTTCCTGGGCGGACAGACTTACGAGCAGGCGGTGCAGACACTGGACGAGGCCGGTTGGGACGATGCGCTGAAAACAACGCTGACAGTCCGGTTGCCCATGAACATTACGATGGTCCTGAACCGGGCAGAGGCATGCAGCATTACCAGTAAGGAAGCAGCAGCCCGGGCGGCAAGGGAATTTGGGCATACGGGCACCCTGTGGGACTGGTACGCGAACCTGCGCCTCTACCTGGAAAACCGGGTGGAACCCTATGACGTGTGCCAGGTGCGGGAGACGACCCTGGACAAGGTCTACATTGAGGAGAAAATCACTGCTGCGGAGCAGGAATTTCAAAGGTTGACCGGTGACGGAAGTTATACCATTAATGATGAAAAAACGGTCATGACAATGATGAAGGGCGGCGGCGAGCTGCGGCTGGATGAAGTCGGCCTGGCAGCGACCATTGAGCGGGCCCTTCTGAACGGGGACACAGAGCTGACCTTTACTGCTCTGACGGGAACTGTGCGCGCTCCGGACTTTGAATCAATCTATAGAGAGCTGGCTGTTGAACCGGTGAATGCCTGGTACAACACGGAGACCAAAGAAATCGAACCTTCCCGGGACGGCTTTTCCTTTGACCCGGAGGAGGC
>JAZRWD010000285.1:0-15052 GCA_045599525.1 Candidatus Limivicinus sp. | reverse complement strand
TACTTCTATTGACTACAAGGACACCGCAAAGCTTCGCCGCTTTGTTTCTGAGAGCTCCAAGATTCTGCCGCGCCGCACCACCGGTGTTTGCGCACAGCATCAGCGTCTGCTGACCACTGCTATCAAGCAGGCTCGTCAGATTGCTCTCATGCCCTACGTCACCGACTAATCTTAGTCAGAACGCAAGCAACTCAGCTTCATCAATTGGTGAGGCTGGGTTGCTTTTTTATTCCTGAGGAGTTTGTTTATGTGTTTTCTCTTTTTTCAGCACTTTTGGATTTCAGAAGATATTCTATTCCACCTGCAATGCTTCAAACAGCGGTGGGGTCTCATTTAACCGCTTACAGTAATCGCAATACCAGCACTCATATGGCGTACTGCATTGCTCCCCCATCGTGACCATTACTTCCGTGCTCTGTTTTTTTAGCTTGTTCAATGACCAGATATTTTCATTGACCCAGGTCGTATAATTGCGGGCCCGGTCGGTTATTTCTTCCGGTACAAACGGATCGTTCTCATCCGGACCATGATACACGATATAGACATGGCCGATCTTCAAGCCGCACTTTGTAAGAATATATAACTGAAAGCCCGCATCCTTGACAAATTGCTCTTTTACTTCCGGTGCATTTTTCACTTCATAAAAGTCATATCCGGACTCCGTCTTTCGCAAAATATCTACCGCACAGTAATTATTGTAATAGGAAAAAGCAGCTTCACAGATTACTTCCGTACCGTTCGCCAGATGCTCCTTTGTTTTTTCGAGCATTGCCGTTTTATTGGGGATCGTCGTTCCGGGCTTATAAACCGTCATTTCTTCAAACGGGCCGAACATCCCCATTGCCGCATCGCCGAATGCATTTCCCTGGTCGAGCTTCAACTGGGTTTCGGGTGGAATGATCTTTTCTTTTGATTTGTGCGCATCCAGCCAGAGCATTTTAGGGCACTGCATCCCCCGCATAAAGTCTGTTTTTGTAATTCCCATTGTGATCAACCGTCCATTACGCAAAGCATGTATAAGAAGCACGATAATATATATATTATACTTGGTTTTCTCTTGCTTTGAAAGGCTAGAACCGCAAATGTCTCTAAAAACAGACATTTCTTATTTCGGCTTAGCCCTCTTTTTATCCGCAGTCCGAATCATGCAGAGAACCCTCAGACGAATCGCTCTCCGTCTGAGGGTTCTCGACTGTTTTATGTTTTTATGCGTTTTCCATAGCGGTGTTGACGGCGTCTTCGCAGTCTGCCATCGCCTGGATCGTTTTGTTCAGAAGCTCGTCCAGCTCCCAGCCAAGGCGCTCAGCACCCTGTGTGATAACATCACGGGAACAGCCGGCAGCAAACTTCTTATCCTTGAATTTCTTCTTGAGGCTCTTGAGCTCCATGCCCTTGCAGTTCTTGTCCGGACGCATAAGCGCATAGGACCAGATGAGGCCGGTAAGCTCGTCGGCTGCAAAGAGGACCTTTTCCATCTCAAGGACAGGCTCAACATCGCAGCAGAGACCATAGCCATGCGAGCAGACAGCATGAATCAGTGCATCATTGGCACCGCCGTCCTTCAGCAGCTCGGGTGCCTTGATGCAGTGCTCTTCGGGCCAGTTCTCAAAGTCAATGTCGTGCAGCAGGCCGACCTGACCCCAGAATTCTTCCTCTTCCGCATAGCCAAGCTCACGGGCATACCAGCGCATAACTCCCTCTACGGTGAGGGCGTGGCGGATGTGGAACTGATCCTGGTTATACTTCTTCAGCAGGTCAAATGCCTGCTCACGGGTCAGGCTGCTCTGCAGTGCATCGGCTTTCTTCGTTGCCTGAGCAGCGTTATTCTCGGCGTTTTTCTTCGTGCCGCCGTCGAGACTTTTCATCGTCGGGAAGAGCAGAACATCGCGAATGGCAGGGCTATCCGTCAGCAGCATGACCAGACGGTCAATGCCGTAGCCGATACCACCTGTGGGAGGCATACCGATCTCCAGAGCGTTCAGGAAGTCTTCGTCGGTATGGTTGGCTTCGTCATCGCCTGCCGCTGCCGCAGCATCCTGTGCCTTGAAGCGCTCACGCTGGTCGATGGGGTCGTTCAGCTCGGAATAGGCGTTGCACATTTCCCAACCATTGATAAACAGCTCGAAGCGTTCAACATAGTCGGGCTTATCGGGCTTACGCTTGGTCAGCGGGGATACATCCACGGGGTGGTCCATAATGAAGGTCGGCTGAATAAGCTTGTCCTCGCAGAACTCTTCAAAGAAGAGATTGAGGATGTCGCCCTTCTGGTGACGGGCTTCATATTCGACATGGTGTTCGTCTGCGATCTTCTTTGCGGTTTCGGTATCGGGGATTGCATCAAAATCCACGCCGGCATACTGCTTGACCGCGTCGATCATTGTCAGACGGGTAAAGGGCTTGCCCAGGTCAATGGTGTGCCCACCATACTTGATCTCCGAAGTGCCACAGACCTCATTAGCAAGGTAGCGGAACATATTCTCGGTCAGGTCCATCATACCGTGGTAATCGGTATAGGCCTGATAGAGCTCCATCAGCGTAAACTCGGGGTTATGGCGGGTATCGACGCCTTCGTTACGGAAGACGCGGCCAATCTCATAAACCTTTTCCAGGCCGCCGACGATCAGGCGCTTGAGATACAGCTCCAGGGAGATACGCAGACGTACATCTTCATCCAGAGCATTGTAGTGTGTCTCAAAGGGACGGGCAGCAGCACCGCCGGCATTGGAAACCAGCATCGGTGTCTCAACTTCCATGAAGCCGCGCTCATCGAGGTAGCGGCGGATGGAGCTGATGATCTTGGAACGCTTAATGAAGGTATCCTTAACCTCGGGGTTCATGATCAGGTCGGTGTAGCGCTGACGATAACGGGTATCCACATTGGTCAGGCCGTGGTACTTCTCGGGCAGGATCTGCAGGCTCTTGGTGAGAAGCGTCAGCTTTTCGCAGTGTACAGAAATCTCGCCGGTCTTGGTCGTGAAAACAACACCTTCCACGCCAATAATGTCGCCGATATCGAGCTTTTTAAAGTCTGCATAGTCTTCTTCGCCAATGCTGTCGCGGGAAACATAGCACTGCATGCTGCCCTTAAGGTCCTGCAGCTGGCAGAAGGAAGCCTTGCCCATAACGCGCTTGGCCATCATGCGTCCGGCGATGGAAACGGTCTTCCCTTCCAAAGCTTCGTATCCGTCGCGGATATCGGTGCTGTGGTGGGTTACCTCATACTTGGTGATCTGGAACGGATCCTTGCCGCGTTCCTGCAGATTGGCCAGCTTTTCGCGGCGTACCTGCAGAAGCTGGTTCAGCTCCGCAACATTCTTATCCATTTTTTCAGCCATATTATCTATCCTCTTGCGTGAACGTGTGAGAGATTACTTATTCTCGATGGCAACGATACGGAACTTGAGCAGGCCATCCGGAGCTTCCACGGTAACCGTCTCGCCGGCCTTGTGGCCATGCAGACCCTTACCAAGGGGAGAGTCGTCAGAGATCTTGCCCTTGCGGGGGTTGGCTTCCTGAGAGCCTACGATCTCATAGGTCTCTTCAAAATCGTCCTCGAGGTCGAGAATGCGGACAATGCTGCCGAGAGTAACCGCATCTTTCGGAGCATCACTATCGTCATTTTCCACGATAATGGCGTTCTCAATAAGAGCCTTGACCTCAGCAATATGAGAGTAGAGCTTACCCTGCTCAGCCTTTGCTTCGTCATACTCGCTGTTTTCGGAAAGGTCACCAAAGCTGCGTGCTTCTTTGATCTGCTCGGCTACTTCCTTCTCGCGAACGGTCTCGAGGTAATAGAGCTCTTCCTTCAGGGCATTGAGGCGCTCCTGGCTCATCTTAAAACGATTATTATCGACCATGTCTGTTACTCCTTACATGTTATTGTATTTATCAATTTCAGGATCTGCGTATTTTAAAACAGCATACCGAAAACGGCCTGCCGTGCGGGGTCAGCTGAGGAACTTCAGGGCAGCCATAAGCTGCTCATCCTTGGATGCGGTAGATGTACCATCCGATACACCGGTTGTGCCGGTCGTCGTGCCGGCAGTAGACTCGTCGCTGTTATAGATAATGTATTCGGGGACAACACCGCCCTTTGCCGCAATGTCAACACCGGAGGCCGTGATATAACGGCTGGTCGAAAGGCGGAGTGCGCTGCCGTCAGAAAGAGGAAGCGTCTCCTGCAGGCGGGTAGAGCCGCTAGTGGTCTCGCCCATGATCGTCATCCAGGCGTTATCCTGAATGACCTGCGCAAAGACTTCCGCCTCGGCATGGGTGCCGGTGTTAACCAGCAGAACCATTTTCATCTTTACACAGATACTGTCGGAGGAATAGCGAACCTCCTTGCCGTTGCTTCCCTTCAGGGAGAAAAGCTCACAGCGTGGAAGCAGGTAATCCAGGAAGATCGATGCCTCGTTCGCCAGGCCACCCGGATTGTTGCGGATATCCACAACCAGTGTTTCCGCGCCCTGGAACAACAGGTCTTCTACGGCAGCGATGGCGTCCTGTCCGGTACCGGCTTCAAAGTTATGGATCTGTACATAACCGGCACCCGTCTTTTCCATACGTTTATAGACCGAGCTGACGTAGTTCACGGAACAGTCGACTTCAACATCATCACCGCGGGAGATGCCCAGGACAAACTTGGTATTCAGCTTGGAGCGGATCAGAGTACGTACCGTGTCAATGTCCTTGCCAATAACACTTACTCCGTCTACCGACTCAATAATCATGCCGGGCATAAGACCTGCGTTTCCTGCAGGCGTGCCCGGAGTAACGGAGATGACATCATAAGCCCCCGCTGCATTAGCCACCATCGTGAAGCCGATATCCGCATATTCGCCAGAGGTATACAGCTGATAGTTGATGTAATCGTCCGCGCTCATGTAATAGGACCATTTATCATTGAGACCGGAGATCATGGCCTTTGCTGCGGAGGTACCCATAGCCGTACGGTCGACGCCGTCGATATAATTCGCCTGAGCTACGTCCTTGATCTCAATATAATGGGAGGCCTCGTGAAACTCACTCTCCCCACCGATGCGGGCAATGACCCGGTTATAGGTCACCAAATAACAAACGGCAACGGAAATGACCAGCAGCGGAAGCACCAGCCACATGCGGAGCCGGATGTTCATCAGTGCGGTAAGTAAGCGGCCAAGTGCAGCAAACAGGCGCTGCAGCAGGGTTGGCCCGGTCCGCCGATGCGCATACCGCTGGGGGGTAGAATAGCTCTGCGGATTATACGGCTGTCGCTGTGCGGTGTTCCGTGGTGGCCTGTTATAGCTGTTGTATTGGTTGGATTGTCTCAAGGAGCACCTCCACTCTTAGATGCTTTCTGCCGAACAGGTAAAAACCCGTTCGGCAAGGAAATATTATGGAAATTATCAGCCACCGGAATCCGGTGCATAGGTAAGGCCGGAGAACCATGAGGCAAAATCAAGGCAGGTTGTGCCTTCGCGAATCTCAAAATGCAGATGCGCACCGGTAGAGACGCCGGTACTGCCGACATAGCCTATGGTCTGGCCGCGGCCAACACCCTGTCCCTGGCTAACCGCGATGGACGACAGATGGCCGTAAAGGGTATAGTACCCGTTACCGTGGTCGATCATCACACAAAGACCATAGCCACCATTCTCACCCGCGAGAGAGACGGTGCCGCTATCGGATGCCCAGACCGTATCTCCATAGCAAGCGCCGATATCCATGCCGGAGTGATACTTCCAGGCTCCGGTGATGGGATGATAGCGATTGCCGACACAGCTGGTGATATAGGTGCAGCCTACCGGCCAGGCAAAACTGCCGGACCCGGTCACGCCGCCTCCGCTGACCGTGGCTGAAACGGAGCCTGCCGCGGCAGCTTCCTGCGCTGCCTGCTGCTGTGCCGCACGGCGCTCTGCCTCAAGCCGGGCAATCAGGGAGTTGATCTCTGCATTTGCTTCATTTTCGAGAGCTTCAAACCATTCCAGCTTTTCCTGATTGGCTGCAATGTATTCGCTGTACTGCGCAATAAGGGCATCAGCCTCTGCCATGTCCGCGTCAAGCTGTGCTTTCTGGGCCTCGAGCTCGGAAAGCTCTTCCTGCAGCAGGTCATAGGCAGCATCATACTCCGCCTTTACTGCCTCTGTATGCTCTCGGGCAGCAATGTAGGCATCTTCCACGGCGCGGTCATTTTCCATGATCATGCCGATGTCATCCAGAGCACCGATAAATTCCGAAAGGTCACCGGACTGCAGAATAATGCCGAGAATATTGAAACCGCCCATCTCTTCCATAGCCCGCACACGGGCACGGTAGAGCTCGAGCTGGGCATTCTCTGCCTCCTTGGCCGCAAACACGTCCTGCTCTTTCTGGGCAATGATCTCGCGGTAGAGCGTGATTTCCTGTTCCAGAACCCGGATGGCCTCCATGGTGGTTTCATTTCTTTCATCGAGAGCCGACTTCTGTGCCATGATGTCAGCCTGCTCTGCGGTCAGAATATCGACCACTTCCTGCTGTTCTTCCCTTTTAGCGGCAAGCGCATCGCGTTCTTCTTTGAGCGCATCGATTTCCTCCTGCGTGACCGCATAGGCCGTCACCGGAAAAACCGAAGCAGCAGAAAGGAGCAGGACAAGCGCCAGCAGCATGGCCTGAATTTTATAACGTTTCACGTTAGTCATAATTGAATATCTGTGTGGAAGCGTAATACTAATCAGTCAGCCGCACCGGGCTCCAGCTCGTAGCCTCCATAATAGCCCAGCGGGTCCTGTCGGCCGCCGTCCACGATGACTTCAAGGTGGCAGTGGGTACCGGTCGCATTACCTGTACGGCCAAGATAGCCGATGGTCTGGCCGGCAGAAACGGTCTGCCCGGCGGAAACTGCCAGGCCGGCCATGTGGGCATAGACTGTCTGCATGCCGTTGCCATGGTCGATCATAACATAGTTGCCATAGGCTCCGCTGTTGGTCGCGGTTACCACAACACCACTGTCTACAGCAACAACAGGGTTGCCATCCAGCCCGTAACCGTCGATATCCACGCCTTCGTGCTGCCGTCCGTCACGCCATTTATAGGTACTGCTCACCCGGTAGCTGCTGGGCACGGGCCAGCAAAGGCTTCCTGAACCGGTCACACCGGCAGCCTGCCCGCCGTAAACGCCGTCACCGGAGACGGTTGCATTTACCGTTCCCTGATTTGCGGCAGCTGCTGCCGCAGCGGCTGCGGCGGCCCGTTCTGCTGCAATGCGGGCGTTCTGTTCGTTCAGTTCCTGTACAAGCTGATTGATCCGGGCGTCAGCGGCATCGCGCTCCGCCTGATACTCAGCCTGTTCAGCCTCGGCCCTTGCTACATCCTGCTCCAGTTCAGCCAGAAGACGGTCGACTTCGGAAAGCATGTTTTCCAGCTCGGCCTTGTCTCCCTGAAGGGACACCAGCTCCTGATCCAGGACGGCTTTATCGGCTTCATACTGTGCAAGGACGGTTTCATACTGCTCACGTGCAGCAATGTAAGCGTCTTCCAGCTCACGGTCACTCTGCATGATCTCGCCGAAATCATCAATTGCAGTAATGAGCTCGGAAAAGCTTTCTGCCTTAACCAGAAGAGAAAGGATGTTATAGTTTCCGCGTTCTTCCATTGCGCGGACACGGTTGCGGTACAGCTCAAGCTGATGCTCTTCAACCGCCTTTGCCGCATCAACCATGGCCTTCTCTTCGGCAATTTTCTGTTCGTAAAGGCGGATCTCATCGTTAACGTTGGCGATCTGTGCCTTTACATACAGGTTGCGTTCATCCAGCACGTCTTTCTGGGCCATCGTCGTGGCCTGCTCTGCCCGCATTTCCTCGAGCTTTTCCGTGTAGGAGGCGATGGTGACATCCAGGCTTTCCCGTTCTGCCTTGACAGCGTCAATGTCTGCCTGGCTGACCGCGTGAGCCATAACAGGGATCACACTGAAGACCAGAGAACCCAGCATAAGAATAGCCAGGATGATTGCGATAATGGATTTTGCTTTTTTGTTTCTCATAACTCAAACTTTCAGGTAATTCTTAATGGCATTCAGCGCACCAAAGACACCAACCAGAACACCGATTCCCAGGAAAATGACCAGCATTTCCATAGCAAAAGAGCCAAAGGGTACCAGGTTCAAAAGCTCACCGGTCAGAGCTTCCACAACGCTGACCGTAACAACACGGTACAGCAGGAACATGCAGAGGTAAGCGATGCCGCCGCCAAGAACGCCAAGGACAAGACCCTCGATCTCGAAGGGCAGGCGGATAAAGCCATTGGTCGCGCCGACCATTTTCATAATGGCAATTTCGTCACGACGGCTTACGGTAGCCAGTTTTATGGTATTTGACATAATGAAGAAGGAGACAAATACCAGTAAAACGATCAGAACCAGAGCAACGATCGAAACAATATTGCGTACGTTAACAAAGGTGTTGGCATAGTCCAGGTGTGCGTTTACCTTGACAATGCCGGGAGTTGTGCGCAGAGCCGTCTGCGTTGCTGCCATCTCGGAAATATCTTCGAGATGGATAACATAACGGTCACGGAAGACAGCCTCGTCGATGCCTTCCATCAGGTAATCATCGTACTTGCTCATGAAGGTATCCATGGCAGAAGCACGGGAGACAAACTCAACTGACGTAATGTTCGGAATAGACCGCAAGGTCGGTGCAAGAGCCTGCGCCTGGTCCGCGGTATAGCTGTCATCGACAAAGGCAACGATCTCGTTTTCATTTTCCAGGTCGTTGATCAGACGGTCGATATTGAGTGCCAGCAGGCCCATACTGCCCATGAGGATCAGGCAGGCCGTGATTACAGCGACTGTCGCGAAAGACATAAAGCCGTGAGTTGCGATGCTGCGGAAGCCCTCACGGATCAGATAACCACCTCTACTCAATCTCATAGCCGTAATACCTGTCATTTCCGTCGGAAACCACTTTGCCGTTGTCGATTGTAATGACACGCTTGGCGAAGGCGTTTACCAACTCTTTTTCATGGGTAACCACAAGAACGGTGGTACCCATCTCATTGATTTTTTCAAACAGGAGCATAAGCTCCAGGCTGCGCACCGGGTCAAGGTTGCCGGTTGGCTCGTCCGCAACGATCATGCGCGGGCTGTTTACCAGCGCGCGGGCAATGGCAACACGCTGCTGCTCACCACCGGACAGTTCATTGGGCATGCGGCGGCCGCAGTCTTCCAAACCGACCAGCTCAAGCACATAGGGCACGCGGCGGCGGATGTCGCGGTTGGATGCACCTACAACACGCATGGCAAAGGCCACGTTGTCGTAAACAGTCATGTTCTCGATCAGACGGAAGTCCTGGAACACAACACCCAGCGTGCGGCGGATCTTAGGGAGCTTGCGTGGACGGATATTGGTCATATCAAAACCATTGACGATTACCCGGCCTTCCGTGGCGCGGTTTTCGCCGGTGATGAGCTTCATCAGGCTGGTTTTGCCCGAACCGGACGGCCCGACCAGAAAGACGAATTCCCCTTCTTGAATGTCGATGTCTATGCCGTTGAGCGCCACAGTGTTGGTGCTGTCATAGACCATCCGGACACTATTCATTTGAACCATAAATCAGGTCCTCCAAAAAATGCGGATTCTTACTTACCTTACGGAATACTGCTGACAGCATTCTGCCGTTTGTGCTGCAGCAATCGGATAAATTGTTTTTACAGCTTGCTCAGGGGGTTCTGGTTCGAAACCGGCGCACCGATAGAATCCAGATACTGCTTGACCATCATGGCCACCTTGAAGACGATGGCATGGTCAAACTCGCGAAGGTCCAGGCCGGTGATCTTTTTGATCTTTTCCAGACGATAGACCAGTGTGTTACGGTGGACGTAAAGCTTACGGGAGGTCTCGGAGACGTTCAGGTTGTTTTCAAAGAACTTGTTGATCGTCTCGATGGTATCTTCATCGAGGGACTCGATGGGGCTCTTCTTGAAGACCTCGTTCAGGAACATGTCGCAAAGCGTAGTGGGCAGCTGATAGATGATGCGGCCCAGACCAAGGTTTTCATAGGTGACAATGGTGCTTTCCGGGTTGAAGACGCGGCCGACCTCAATGGCGACCTGTGCTTCTTTATAACGGTCCGCCAGTTCACGGAGATGGTGGGCATTGGTGCTTACACCGATCAGACAGGTGATGCCGAGTTCTTCTTTTAAGGCACGCTCGACGCTCTGCGCGATCTTGCAGACATCTTCTGGCTCAGCATCCTGCGGGATAGCCTTTACCAGGACAAGATCCTTTTCGTTCATGCTGATGACAAAATCGTTGATGCGGTCGGGAAAAAGGCGCAGGATCGCATCGGCAGCGGCAGAGTCAGGCTCTCCGTCCTGACGGATGACCATAACCGAACGGCACTCGTCTGTAACGAAGTGCAGCTCCTTGGCACGGACATAAACGTCGCCGGGGAGGATGTTATCGGAGATAATGTTCTTAATGAAAGCTGAACGGTTGTGCTTTTCGTCGTAGTTTGCTTTGGCTTCGTTAAAGGCGACGGCCACTGTAGGGCAAAGGACCTTGGAGACAAGGTCGGTTCCGGAGACAAAGGCAGCATAGCTCAGATGGCTGTTGTCAAAGCTCAGTGCACAGTAGACACGGTTTTCGGTGGTCAGCACAGCACCCGGATTTGCAAGGGCGGCAAGCTGAAAATCGTCCAGCCGTGTGCCGATGAGTGCGAGCTCGTTGCTGGCGGCAACAAAACCGGAATCGTCAACCACACCGATGGTGCGGTCGATCGTGGACTTTAGCTGCAGGATCACATTCTGGAAAATTTTAGTGGACATATACTGCCTCCTGACTGCGCCGACGAAAAGACGCAGGATATATTAAAGCCAAAGCAATCTTTTATTCAAAGTAACGTCCACTATATTACCTTATCTTTGTGTAAAATTCAATAGATAGTTACAGCAGTTTTTGTATATTTTTTTATATCCCTTGTAATATACGGCAAAAACAGGCCGTTCAAATTGGTAATTTTTTTGCTTTTAGCTCAGTATACGGCAAAAAGCTGAAGGAAATCTGAACCCTACCTCTGACAACTGTCTGTCATTTTACACAAAAGCTCACTCTTCCGTGTCAACCGTCACGTTCACGCCGTTGATCTCGACCTGGCCCTCGGCGGGGATGAGGATATACTTTCGCCCTTCAACACTGCGCGTCTTGATAAACGGGCGCATATCGGGACTTACACGGATCTTGACGGCTTCTGTGGAAATATCCATATGGGCACTGTCGATAATGATCTCCGGGGAAAGGATGGCCTCCTCGCCGAAGCGTTCCTTGCAGGCCGTGATAAAGGTCTCGCGGCTCTCCTCCGGCATACCGCTCTTTTCCAGCAGGGTCTCTGCCTCTTCAATGGTGATTTCCAAAGGTTCAGGGTCCTTGCTCTCTTTGTGGGCAGCAATCATCTCCCCCAGTTCCTCATTCAGGTCGCGGATCACCGAGAAGCTGCATTCTTTACCCAGGGTCTCCTCCACCGCGGCACCGAATGCGGCTTTCTTCTCGCCGGCAGACATTGGGATCTGTGTGCAGAACACCCCTTCAATAAACTCGGCATGCAGCTCCTTGACATTCTTGGAATAGAACAGTGCATTATAAATGTTGGCGCAGCGGTCATCAAAAGCCGGAAACAGGAAGCCCAGCTCGGTGGTTCCCAGAATCTGAGCCATGCTGCGGCGGCGGAAGGTCTCTTCCTCCTCTGAATAGCCCATAACCGGCTTGGTGGATTTTACCGGAATGATTGCGCAGAGGATATACGGGAAGGTGTCAGCGGAATCCTCATCCATTGTTCCGTCCTTGTGGAATTTGCGAATGTCATACACATCGTAGGCCATAAGGATGAGATAGTTGCTGTCCTCCATATTGAGGTTTTCGATCACACGCTGATAAAAGCTCTGCAGAGCTTCTTCATCCTGCAGGCCGGTTTTGCGCAGCGTAGACAGCAGACGGTGCTCCTCGCTGTCCATCACCTGTGCGGTGGAGAAGGTGATACAGATCAGGTTGCGGCCAAGGCCGCCGGACAGGGACTTTTTCAGCAGGCCAAGCAGCTGTTCCCGTTCTTCCTCGGTGAGCAGGTTTACCGACTCATGGAAGGTGGATATGATCTCCTTCTGGCCATTGACATAGCAGCCGTGGAGCTGCTGAATATTGGTTTTATCCGGCTTGAGTCTGCGGCGGATCTCATTAACTTCTTTTCTGTTCATATTGTTACCTCATTGTTTTGGAATAAACGGCCTTTTTCGCCGTTCGAATCGGCTGGATGCATACAGGATATAAAACACCGCCGCATGTACCGGCAGCATTTTATATCCTGTATCGCACCGTTATTTTGGTTATGTATTTGGTGAACCAATCGTTCGTTTACGGCAGGCGGCAATCGCCTGTCATTCTTCCTCCGGGAAGAATCTGCGGATCTCCCACAGGTCCGGAACTGCGGCAAAAAGCAGCTCTCCGATCTCCTGCGTGTCGTCCACCTGGTCGGGTACATAAATAGGATGGGTACCGGCAGCGAAAGCAGCACGGATACCGTTGGGGGAATCCTCTACGGCAAAACAGTTTTCCGGAGCAACGCCGAGGGAGCGGCAGGCCTCCAGAAAAACACCGGGGTCCGGCTTTCCCTTCGGCAGCTCGGGGGCGCAGCAGAGGGCCGTGAACATTCCGTCCAGACCGGCCTGACGCAGGAAGCGGATCGCCCTGTCTCGCTGGGTGGCGGTGGACACCGCGGTGATGATGCCGCGGTCCCGCAGGAACTGTAAAAGCTCAACAGCGCCGGGCTTGACCTGTATCCCCTGCTCCTCTGCCAGCTGCGCAAACAGCTCATAGCGGTAGGCCTTGGCGCCAAGCTCATCGAAGTCCGGCCCAAACCATTCCCTGCACTTCTCGCTGATATAGGGCTTGCCCAGACTGCGGACCTGCAGGTATTGCTCATAGCTCATTTCTTTGCCAAAGCGGCGTACCGAAGCCGGCCAGCAGATCTTATAAAACTTTTCGGTGTCCAGAAGCGTGCCATCCATGTCGAAGATGACCGCTTTGATCTCAGGTAGTGGTTTGTTCATTTCTCTTCCATCTGCTGTGCTGCAGCCGAGCCTCCATAAACGGCCGTCGCCGTACCGCCGGCATGCTGCAGGCCAAAGTCTTTTTCAAACTGGGAACGGGAATCGGCCGGGGCTGCGGCCTTCTTCGCCGATTTCGGCTCCTCTGCGGGGATCTTAAAATCGTCCGCTGCGGTGTGCTGCTGCTGGCGGAGCATATTGGTCATTACGTCGATCTCGGTTTCAATATCGAGAACGTCACGCTTGTAGAGGTCATCGTACTGATTCTTAAAGCCCTGAACGATGCTGTCCATCGCATCCTCGATGCTCTTCTTGCTCTGGTCAATGTTGGTTCCGTCCAGGCCGGACTTTTCCAGCTTGGCATAGGACTCCAGCAGCTTCAGCGTGGTCGGCAGATAATAGCTCAGGAAGTTTTCGATCATGCCGCGCTTCTCGGGGTCGTTCTGCACAGCCGTAAAAATGCTGCGGGTCACGTCCTCGATCACATAGATCTTGCGGGTCATGTCTTCATGGGCGATGCGGTCGTTCACATCACGGATCTGGCGCAGGATCTTCTGATAGCCCTCGGCAATTTCCTCCTTTGCCTGCTGCTCCTTAGCCGCAGCCTGCTTTTCTGCAGCCTGGGCACGGTATTTGCTCAGTTCTTCATCGGCCTCGCTGTTAAGGAAGAGGTAGCCCAGTTCCACATTCACGTAGGCGCCCTTGCCGAAATAACCCTTTTCGCACATTTTGTCCAGGTCTTTATAAACGAGCTTTTCCTTGAGCCCCATCTTCTTGGCCAGAGCGGCGATCTCCACGGCTTCTGTATTTCCGACGATGCTGAGGTATTTTTTATACCGGGCTGCGGCACGTTTCAGGCTGATTCCGCCTGCGATCATGCTTACACCGCCGGCAAGCCAGCTGAAGGAAAACATAAACTCGCCAAAATCAAAGAAGCTCAACGTATCCGTCACGCCAACCAGACCGATCAGCGCCAGGAAAAAGCCAAAGCCGAACAGCAGGCCTGTGCTGAGCTTGCTGGCTTCCGGTGTCTGCGTCATGGAACGGGCAACCTGGCTCACCGTAGAAGCAGAGTACTCGCCATATCGGGTATTTACGGTATTATTGGACGCAGCCGGCTGCCCGGAGGGATACACCCGCTGTCCGTTCTCGTAAAAGTAGGTTGACGTACTGGTACGGTTCGGGGTATAGGTGTAGTTCCGGCTCAGCGGAGGAGCCTGGTAGTAATCACTCTTTTTCTTGTCCGGCCCGAAAAGCTTGAACAGGATCATCGGCACGGCCACCGGCCACATCCCGCCGAGCAGCATTACTCCTGCAACGATCCAGAAGGCCAGGCCGCCCTTACCGTTATTATTCTTCATACGAACACCTGCTTTCAAAAAAAGCTATCTTGACCCTAATGGCCTATCTTATATTATACTATTTCTGCAGGGCATCGTCAATGCCGTGCGCTTTGTGTCTTTGCGTAACGAGCTTTCTTTTCGTCTAAGGCCAAGCTGTGTTTTTCCAAAATTTGTTTTGCCGTGATGTAACCTTTTCCCCTTCTCAATTGTATTATACATGAAAAGGCTTTTTCACTACAGCAACGAACGAGGGATCTCTTATGAAAACAAAAACAGAAGTGATCATGGAAAAGTATAAGGATAATCTGTATTCGATTGCATTCAACATCTGCCGGAATGCAGCAGATGCCGATGACGTTGTTCAGGATACTTTTCTTGCCTATCACACGACCGAAAAACAATTTGACAGTGAACAGCATATCCGTGCGTGGCTGATCCGGGTAGCCATTAACAAAGCCAGGAACATCAACCTCTCCTTCTTCCGCAGGTCAGGTGTACCTCTGGAGGACTATATCGATACCCTGGTATTTGAGACTCCGGAGGCAAAAAACCTTCTGGAAGAGGTCCTGAAGCTGCCCGAAAAATACCGAATCGTCCTTCATCTGTTTTACTATGAAGACTACCCGGTCAAGGAAATTGCGGAAATACTGCATACAAGCGA
>JAZRWD010000284.1:0-3695 GCA_045599525.1 Candidatus Limivicinus sp. | reverse complement strand
AGACTCTAACCCGGGCAGGGTGAGCACAAGCCTCGGCGGCGTCGGGCGCAATATTGCCCACAATCTCAGCCTTCTCGGGCTGGATACCCGCATGCTGACAGCCTACGGGGATGACGCGAACGGCCAGCGTGTGGGTGCCTCCTGCTCCGAACTCGGCATTGATATGCGCCACGCGCTGGTCGTGCCCGGAGCAACCACCTCAACTTACCTGTATATCACCCATCCGGACGGGGAAATGGCTCTGGCAGTCTCCGATATGGCGGTATGTGACTGCATCACGCCCGCCTACCTGGCCGAGAACCTGCCACTGCTGAACCGGGCTCAGCTCGTTATCACGGACACCAACATCCCGCAGGAATCGCTCGAATATCTGGCGGAGAACGTTACCGTCCCCCTGTTCTGCGACCCGGTGTCGACCCGGAAGGCCGGGAAGCTGAAGAATATTTTAGGACGGATCCACACCTTTAAGCCAAACCATCTGGAAGCGGAGCTTCTTACCGGGGTGAAGATCAACTCCCGCGAGGACGCTTTTGAAGCCGGGCGGCGGCTGCTGGACATGGGCATGCGGCGCGTGTTCATCTCCCGCGGCGCAGACGGGGTGTGTGCTGTAACGCGCCAGGGGAACCTGTGGATGCCTTCGCTGTGCCGGAACCTCGTCAACACGACCGGCTGCGGAGACGCTTTTATGGCCGGCCTGGGCTGGGCGTATCTGCAGGGCTCGGATCTGGCCCGCTCCACGGCTGCCGGCATCGCGGCAGCCTCTGTCGCCATGGAGACGCAGGACACGATCAACCCGCTGCTGTGCGAGGAGCTCCTGCTGACCCGCATAGAGGAATGCCTGGCACAGAACGGTGCGGACTGAGGAACGCCCGACGCAGAACGGTGCGGATGGAGCAACGCCCGGCGCAGAACGGTGCAAAACGGGCCTGACTGCGGAAAACAGCATTTTGTTTATCTATTATCTTACGGCTTTCTTGACGTAGAAAATTTAGGATGTTATAATACTACTATGTTTGGCCTGCTTTTTCCCCTGCCTGTGCAGGGCAAAAAAAAGCATCAGAATACCAACTACCCAACAAAATGAAAGGAAGAAAAACTATGTCTAACATCTCCCGCAGACAGTTCCTGAAGGGTCTGGCAGCAGGCACCGCCACCATGGCAGCCGCAGGCCTTTCCGGCGTCACCGCATTTGCTGACTCCACCTACAATCCCGGCACCTACACTGCCACTGCTTACGGCAACATCTCCAACGTCACCGTACAGTGCACCTTCTCCGAGACCGCACTGGAATCCGTTGAGATCCTTGACCAGGCTGAGACTCCCGTCCTCTTCTCCCAGGTTCAGGAAAAGATGATCCCCGCAATCATCGAGAACCAGGCCGGCGGCATTGACGGCATCACCGGCGCATCCAACTCCTCCCGCGCTGTTCGCGAAGCAATCGCCGATTGCGTAGCACAGGCCGGCGGCGACAAGGACGCATGGCTCGCCAAGACCGTTGAAGCTACCGCAGGTGCAGACGAAGTTTACGATGCAGACGTCGTGATTATCGGCTGCGGTGGCGCAGGCTTCATGGCAAGCATCACCGCTGCTGACCTTGGCCTCAAGGTCGTTACCATTGAAAAGGCCGGCTCTGTCGCAGGCGTAAACGGCATCAAGGTCTCCGGCCCCTTCGCCGTTGATACCTCCGTCCTGCACGCAAAAGAAGGCGGCACCACGCTGACCGTTGATGATGTCTTCTATCATGCAATGAACTACACCCACTGGACTCCCAACCCCTCCCTCATCAAGCGTTGCCTCACCGAGTCCAAGAACTCTGTTGAAAAGCTCGTTGAGATCGGCTACGTCATGCAGGAAGCCAACTTCCGTTTTGAGACCCCGTTCATCGGCGAAAAGGGTGGCTTCCACCTGATCACCAACTCGCTTGACGAGCGCGTTGCTCTGTGGCAGAAGGCTCTTGCTGACCGTAACGTCACCGTTCTTTACAACACCGCAGCTTCCAACCTCATCATGAAGGACGGCAAGCCGGCAGGCATCATCGCCATGAAGGAAGATGGCACCCAGGTCACCGTAAATGCAAACGCTGTTATCATCTCCGCAGGCGGCTACCTCGGCAACCGCGACCTGCAGGAGAAGTTCCTCAAGACCCGCAAGCTGAACGCTGCTGCAGGCGGCAACAGCCTGTGCGACGGCTCCGGCATCATGATGGCTTCCGAAGAAGCCGGCGCAGTGCTGACCAAGACCTTCGGCTACTGCCCGTGCGAATACGGCGGAACCAACTCCAAGGCTTCCCGTCCCGCAAAGCAGGATAAGTATGACCAGAACACCGCATTCAAGTTCGGCCTGTACGGCAACCTGCTGGTTGACGCAGAAGGCAAGCGCTTCATCAACGAAGGCCTGCTCTGCGACTACCCGATGAGCTTCGGCTCCGAGCAGATTCTCCTCAACGCTCCTTGGTTCGGCATTGTTGACCAGGCATACGTTGACGCAATGAGAGATCAGGGCCTCTATGAGTACACCCTCGCCAAGGGCGCAACCACTGACCTTGGCTGCTGGTTCATCGGCAACTACTTCAAGGGCCGTCTCCTGACCAACATCGATGCAGACATCGAAGAAGGTCTGGCTGAAGGCTGGCTGAAGAAGGCTGACACCATCGAAGAGCTCGCCGAGCAGTTCGGCCTGACCAACCTGCCTGAGACCGTTGCCAAGTACAACGAGTTCTGCGACAAGGGTGTTGACGAGCAGTTCGGTGCTAACCCCTGGTACCTCAGCAAGGTTGAGAAGGGCCCCTTCTACGCAGTAGAGAACGAGCCGTCCGCATGGTCCACCTTCGGTGGCGTCCGTACCGACGACCAGTGCCGCGCTCTGGATATCAACAACCAGCCCATCGACGGCATTTACGTCGCAGGCACCGACAACGGCTCCCTGTTCTACAGCCCGTACTATGATATCCCCGGCTTCTGCTACGGTCTGAACATCGACTCCGCTTACATCGCTGCAAACGAAGTCGCTGCATACCTCGGCAAGTAATCTTTTCCCGCTCAATCCGATACCGTTGCTTCCCGCACGGTACGGTCGATTAGGATAATCTTTCGCTGCCGTATTCCCGTGAGGGAATACGGCAGTTTTTCTTTTGCTTTTCTGCTGCTCTTATTCCGCACTTATTCTGCTCTCCTCCTGCTGCTTTTTCGGGTTCGTCAAAACGCATAGAAATGGCCTTTGCTTTGCCCGTATTTTCGTGAATCCTGTTGTGCATTTTTCTCGTGACAGATTGCTTTCCCGGTGGTAAACTCTCCTTCGGTAATTAACGAATTAGTAATTTCAAAGTTAGTGTTTAGAAGATTAGTAATTTTGGGTATAGTAATCTTCCGTATAGGATTTACCGGATCCGTTACCCGTTCCGTTTGTTGTTCCGCCGTCCGGGCTCTGTCTGTGCACGGAGCTCCCACCGCCCTTTTGAGGTAAGGCTTATGAGTACACTGACCCCCAGAGAACAGAAACGTTTGGATAGTGACCGCCGGATCATTGAAGCTGCCCTGAAGGTCTTCGGGCAGCGCGGCTATGCCAACTGCACGCTGAAAGATATCGCCAGAGAGGCCGAGGTTTCCCAGGGGCTGGTTTCCCAGCGCTTTGAGAGCAAGGAAAACCTGCTCTCCGCAGCGATTCTTTCCCTGCGCGGGTATTCCTCCCTCGATTTT
>JAZRWD010000283.1:0-8896 GCA_045599525.1 Candidatus Limivicinus sp. | reverse complement strand
GGATGAGGAAGACAACAGGATCAATATCGATTTGGCCGTACATGCCGCAGTGAGATTTGGCATTTCAAAACCGGAAGCGGAAGTCTATGCAAAAGATATCCTGAGAATTGTCAGAGATAATTGGGAAAAATCGGCTGCCGGATATGGTCTGACGCGCAGACAGATCGAAGAAATGAGAGCCGCGTTCAGCGTCTGTTACGATTGACACTCCCAGGGCGAGGAGTTGTGCTGTGTTGCTTTTCAAAGACAGAGGCGGTATAATATCTCGCACAAGCGGGAGCGGACGACTGCGGCAACGCGCACGCTGACGTAGGGCAAAACGGCGTCGGTCCGGAGGCATCCGTATGAGCAACCCTGTGATCACGGCAGAGCCGGATCAGGGAAGAATACACATAAAGGAAGTATAGTACGATGAGAAAAAGCATGTTGACCCGTTTCCTCTGCCTGGCCATGATGATGGTCATGGCACTTTCCGCAGCAGGATGCGGTACGAGTAAGACAAGCACCCCGGCAGCCCCTGCGGCAACGGAAGCCCCGGCAGTTGTGGAAGCGACCGCAGCACCGGAAGCCGTCACCGGCGAGGCAGCGGCGACCGCGGTTTACACGGAAGACACCGAGCTTGGCGAAGGTAAGCTGACCTTTACCTTTGTGGCAACGGCGGCAGAAGACAATGTGGTGACCTTTACGGTGCATACCGATGCGGCAACCGTGGGTGAAGCTCTGCTGGCCCTGAACCTGATCGCCGGGGAAAACGGCGAGTATGGTCTGTATGTAAAGACCGTAAACGGTGTAACCGCAGATTACGACAAGGACGGTCATTACTGGGCATTCTACATCAACGGTGAGTATGCCATGAGCGGCGTGGATGCGACCGAAATTACCGACGGCGCAGTATATGGCTTCACCGTCGAATAAAAACAGTCTCACCATTCGGGAGATCTGCATCTTTGCGATGCTGGGCGGCCTGATGTACGCCTCAAAAGCATTGATGGAGTTCCTGCCGAACGTGCACCTGCTGGGTACATTTACAGTAGCACTGACCCTGGTATATCGAAAGAAGGCACTGTATCCCATTTATACCTATGTGCTGGTAAATGGGATAATGGCAGGCTTTGCGGCCTGGTGGATCCCGTACCTGTATCTGTGGACGGTCCTTTGGGGCGTTACCATGCTGTTGCCAAGGAATATGCCGAAAAAGCTGGCGCCGATCGTGTATATGCTTGTTAATGCATTCCACGGCTTCCTGTTCGGTACACTGTATGCCCCGGCACAGGCCCTGTTCTTCGGGCTGAGCTTCCGGCAGACGATTGCCTGGATCGTGGCCGGCCTACCGTATGATGCGGTCCACGGGGTGAGCAATTTCTTCTGCGGCATGTTGATCCTGCCGCTGGCGGCAGTAATCCGCCGTACGGATTCCAAGAGATGAAAATCAAGGAGAAAACGATAATGAGGAAAAGAACGCTTTTATCCGCTATAATGACATTCGCTGTCAGCGTATCGATGTTTGCGCTGCCTTGCCATGCAGAGGCAAAAGAACAGCACTTTACTGCTCCTTACTGGACAGCAGAGCAGCAGAATACGATAGACAGTCTTACCCAACTGGATCAGGAAGGCTATCTGTATGAAGTCGATTATACTGCGGAGTATAGCCTGGATAAATTGCTTGAAGCGGGAACGTATCCTTATTCGGATATGATGAAGAATTTCCGGCAGATGCATCTACCGGAATCCACTGCACCGATGCCCAAAACCATGTATGGTGGCTGCTCGGCATTTGCAACGACAAACAATGCAGGCCATCGAATCATGGGAAGAAACTATGACTGGAATAACGACACGGAAATCAGTATGGTCCTTCATACCGCACCGAAAGATGGATATACGTCGGTAGGAATGGTGGATATGGGATTTTTAGGACTGGCAGCCGATTTTTCTACTTCGGAAAAGATCGAGACCGTTTTATATGCGCCGCTCTTGATCAATGACGGAATGAATGAAAAAGGTCTTGCCTGTACGATCCTTATTCTCGATGAAGAGGCAGCACATCAGAATACGGGAAAGCAGCCGCTGCTTTCTTCTGTTGTGGTGAGAGTTATGCTGGATAAAGCAGCTACGGTAAAAGAAGCGGAAGCCATTTTGCGGCAATATGACATTTTTTCCGTCTTTTATAAAAAAGATTCGACGGATCCGACCGGTGGAAGCAGTTTCCACTGGCTGGTAGCCGATGCAACCGGCGATGCCGCTGTGTTTGAAATCGTAGACGGAGAGCTGGCCATAAACCGAAATCCGGTTACTGTCGAGTATGATTTTGATCATGCAAATGATGCCTGCTCAACAGAAGAGCTGAACAAAGCGGTAAAGATCAGCTATCCGAATGAGGAAAAACCCTATCAGCTTGTGACCAATTTCTATGTGACGGAAGGTGCACGGAATACCGTCGCAGAAGGCTTCTGGCGTTATCAGAAATTGAAAGAGTTGCTGGAGCAGAACCCGAATCCGACGAATGAACAGGCGATGGAATACCTGCAGGAAGTCAAATACGGGCAAAATGACCGGGATATGTCAATGGCATTAACTGCGCAGGGGAAAGACGCGCAGAATGCGGAAAACTGGAAGTGGTTGACCGTTTGGTCTGAAGTGTATGACCAGGAAGAGTTGACCATGCGCGTCTGCAGCAGAGAGAATTTTGATACGGAGTATGTATTCTCTATAGGCGCTTAAACCCTGTTTGACGTCTCACCGCGTTGTTGTGGCGCAGACCGATGTGCATATTTTCTTTGACTTTTTCCGCAACGATACCGGTTCACTGGAGATTGCGTTCCTTTTTGGAAGGCCCGGACGGCGTGATTCCGGTAGAAATCAAAGCAGGTAAAAGCTCAACGGCATCGCTTAACCGCCTGCTGGAATCGGACAGCATTGCCTATGGCTATAAAATGGCGTCGCAGAATGTGGGCTGCGTGGGCAAAAAGATCACCCTGCCCTTGTACATGCTTATGTTTATATAGTGATTAGTCAAAACTACAGCGGGAGGAGCTTTGAGGGCTCTTCCCGCTGTAGTTTTGTTCGCAACCTTCGCTGCATTCTTACACTGCTTCCGCATCGTTCCGATTTGGGCTGCGGGGAATTAACCGGCTGCTCATTTCCGCCCTTCCCCATACGCTTTATCCAGCCAAGCCATCATCAGATTCACAACACGTTCCTGCTCGTTTTCCGTCAGTTCTCTGTTCGGGTTCACCTTATACCATTTGTACAGGCATCCCCGGCAGCACGCCGTAGCATGCATCGCCTTAAACGCCGGATGCCCGTGCATAGGGGTCTGCTTTCCATCATTCGGCTGAACGGCAGGCGCAAGCTTTGCTCGGACGAAGTCCCGGGCATGGTTTTGGACAGTTTCCATCCCCTTTTCCTCGATATACTGGCGCTCCTTTTTCGTCAGGGTAAAGCCGGAACGGAATTTGGACCTATTCAGTTTTTCCAACGCCTGGTCAATGGTTTGCATGCCTAACCTCAACATTTGGGACTATCCGACTTGGTTCCGCCATGATGGCGCTCCACGGTTTCTGTCGTTTTTACCATCATACACCCCGAAAAGGCGAAACACAAGCGCATGGGGTTTGCCCGCCCGCTGCTTCCACCTCACATACCAACTGTCGTAAAGACGAGGGACGAATATTGAAAAACATCGGAAACTGTAGTAATTTAAGAATTGGAGGTGAGCGAAATGAGATATCCGATCAGTATACAAACCTTTGAAAAGATTATCGAAGACGGCTATGTTTATGTAGATAAAACCGACCTGGTCTATGAACTAGCGCAGGAGCATGTTTGCCTCCTCTCCCGTCCGCGGCGTTTCGGCAAGTCACTGCTCATCAGCACACTGGAGGCGTATTTTCTCGGCCGTAAGGAGCTGTTCAAGAGCCTGAAAATGGAAGCGCTGGAACAGAACTGGAATGTGTACCCGGTGTTCCGTATGGATTTCGCCAGTGGTAATTTTACCACCCCCGACGGTTTAGAAAATAAGCTGAATAACTACCTCTCTAATTGGGAAGCTTTGTATGGCAAAGACCCTTTCGGGGAGACACTGAGTGAACGCTTCCGCTACGTTTTGGAGCAGGCCTACCGCAAAACCGGCAAAAGGGCTGTAGTCCTGATTGACGAATATGACACGCCCCTGCTGGATGTGCTTGGCGAGCCACAGGAAGAGATTAACCGAAAGATTCTGCAGTCCTTTTACTGCACTTTCAAAGCCGTCGATGCCAGCCTGCACTTTATTCTGCTGACCGGTGTTACGAAGCTCTCACTGAACACTGCTTTCGGAGGCTTCAATCAGGCGAACGATATCAGTATGGATAGTCAATACGATGCAATCTGTGGTATTACGGAAACAGAACTGCATTCTGTTTTTTCCGAACCAATCGAGCAAATGGCCCGGGAATACCAATGCTCTGCGGATCAGATGAAAGCAATGCTGAAAAAGCAGTATGGCGGTTATCATTTCAGCAGAGAGACGCTTGACATCTATAATCCGTTTGGTATCTTAAACGTATTTGATCAACTTCAAATTGACAATTACTGGTATAGATCCGGCTCAACAACCTATCTCGCAAAGCTTCTTGCCAAGAACCATATTAATATGCAAAAGCTGCTTGAGCGGCCATATGTGTCGAAATACTTCATGGGCTACGGAGCAGATGTAGAAGACCCGCTGGCCATGTTTTATCAGAGCGGGTATCTGACTATTAAGGGCTATGATAAACAGGACCGTCGATATACGCTGGACTATCCGAATGCAGAGGTACGAAAGGGTTTCATTCTCCTAACGGCGAACACTTATTTCCATCAAAAGGAAGTTGACGTGTTCCTTTGGGCTCTTCAGTTCAACCGTATGCTCCGTCGAGGTGACCTAGACGGAATTCGGGATGCCTTTACCTCCTTCCTTGCCTCCATCCCCTACGAAGCCAACAAAGACGAACGGGCGAAGGACTTTGAGACCCACTATACCTATACCTTCTATATCATCAACCGTCTGCTGAGCTGCTACACGACCCTTATCGAGAAGCAAAACAGCAAAGGCCGGGCAGATGTCATCATTGAAAGTGACAACGACATTTATATCTTCGAGTTTAAGCTGGACGGCTCTGCCGATGAGGCGCTGCAGCAGATTGAAGAGAAGCAGTACGCTCTGCCGTATGCCACCGATCCGCGGACAATGCATAAAATTGGAGTCAACATCTCCAGCGAGACCCGAACAGTATCCGAGTGGAAGGCGGTTTAAGTGCCTTTTGTACAGACATCCCCGGCAGCAGCACGCCGTAGCATACATCGCCTTAAATGCCGGATGCCCTGTGCTTTTTGGGTGACGGAAGCCGGGTGAACATTGAAGTCCAGCGGTCAGACAATGACCATCACCGGAAACGGGCACGGTTTAACGCGGCCAGCATCACGGTAAAAGAGTCTACGGCGGGAGATGACTACAGTCAGATTCCGGAAGTGATCGTGGTCTATATTTCCGAGTTTGATTTCAATCCCTAATTTCCGGTGTTTTCCGAGGAAGTGCGAAATCTGAAAGAGACAGAAAGGGGTGTCGGTTCCGTGTGTGAAGTGATGAAGAAGTATGAAGAAATCGCCAGAGAGCAGGAACGCAGGAAAAATGCGCGAGCAATGTTGGCTGAAGGGATAAAGGCAGAGACCGTCTCTAAGTGTACTGGGCTTCCTCTTGAGGTTGTCCGCCAGATGGAACAAGAGATGTAAGAAAGCATAATTTGTCGCCCTGCATGCCGGCTGACATCTACAATAACAGAAGATAAAACACCGTAGCGGGAAGAGCCCAAAATGGTACCACCAGCCGCTCTCCCCCATCCAGCACTGCGGCAAAAACCGCCTGTGACCCATATTTTTACCATTGATCTTCAGGATGCCCATTTTCGGGCACCCTGCTTTTTGTTTCTGTTCTATTTTTCTCCGGAGTTTCAAAGAGAACGACTCCCTACATACAGTCTTCTGTCCGTTGGGAATTTGACTCAGCAAGATGATAGGGATACAATTTGATAATCAAATCCTAGAGCCTGTTATGCAGGTTCTGGGACTTTTCTTTTGCCCTACAATCACTATACCACATTTTCATGATTGGAGGTTCAGATTATGCAATACGGATATGTGCGTGTCAGCACAAGGGAGCAGCACGAGGACAGGCAGGTCATATGTCTGCATGAGGTTGGCTTAACAGTCAAACAAATCTACCTTGACAAACAGTCGGGCAAGGACTTTGAACGTCCGCGGTATAAAAGACTAATTAAGAAGCTGAAGCCAGGTGATCTTCTGTATATCAAAAGTATCGACAGGCTTGGACGGAACTACGAAGAGATACAAAACCAATGGCGAATCATCACCAAGGAAAAAGGCGCAGATATTTTTGTTATTGATATGCCGCTGCTGGATACGCGACGTGGAAAGGACCTGCTCGGCACTTTTATCAGCGACCTTGTTTTGCAGCTTTTAAGCTTTGTAGCAGAAAACGAAAGAGCCAATATACGCCAGCGGCAGGCAGAGGGCATTGCTGCAGCGAAGGCCAGAGGCGTACGCTTCGGCAGACCGCCGAAACCGCTGCCGGAAGGCTTCGGCGATGCGGTAAACAAATGGCAATCCGGAGAAATTACCGGCATCGATGCTGCCCGCAGTTGCAGCATGCCGCTCTCTACTTTTCGCTATAAGGCAGAACGGTATAAAAAAACCGAAGCCAGATAATGGCTTCGGTTTTTACAGAAATGTGTACTTTTTTGTAAACGTCTATTATGTATTGCCCTGTTCACAGTATAGCATAATCCCGAACAAAAACAACCATTGAGCGGGATAAACTTTTTTTTGTCTCATTACAATAATGTACACCATTCTGAGAGGAGATAAAAAATGACCGGTTATCCTTCCATCGACAAGCCATGGTTGAAATACTATACGCCTGAAGCAATCAATGCCGAAATGCCGAAAGCAACGCTATACAACTATGCCTTCGAACGCAACAAAGACCATCTTTCCGACACTGCATTTCGCTATTATGGAAATAAAATATCCTATGGCCAATTCTTCCATATGGTTGACTCTGCGGTAAACGCTCTTGCAAAGCTCGGCATTGGCTCAGGAGATATTTTTACAGTTATGTCCATGCACATTCCAGAAGCTGTGTGTCTGCTGTATGCAGCATCCCGTGTGGGAGCTGTCGCCAATTTCGTGTATCCCACACTTTCGGATGACGAGCTACTCGACGTACTGAACAACACGGCATCAAAGGCGCTTTTTATCATGGATACCTTTGCCGAAGCACACCGCCGTACGGAAGGAATATGCCCGCTGATTCTGCTTCGCGTATCCGACTCTTTTCCGCCTGCTTTGAAGCTTGCATATAGTCTGATGCACCACAAAAAGAACCACGAAATCACAGATTTTGCGGAGTTACTAAACGCTGCGGAAAGCTGCGCTGTAAAAGAGACAAAGGACGGAGGGATTCCCTGCGCTATGGTATATACAAGCGGTACTACCGGCCAGCCAAAGGGAGTTATGCTCAGTTCCGACTGCATGAATGCCGTTTCTGTTCAGTTAAGGGAATCTGGGAAGGACTATCATCATAGAGATACTATACTACTCTTTTTGCCGCCGTTTATTGGATTTGGCATAGGTATGCTTCATCATTTGATTTGTGTAGGTTTAGATATTACTCTTCAGATTGAACTTGAACACGAAAAAATAATGACTGAGTATAACAAGCTAAAACCCGACCGCATTGTTGTCGGTCCTGTTCTTCTTGACCCCTTTATGCTGCACGCAAAGGGTGATATGTCCAATCTTGTAGACTTCTCCGGAGGCGGCGGTGCAACTGCGCCCGAAAAAGAACGTGAAATCAACGCATTTCTTAAATCACATGGTGCGAGGGCTTCCTATGCGCAAGGGTACGGGATGACAGAGTTCGCATCTGTGGTAACTTCAAATCAGAATCATGCCTTAAAAGAAGGAAGCATAGGCATTCCGCTACCGGCAGTAAATATCCGAATCATGGATTGGGATTCAGAAAAAGAATTGAGGTATCACGAAATCGGTGAGCTATGCGTCAGCGCCCCAAATACCATGATTGGTTATTACAAAATGCCTACGGAAACAGCAGAGCTGTTCTTTACCGACGGGAACGGGGTTCGCTGGATGCGCACAGGTGACCTGTGTGAAATGGACGAAGACGGTTTCATCTTCCTACGTGGAAGATTGAAACGGATTTATGTGACCATGATTCCCGAAAGCTGTGAATATCATAAGCTCTTCCCGCAGAGGGTTGAAGATACATTTGTTAATATGCCTGAGGTTGAGAACTGCGGGGTTACAGTTTATGAAGACCCTGTTAGGATCCATGCGCCAAGAGTCTTTGTCAAACTCAAGGAGAACTGCGATGAAGACGTACTTGAACTTCTCAATGCACAGGCACGGCAAAAGTTGTCTGCCGAATATTTCCCGATGGAAATAATACCTGTTGAAGAAATGCCCTCGACGGTCGGCGGAAAAATTGACTACAAAGCGCTCGAAAAGCTGTACGAGAATTTGAAACCAAAGGACTGATACTAAATGGAACACAACACATCTTGTATTCCCTCCTTGCCTCCATTGTCTCCATCAGAGAAATCACTGTTTTTCTGCTTGTTGCTTAATAGTTATTACTTATGAAATTGATTTTCCTCAATGGCGAGAAAAAAAGGATAAGTAATGTCTACTGAATAAATGCCATTTTTAATCTTGGACTGAATTCACACAATAACCGGAATAGAAGGTGCGAAAGGGTACGCTGAATCTTGCGCAGATTCAGTACCACAATCGACATAGCAATCGTAAATCTCACGGTTTCTTCCAGCTTAGTTTTCAC
>JAZRWD010000282.1:0-6122 GCA_045599525.1 Candidatus Limivicinus sp. | reverse complement strand
CCGCTGAACCTGTACAGGCTGCAGGGATGTCTGACCCAGATGTTCCCTTCTCAGATCCCGCTCCGGTTTCGGGCACTGCAGACGACCGGCCTTCTCCCTCCGATGACTCCGCAGAAAGCTCTTTTTCCGACCGCGCTTCTTCCGGTTCCGCCGGCCGTGCGGTCGTACTGCTTGCTTTGCTGGGTTTTGTCTGTATCGTCAGCGGCATTTCCTTTATCCGCCGTCTGCTTACCCGGCAAGCTGGGCCCACGCTCTTCTATTTTGCTCTCTTCGTTCCGGCGCTTGCGCTTCTCCTTCTTGCCTGCCGGTTGATTTATTGGTAAGGCGGCACTATAATGCACAAATTTCTCTACTGCTTTTCAGAGATTCGGTCAATTGAAAGCGCCGTCAGAAATGCTATACTATTAACGATGCGCAAAAATTGGAAAAGCATTGAAAAGCATTCATAGAAAGGAAACATAATCATGAACATTTCCCGTCGCGACTTTTTGAAGGGCTCCGCTGCCGGCGCCGTCAGCCTGGCTGCTGCAAGCCTGTTTGGCACCGCTGCTTTTGCCGACGATGCTCCCGCTGCTTCCACCGGAAAATGGTACGATGAAGCTTATTTTGCCAAGCCCGCACCCATTACCGATATTGCCGAGACCATGGAGACCGACGTTGTTGTCGTCGGTGCCGGTAATGGTGGCCTGATTTCCGCCGCTTCCGTTGCAGACCTCGGTGCAGGCGTTGTTCTCGTTGAGAAGAACGGCAGCCACATCACCTGGGCCGGCGAAATGGGTGCCTACAACTCCAAGCTCATGAAAGAGAAATACGGCATTGAATACTCCGAAGAAGAACTGATGGAGATCTCCAACGAACTGTGCCGTTACGCCAGCTATGAGTGCGACCAGCGCCTGATTAACCTCTGGCTGCACGAGTCCGGCCGCACCATGGACTGGTTTGTCGACCGCATGGAGGAAAAGGGTGTTCACATGTTCCTGGAGACCGATATGAAGGACTGCCGTTACATGAATAAGCCCCAGACCCATACCGTTTACGAGACCTTCGAAGAACTCGGTCCCAACTACATGGGTTCTCAGCTGGCAAACCCGAAATGGGTCGAAATCATCCAAGAAAAGGGCGGCACCATTCTCTGGCAGCACACTGCATGCCAGCTGATTCAGGACGAGAACCGCCGTATCACCGGCATCATCGTCAAGAGATCCTCCGACGGCGCTTACATCCAGATTAACGCTGCCAAGGGTGTTATCCTCTCCACCGGCGGCTACGGCGGCAACCCCGAAATGATGGATGCCCTGAACTATCGTGACAAGGATATCATCTGCAATAACCTCGGCTGTGGCTTTGCTATGGGCGACGGCATCAAGATGGCTATGTGGGCCGGTGCAGATATCGACCGCAACCACGCCGGCGGCGTTGCCTTCGACCGCGCTGGTGTAGACGAAGGCCACCACACCGGTGCTCCCTATACTACCGGTCTGGGCGACATCTGGTGGCCCGGCAGCCAGCCCTGGCTGAACCTGAACACCCGCGGCGAGCGCTACTGCAACGAAGATAACACTTACGACTTCCATATCAACAGCTGGCTGACCCAGCCCGGCCACATTGCTTTCCAGATTTTCGACAGCAATTACTGGTCTGATGTTGTCGCTTTCCACACCACCATCTGCAGCCGTGTCGTTGCCGTTCCCGGTGCCCGTAACTCCGAGGTTCTGCCGAACGTTATGCCCTGCAAGGACGGCGAACAGTTCTACAGCGTCTTCATGGAGCCCGCCCTCAAGAGTGGCAAGCTGAAGCAGGCTGACACCCTCGAAGAGCTCGCCGAAATGCTGGGCTTCGAAGGCAAGTTTAAAGAAAACTTCCTCGCCAGTGTTGCACGCTACAACGAGCTCTGCGCAGAAGGCGTGGATAAGGACTTCGGCAAGCAGAAGAAGGACCTGACCCCGGTCGTCCAGGGCCCGTTCTACGGCATCTGCATCGGCAGCTGGCTGCTGGCCACCATGAATGGCGTCCGTGTCAATACGAACCTGGAAGCCATCGACGAGAACGGCGATGCACTCGGCGGTCTGTACGTTGTCGGTAACGACATGGGCGGCTTCTTCTCCAACAGCTACCCGCAGATGTTCGGCGGCACCGCGCATGGCAAGACCGTTTGCTTCGCACGTCTTGCAGCCCTGCATGCTGTCACCGGCTCCATCTACGAAGCCTGATTTTCCGATTCTGCCCTGATGGGCAGAACGAAAGCAAACAGCAGATCATGAATAACGGTCGGTGCACATTTTTCGTGCACCGACCGTTATTTTCTGTTTTTTTCTTCCGCTTCAGGGCTTTTTTCCGGTCCCTGCTATGTTTTCCTTACTCCAGATAGTTGCTGTTTACATAACCGGTCTTGTTCAGGCTGGGAACGTAGACGGTCCAGTAGGTACCATTGCCGTTATTGATCAGCTGAACCGGCGTACCATTGGCAAGCTGTGCGATTTCATTGCTGCTGTCGAAGGTGCAGCCGTTGCGGAGGGCCAGATAGCCCTTTGACACCTTCACACGGTAGTCCTGTTTCTGTGCCACGTTGCTGTTGGTCTTCAGCCAGCCAAAGCTGCTGTCTGCAGGCTTGATGCCGCTCAGATACGAGGCATAAACGTAACGGAGGAAGCCGTTATATTCTACCTGTACCCAGCCGTTTGCATCGGGGTTGCCGGTCACCCGGACGTCCTGGCCGTAGGCAAAGCTGCCCACGCTCGGTGCATTCGTGTTCGGCTCGGTGCGGACCATCAGGCCGCTTCTTGCGGTGCAGTACATTGTGTGCTCACCTTCATCGGCGAAAGCACCGGCGGCAAGGGCGGTAAGCGCCAGGGCCAGTACGACCAGAAGCATCATCGCCCGCTTCATCATTTTTCCGTTTTTCATATCGGTTCTCCTTTATTTATTTCCTGTTGTGCTACGATATATTTCAAACAATACTTTACACGTACTTTTCTCTCATGTCAAGATTTTCCACACCCCACAGTGCCATCTACCGTCAATGGCCCGGCTGCCTCACAGCATCGGTGCGATCAGGCGCAGCAGTCTTCCGCTGAGCCTGTTGAACAGCCTTCTGTTCTGCAGAGCCTCATCGGTGACCGGCATGCATTTTTCCTGTGTCCGGAGGTAATCCGCTTCGATGTCGTGAACGCATTCCGTATCGTACATAAACGTGCCGCATTCGAAATGATGGTACAGGCTGCGGTAATCCAGATTGATCGTACCCACGATTGCCTTGACATCATCCGATACAAACAGCTTGGCGTGCACAAAGCCGGGTGTATACAGATAGATCTTCACCCCGGCAGCCATGAGTGTGGGGAAATAGGTCCAGGCCAGGTCATATACCGCCTTTTTGTCCGGGATACCGGGCATAATGAGGCGAACATCGACACCGCGCCGCGCTGCATACATGAGTGCGTCCCGCAGGTCGTCATCCAGGATCAGGTACGGGGTCATGATGTGGACATAGCGTTTGGCCGTGTAGAGCATATCGATGTATACCCGCTCACCGACACGTTCCTTCTCAAAGGGGTTAAAGCCGTAGGGGATCACATATCCGCGGGCATCCGGATAGCCGACTACCGGTGCCTCAAGATAGCGGGCATAGTCCGGCTTTTCCTCGCCGAAGCTCCAGATGTTCAGGAACATGTGTGTAAGGGTGCGGACCGCCTCGCCCTTGATGCAGACGGCGGTGTCCTTCCAGTGGCCGTAGACTTCCTTGCGGTTGATGTATTCATCCGCGAGGTTGACCCCGCCCATAAAGCCGACCTTGCCGTCGATCACCACGATCTTCCGGTGGTCGCGGTTATTGTAGTGCGTTGAGGTAAAGGGAAGCAGCGGGGAGAACATTCTGCAGGCGATACCGTGCTCCTGCATCAGCTGAGGATAGTTGTACGGCAGCGTGCCGAGAACGCAGGTGCCGTCATACATCACACGGACCTCGACTCCCTGCTTTGCCTTCTCACAGAGGATGGACAGAATCGAACCCCACATAGTTCCTTCTTCCACAATGAAGTATTCCATGAAGATAAACTTTTCTGCCTTGCGGAGCTCCTCCAGCAGAGCTTCCCACTTATTTTCACCCAGGGGGAAGAAGGTCACCTCGTTATTCCGCGTGACCGGGAAGGCATCGTTGGCGTACAGATACCGGGCAAGCCCCGCAGCCTCCGGGGCTTCCTTCTGCAGGGCCTCCAGTGTCTGCGTGTTCTGCGGCAGGTCATCCTTATGGAGCTGGGTTATTCTTTCGTATTCGCGCCGTACCATGCGGTTGCCGAAGTTCAGGCGCGTGTAGATGTAGAACAGCGTACCGAAGACGGACGTAGCCATAACCACCAGAACCCAGGTCAGCTTGGCGGAGGAATCCATGTCCGTGTTGATGAGGTACACAACAGCAATGAAGTTGAACAGCGCCACGCTGCCCATGACCTGATACAGATAATCACTGAACCACCGGATCACACCAAACACAACCAGCGCAGCAAGCACCAGAAGGATCAGCACCACACCGGTCCGGCTGAAGATCAGGCCTGTCACGCCCAGTTTATTGCGTTTTCTTTTCAGAAGGTTTTGCGTTGGAGGGTTAATCATTCTGTATCTCCTTCTCTCATTCGGCGGCATGCTTATGCGGTCCGAATGATTTTCCTTTCATTATCCACCGGCAAACCGGAGCGGTTCTCACACTACGCAAACCGCTCCCCTGTCCCGGTTGTGTCGCTGAAACAGGTTTATTTCCACAGCGTTCCGTCTGTGCCGTTTGTCCAGGTTCCATTGCCATTATTGGTAAATGCATCGCCCTGGTTGCTTACCCAGCCGCCGCCTTCCTGACGGAGGAAGACTTCGCCCTTACTGCCATCCGCGCGGTGAAGGACCAGCTCGCCTTCCAGGGATCTTCCATGTGCTTTATAATCCTCAAAGGACTGCTTTGCCGGATTCCATTCAGTAACGACGGTTCCGTCCGGCATTTTGAATCCGCCGTCGGCAAATGCGGTGAGTTCATTTCCGTTACTGTCCACAATTCTGCCATCGATCAGATAAGACACATGAAGAACATCCCCGTTTTCAAAGAACAGCACATCGCTGTAATCGACAATGTCGCTGTCAATGTCCGGCTGTGCTTCCGGGTTATTGTTTGCAACCGGATGATCATAGATTATCGTGCCGTCATGCATCTGGCAGGCATCATCCGCAATACCGACGCATTCATACCCGTTCATATCGATCATGCGGCCGTCTTTCAGAATATACACTTTTTCCGTATAACCGGCTGCCACATATTTCTCTTCCGTGTGGTCGATCAGGGCATTGATCTCGCTGAAATCCAGCGGCTTTTCGATCGTCGTAAGGTAATACGTTCCGGTATCGCCCTTGATCTCAACGGTAAAGTCATGATTCTTGTTTCCGTTTACTTTGCCGACAAAATGGATGGTGCCGCTTGGGAAGATTCTTTCCTTATTGGCATTTTCCTCGGTAATAAAACGGAAGCTGATGATAAACTGACCCTTGCTGTCTTCGCAGGTCAGCATGTCGATTTTTTCCGGATCGGAGACCGTAAATTCATACACTTCATTTCCGGTTTCCGGCAGGCGAACCACCAGAGTCTGTCTTTCTCCCTCCTGCTCAACCTCGACCGGGGTCTTTGGGTCATATTTCTGAACCATGCTCGTTTTAAAGTAAGCGGTGCCGGCGCCACCGTCCGTATACGGCACCACCGTATCCGCCCAGCCGGTATCCTCGCCCTTTCGTAAAATGGTATTGTCCGTGTCGATGATCGTGCCCGCCGGGAGGGTTGCCAGGACCTTGTCCCCGTCGTTGATGTATTCTTTTGCTTCTACCTCTTCCAGGCAGATGACCTTATGCGGATCCCATTTACAGGATGCATCCGGGGCGGCGTCAATGCCCATACCGGCATTGGCGAAAGCTGTCATGGTTCCCAGCGTTGCCACCATTGCTGCGGTTAATAATCCTGCTAATACTTTTTTTATCATAATCTGATCTCCTTATTTATCTTTCGGTCCAACAGTTCTCCCGCAAGACCGTCTATTTTCCTGCCGGTCACCGTGGCAGAACGGCTGCCCGCATTGTTTCATGATGCGGTATCTTTT